>JBBQBG010000399.1:0-1503 GCA_038317285.1 Burkholderiales bacterium | reverse complement strand
CGAATTTGTGTCATATCCTAAGGAATATGGTCTATAGCGGCCACCCGATTTACCCTCACGGACTAGGAAATGCCCATGAAGCCCATGCACACCAAACCCTTAAGATTTTTCCGGCGCGGCGAGATTGTCAGCTTACCCGCTGTAGATAGCAACCGCACCTTGCTAGAAGTGTTGCGCGAAGATTTACACAGCTGCGGCACCAAAGAAGGCTGTGGCGAAGGTGACTGTGGCGCCTGTACGGTGGTCGTGGCCGAGGCCGACGGTGCAGAACTCAAATACAGCGCCATCAACAGCTGCATCCGCTTGGCCCACTCCATTGACGGCATGGCATTGTGGACCGTAGAAGACTTGGCCCAAGGCGACGGCAGCCTGCACCCCACTCAGCAAGCCATGGTGGACTGCCATGGCTCGCAATGCGGCTTTTGCACACCCGGCTTTGTGATGAGCCTGTTTGGTCAATACCAAAGCAAGACGTGCAAAAGCATACCCATCAGCCGTGACGACGCCCAAGGTGCGCTGTCGGGCAACCTGTGCCGCTGCACCGGCTACCGCCCCATTCTGGATGCCGCGCAAGCCATGCAGGCGCTCCCGGTTGCCCGCGTCAACGAAGCCGAGGTGCTATTAACTTTGCAGCAGCTCAGGCAGGAACCACGAGGTCTAGAGGCCGATTCTTCATATATGCTACCCCGCAGCCTGGCCCAACTGCTGGCCCAGCGCGCACGCCACCCCGACGCCCAACTGGTCGCCGGGTGCACCGATGTAGGCCTGTGGGTCACCAAGATGCACATGCAGTTCGCCAAGGTGCTGGACTTGACCCAGGTAACCGAGCTGCGCCGGGTGGAGCACTACCCGCACCACATCGCCATTGGCGCCGCCGTGTCGCTAAACGATGCCTTTGCTGCGCTGGTGGCCGACCGCCAACAACTTGCCGAATTTGCCCACCGCTTTGCCGGCCTGCCGGTGCGCAACAGCGGCACGCTGGGTGGCAACGTGGCCAATGGCTCGCCGATTGGCGACTCTATGCCGCTGCTGATTGCGCTGGGCGCCAACGTGGTGCTGATGCGCCAGAGTGGCAAAAAACTAGCCCACCGCGAGCTGCGACTGGAAGACCTGTACACCGGCTACCGCAAGAACGTGATGGCACCAGACGAAGTGCTAGCGTGGATCAAGGTGCCCAAGGCGACTGCCGGTGAAACCAGCAAGATCTACAAAATTTCCAAGCGTTTTGAAGACGATATCTCCGCTGTGTGCTTAGGCCTCAACCTGCAAATTGCGAATGGACAAGTGCGCAGCGCGTCCGTCGGCGCAGGCGGTGTGGCTGCCACGCCCGTGCGTGCCCGCAAGACCGAGGCCGCGCTGGTTGGCCAGCCGTGGACGCAAGCCACCATCCAGCGCGCCATACAAACCCTGCGGGACGAGTTCGCCCCCATATCCGACATGCGCGCCACAGCGGCCTACCGCAGCACGGTGCTGGGCAATCTGTTGCAGCGCTTCTGGCTGGAG
>JBBQBG010000398.1:0-1563 GCA_038317285.1 Burkholderiales bacterium | reverse complement strand
CTACCGCATGAGCGCCGACAACCTGCAGGTCGACACACAGATCACCGTCTTCAACACCGATGGCAGCCAGGACAAAGAACGCCGCTACACCGTGTTTGCGCAGTCCGAACGCAAGTCTTTGGTGCTGATGCAAAGCCCGGTCGAAAAAGGGCAGAAGGTGCTGATGTTGGCCGACGACTTCTGGCTGTTGATGCCCAACACACAGCGCCCCATGCGCATCACCCCCATGCAAAAACTGCTGGGCGATGCCTCGACCGGCGACATCGCCACCATGCGCTGGGCCGGCGACTACACCGGCCAGGTGGTGGGCGAAGAGCCGTGCGCGCCCGAGGGCAAGGCCGTCTGCCTGCACCTGAGCCTGCAAGCCAACCGCAAGGGCGTGACCTACCAGCGCATTGAGCTGTGGATTGGCAAGGCACACCACGAGCCGGTGCGGGCCGATCTGTTTGTGCAGTCCGACAAACTGGCCAAGCAGGCCCGGTTTGTGATGGACAAGCCCAACGCACCGACCATCGTGTCCGAGATGGTGCTGGTGGACCAGTTGAGCAACAAGAAAGAGACCCACATCAAGTACCTGGCCCGCAAAGAACGCACGGTGTCCGCCGAATGGCTGAACCCCATGTTCCTGGCCCGCAACCCTTCACTGGAGTAGAGCATGCGCACTTTCCATCGGACGGCCCTCTACGCAATGCTGGGGGTGTGCTGGTTGCCCGCCGTCGCGCGTGCAGAAGGCATTGAAGTGTCGGGCCAATTGCGCGCAGCGTGGGTGCAGCGCCAAGTGGCGGACGCGGGGCCATTGGCAGATGCCAACCGTTTGCAGCCGGGCACGGCAGCCGTTGAGCCATCGGCAGCCACCGCGCAGGCGGAGCTGCGGGCTGCTGGCAGCGCGGGTGGTGGCATCACGCTCCATGCCGTTGCCACGCTGCAAACCCGCAGCCCGGAGGGTGGATCGACCGCTACAAGTGGCTGGGTCAACGAAGCCTATGCATCCGGCAAGGCCTTGGGCTGGCAATGGAGCGCGGGTAAGAAAGTGGTGTCGTGGGACGTAGGCTATGCCTTTCGGCCCAACGACGTGGTGCAACAAGAAGTGCGGCGCACGCTGGCGGCCGAGGCGATCACCGGCAGGCCCCTGCTGATGGCCGAGCATTTTGATGCCGACACCGCATGGTCTTTGGTCTGGGTCAACCCGCTGGAACCGCAAGCCAACACCGCCGGTCAAGAGGCGGCGTTGGCGGCCCGCCTGTACCAGCGCAGTGGATCTGTGGATTGGCACGGCTTTGCCCGCCAGGGTGAGCACACCGGCAGCAGCCTGGGCGTGGCCGCCTCATGGGTGGCCAGCGACGCGATCGAGTTGCATGCCTCTCTGCGGGCCTACCAGCATGTCGACAGCAGCGCCAGCATCAACACCGGAGCCAATCTGTCCAGCACCAACCCGTGGCAACCCGCGTTGGCGGGAGCCGGGCAGCAATTTCTAGTAGGCGGCACCTGGACCAACGAGGCACAGGTCAGTCTGCTGATCGAGGCCTGGCACGATGACGCGGCCCTGACCGACGCGCAGTGGTC
>JBBQBG010000397.1:0-1575 GCA_038317285.1 Burkholderiales bacterium | reverse complement strand
TGTGCCCTGGTCTCCATGGATTCCACGCTCAAGTCCAATCTGTCGGTCGGCCTGCCAATGGACATGGTGGTGTATGAGGCCAACCAGTTCCAGACCGACCGCATTGTGTGCATCGATGAACACAACCCCTATTTCAAAATGTTGCACGACAACTGGGGCCAAAAGCTGCGCGAAGTCTTCGACAGTATTGAAGACCCCATGTGGGACGGTGGCCAGACCGCTGTGCCGTTGCTAGTGGGTTCCCTGCGCAGCCAGCCGCTGCGCAAGATCACCACACCGCAAGAAAAGCTGATCTAAGCCCTTACCTGAGCCACATTGGGCCATGTCGTCAACCATCATCTTCTCGCACGCCAACAGCTTTCCGGCAAGTACCTACAAGGTCTTGTTCAAGGAGTTGCGCGCGCGCGGTTTTGCCGTCAAGGCGATTGAAAAATACGGCCACGACCCGCGCTACCCGGTCAGCAACAACTGGCCGCATGTGGTTCAGCAGTTGCTGGACTTTGCGCAGGAAGTGACGGCCAAAACCGGCGAGCCGGCATGGCTGGCCGGCCATTCGTTAGGTGGTTTCTTGAGCCTGATGGCGGCGGCGCGCAAGCCCGAACTGGCGCGCGGCGTGGTGCTCGTGGATTCGCCGGTTGTGGGGGGATGGCGGTCCACGGCGCTGGGCGTCATGAAATCCACACAAATGTTTGGCTCGCTGTCGCCCGGTGCTGTGAGCCAACGGCGACGCAACCATTGGCCATCGGTCGAGGCGGCGTACGAACACTTCCGCCACAAAAAGGCCTTTGCCAAATGGGACGACGCGGTGCTGATGGACTACGTAACCCATGGCACGCTGGAGGCAGACGGCAAACGCGTGCTGAGTTTTGACCGCGCGATCGAAACCCAGTTCTACAACACCCTGCCCGACAACCTGGACCGCTTGCTGGTTCGCCACCCGGTCAAATGCCCGGTCGCTTTCATTGGCGGCCTGGCCTCGCAAGAAATGAAGCAAGTCGGCATGGCCATGACCGAGAAAATCACCAAGGGCCGCATTTTCATGCTCGATGGCAGCCATCTGTTTACGATGGAAAAACCTCTTGCAACCGGTGCCGCCATCGAGGCGGCGCTGCGCAATATGGACACCAAAAGCCAGAAATAGGCGACCGGCGCCAAGGCAAAACTACGCCGCCCAGTGCACCGTGCCAGTCCACGCGGTGGCCAGCACCACGATGCCAAAGGCGATGCGGTAGTAGGCAAAGCCCACAAAACTGTGATTGGCAATAAAGCGCAGCAGCCAGCGTATGCAAAGCCAGGCGCTGATGAACGACACCACAAAGCCGACGGCGAACATGGGTACATCAGCCATGGACAAAATGGCGCGCTCCTTGTACAGGCTGTAGGCGCCTGCGCCCACCAGCGTGGGTATCGCCAAAAAGAACGAGAACTCGGCCGCTACCTTGCGTGACAAGCCCAGCAGCATGCCGCCGATGATGGTCGCTCCACTGCGGCTGGTGCCCGGAATCATGCCCAGGCATTGCACCAGGCCCACCTTGAGCGCGTCCAGCGGCGTCATGTCATCCACGCTGTGAATAC
>JBBQBG010000396.1:0-1809 GCA_038317285.1 Burkholderiales bacterium | reverse complement strand
GTCCAGCGCGCGTGGAAACTCCAGGGCAAAACGTTGCGGATCGCAAAAGGCGGCGAGTTCAGTCGGCAATTGGGGTAGCGCTATAAACAGGGGAATAGGGCGGTCCAACGGTAGTGCAGTCGGTTCGGCTTTGAGTGCCTCGTACAGTGCGGGTGCTGCCAGCCGAATCAGACGATCTACGCCGGTGCATTCGGATTCGATACCTTGTACCCGCGATATGGTTGCCCGGTGGTCGATTTGGCCGGCGATAGGTTGGCGTGTGAAGGCCGACAGTTGTGCCGTCAAGGCGCTGGCGGTTTGCCAGGCACGGGTGCCGATGGGAGTGCAGGCGCCAGTGGCGCAGATGATCAGCGGGTTCATCGCGCGTGGTGCCCCATTCGGGTAAGCGGTTCAAGCGCAGTGGCTGTGCTCAGGCCCAGGCCTTGTATTACGGCAAGGTCGTCGGCTTCGATCCACAGTGCGGCAGGGGTTTGGCACATGTATTCCCAGTAGAGCAGGTGGCGCAAGGGCGCTCCCACCACTTGAACGGTGTCTTCCAGCAGCGGCGTAGTTGCGCGGGGTTGGGCCAGGCGAACCGGGTCTTGGCCTGAAGGAATGGATCGCAAAGTGGTGCGCAACAAGTTCTGTCGTTGTTCGGCGGATAGGGTTTGATCAAACAGCGCGTCGCACGGCGCACCGGCCAATAGCGCGACGCAGTCGGCAAGCGCGCGGCAGTGCTCAGAGTCTGACCAGGGCATTCCAATGGCCAGTTGTTCGAGCAGCGCAGCGTCCCCAAGCAACGCGCTGGCATACAACTGCTGAACCAGAGGCCAGCCTGGCCCAGACGCTGAACGTGCTTGGGTCTGCAATGCGCTGCGCAAAGTTGCGTCGGCCCTGCCGGCAGTCAGTGCCATGGCAGCATGGGGCAAGGGATGGTGCGCAAGCGCCGCGGTAGCGAGGGGCACCAGTTGGCGGCTGTTCATGAGCGCGAGAGTCAGCAAAGCCGCGTCGGTGTCGTCATGTGCGTGGACCGCTGCCGCGGCTTTGGCTTCATCGCCTTTACTGGTACACCGCCATTCGCACAAGGCTGCGAGCCCGCCTGGAATGCCCTTCACCAACTCGCCCAAGGTTTGGGCGTAGGCTTCTGACACGCCGGGGCGCGCAACACCCAAGCGCATCAGCAAGCGCAGCAGCGCCGGGTGGCGGGCGTCGAAAGCCCGTCGTAAACCCGGGGTGAGGTGGTCGGCCAGCGTTTCGTTGAAGCAAAATCGCAGGGCGTCAAACACGGCGTCGGGTTCGGTGGACAAGTGCTCGCCCCAAACACTGGCGTCGAGCGTGGTGGCGCTGTCCGCCTGGACCTTCAGCGCCTCAAGGCACGTGTGAGCAAAGATGGTGGAGCCAGCGTGGTTAATCTCCGCACCAACTTCCGCCACCTGCGCATGCAATGCGTCAAGCAATGCGGGTTCATGCATCAGGTGGGTCTTGATGGCAAACAGACATTGAACAATGCTCTGGTCAAACACATTGAGCGCGCTGAGTCGATGCGCAGGTTCTGCCAACATGTGCGAACGACGCCAGTATTGGGTAGCCAACGAACGGGCCATCCGAATAGGCAATGCGGTTGAGACCGCTATGTCACGTGCGCGCTGGCGCGGCAGCTCAACGACAGTCATGACTGCTCCACGCGCTGGCTCCGCCGGCACCATGCCCTGCGAAATGGATGCAGAATAGAACCTTCATGATTCAAAACCGCACGCCGTTTGCAGCCAAAGTGCTGCCTTGTTTTAGTACCGATGGGCATGCCCAAAGTGTGATCGTGGTCAAGGCCAC
>JBBQBG010000395.1:0-1932 GCA_038317285.1 Burkholderiales bacterium | reverse complement strand
TCGTTGCCCAAACCTGCGTCTTCGGATGCAACGTCAGGGCTCATTTCCATGAAAGACAGGGGTTGTTCTTTAACCAGCTTCATGAATTCGCGCAGCCGCTTGGACCACTTGGCAATGGCCTCGACCAATTGCTTGGACGTGGCCACAGATTCTTCGCTGGTGGACAGGCCCCGGATCGTCTCAATCCTCTTGCCGACTTCGACCAGACTGGCCTCAATGTCCTTGGACAGGGTCTCGCGTTCAGCAGCGGTGCTGGCCGTCAACAACTGGGTCTGCGCACGGCTGGCGCGCAAGATGTTGCTGCGGACCTGCTCAGCGGCCTGCCCAGCCGTGTATTCCTGCTCGTAAATAACTTTGGTTGAGGCATTCAGGCGCCCCATCTGGAACAGCGAAAACACGCCAATTACCAAGGCGCCGGTAACGACAATGGCAAAAGCCAGACGCAAACTGGCACGTACCGACATGCCGTCTGCGGTCGAACCGGTGGATTGGATCAAGCGTTCACGGACGGCCTGCGCAATGCCACTCAAAGCCTTCACTGCTGGATTCTTGGGAGGGAATCGAACCTCGGTGATCGAATCAGACAATGCGGGCTGCGAGCTCTCTGTTGGATCGGATTCCATCATGCGATTCCTAAGACTGGAAGATGCCAAAGCATCAGGATAGCCGGGTTTTTTGTGTCCGTGCGCCCATTTTTTCGCCCATTCGGATCGTGCCTGCAGGGGCCCACTGCGGGCTGAAATCCAACGGGCCACGCGGAAACAAAAGTACCACGGTAGACCCCAGCAAGAATCGTCCCATCTCGGCGCCCTGGGCCAGATTCACCCCACCGTCCTTGTACAAACGCTCCCACAAATGTCCTGGGCGCGGGGGGTTGACCTGCCCATGCCACACCGTTGCCATGCTGCCTACGATGGTGGCGCCCACCAGCACCTGCACAAAAGGGCCCTGTGCCGAGTCGAACACACAGACCAGCCGTTCGTTGCGCGCAAACAGGCCGGGCACGCCGCGCGCCGTGGTCGGGTTGACCGAAAACAGATCGCCCGGCACGTAAATCATGCGCCGCAACACACCACCACAGGGCATGTGGATACGGTGGTAGTCCTTGGGGCTCAAGTACAGCGTCGCGAAATGCCCGTCCTCAAACTCAGCTGCCAGTGCCGCGTCGCCGCCCACCAACGCCGTGGTGGAATAACTGTGACCCTTGGCCTGGAATATCTGGTCCTTGCGGATGGGCCCGAACTGGCTGATGGCGCCGTCCACCGGACACACCAGGTCCGCCTGTGCCAGCGGGCGGGCACCGTCGCGCAGCGGTCGGGTGAAGAAGTCGTTGAAAGTGGCGTAGCTGGCGATGTCGGGGTTGGCCGCTTCGGCCATGTTGACTTGGTAGCGTTTGACAAACCATCGGATCACCGAGGTGGTCGAGCTACCGGCGCGGGCACTGGCCAATTTTCCGGCTAGGGCGGTGATCGCCTGTTTGGGGATGAGGTACTGCGGCAATACAGCCAGGGTGTCGGACACGGCAGTTCCTTCTTATAGAGTGTTGGAGACAAAAGGCACGGTGCGAGTGCGGGCGGATTATAGTGAGCCGATGAATACCACCCCCACGCTCGCCGCTGCGCGCGGTGCAGCGCGCATCCCACCCATCCAATGCTTGTTAACCTTTGAAGCGTTGGCGCGCCTTCGCAGTGTGACACAGGCGGCTGAAGAACAGTGCGTGACCCCCAGCGCGGTGAGCCACCGGGTACGCCAGTTGGAGCAGATCATTGGCACCAAGCTGTTTGGTCGCGCCGACTTTTCGCTGACGACCGAGGGCAGCGAATACCTGGCCCACGTGCGCGAGGGCCTCAACAACCTGCAAAAATTTCCCAGTTCGGCCGCCGCGCCGGGCAAGCGCAAACTGCGCTTGGCGGTGACGCCCACCTTTGCCCG
>JBBQBG010000394.1:0-1935 GCA_038317285.1 Burkholderiales bacterium | reverse complement strand
CTGTGCGGCCCGACCGACGAGCACCTGCGCACCATAGAAGTGGCGCTGGACATTCGCATCGCCCACCGCCACGAGCAGTTCAAGATCGAAGGCGCCAAGGCCAAGGCGCAACGCGGCATGGACCTGATCCAGGCACTGTATGAGCTGGCAGCCAAGCCGATCAGCGCGGTGACCGTACAGCTCATGTTGTCAGGGGATGGCTCGGCCAGTGAGGGCGATGGCCCGAGCCTGGCCACCCGCCGCGCCGACCTCAAACCCCGCAGCAAGAACCAGGCGCTGTACCTGGACAATATTGCCGAGCACGACATCACCTTTGGCATTGGGCCGGCCGGTACCGGCAAGACCTATTTGGCCGTGGCCGCTGCTGTGGACGCCTTGCAGCGCAACGCGGTGCAGCGCATCATTCTCACGCGCCCGGCAGTAGAGGCGGGCGAGCGTCTGGGCTTTCTGCCCGGTGACCTGAACCAAAAGGTCGACCCCTATTTGCGTCCGCTGTACGACGCGCTGTACGACCTGATGGGCTATGACCAGGTGCACAAGGCGTTCGAGAAACAGCAACTGGAAATCGCCCCGTTGGGCTTTATGCGCGGGCGCACGCTGAACAATGCCTTTGTGATTTTGGACGAGGCGCAAAACACCACGCCCGAGCAGATGAAAATGTTTTTGACCCGCATCGGCTTTGGTGCCAAGGCCGTCATCACGGGTGATGTGAGCCAGATCGACCTGCCCAAGACCCAGCTCAGCGGCCTGGTCGATGCCGAGCGCGTGCTGCGACGGGTCAGCGGCATCGCTATCACCCGCCTGTCCAGCGTGGATATCGTGCGCCACCCGCTGGTGGCCCGGGTGGTGGATGCGTATGACGCCGCACGCCTGACCGAGTTGCCATCCATTGCCATCCCCGAGGAAGAGCCGGAACTGCCGCGCGTCGGCCTGCCCAAGCTGCGCACGCCGGGCCGCCGCCCCTCCAACAAAACGTGAACCCGACCATGCTGCCCGAACTCACACTCTCCCTGCAATTCAGCGCTGTCGCCAAGCCCGAAAAGCACCGCGCCGCCCTGCCCCGCCACATGGTCAAGAAATGGATTCGCCATGCGCTGCAGACGGATGCCGAGATCACGGTGCGCATCGTCGACGCCGAAGAGGGCCAGACGCTGAACCGCGAATACCGCAAAAAGGACTACGCCACCAACGTGCTCACGTTTGACTACGCGCAAGAGCCCGTAGTCAGCGCCGATCTGGTGTTGTGCGCCCCCGTGATCGCCCAAGAGGCCAAGGAACAGAAGAAAACCCTGCAAGCCCACTACGCACACCTGATCGTGCATGGCACGCTGCACGCCCAAGGCTGGGACCACGAGCTGGACGAAGACGCACAGGTCATGGAACTGCGCGAGACCGAGATCATGGCCAGGCTGGGTTTTAGAAATCCATATTAGAGAGATTGGCCGCTAGCCCTCACCGGCACTGCACACACAGCTATTAAATATATAGCAAATACTTTTTATCAACACAACAAGGGAGCATTGACATGAAACGTTTTGGACTTGCACTCGCGGGCCTGCTGCTAGCTGGCGCTGCACTGGCGGATGCCACCATTCCCAAGGCCGATATTCCGGGCGCCAAGGATTCGCCATTGATCGGCCGCTTTGCCGGATCGTTCATCGTATCGCAAGACAACCGCGATTTTGACGAGCTCAAGCTGCCCCTTGGTCCACTCAAACCGGTTGCCGACAAGGCCAAGCGCGATGCGCACAACAACATGGTTTTCGAACCCGCGCAAAGCAAGGCGCTGGAAGGCAAGCGCAGCCACATCGTCTACCTGCTACCCGACAACATATCGCCATTGCAAGCCGTGCGCAACTACCAGAACGATGCCACGGCCAAGGGCGGCAAGACCTTGTTTGAATGCAAGAGCCCCGAATGCGGTGGCGATGGCAC
>JBBQBG010000393.1:0-2156 GCA_038317285.1 Burkholderiales bacterium | reverse complement strand
ATTCATCGCCATCCACGGGCAGTGGGCGCAGCTCTTGCACGTAGCGCTGTTGCCAGCAGTGGGCGCTTCATAGAAGACCTTGCCGGGGTTTTGCATACGCAGCTTGTGCATCATGCCGTTGTCGGTGGCGACGATGAACTCCTGCGCATCCATCTCGCGCGCGGCTTTCAGGATGGCGGATGTGGAGCCCACGGCGTCGGCCAACGCCACCACGTCGGCGGGGGATTCGGGATGCACCAGCACCTTGGCCTTGGGGTGATCCTTTTTAAGCGCTTCCAGCTCAAACGCCTTGAACTCGTCGTGGACGATGCAGGCACCGTTCCAGAAGACCATGTCGGCGCCGGTTTCGCGCTGGATGTAGCCGCCCAAGTGGCGGTCGGGTGCCCACAGAATTTTCTGGCCACTGTCCTTGAGGGCGCGCACAATGTCCAGCGCGCAGCTACTGGTGACCAGCCAGTCGGAGCGGGCTTTCACCGCCGCGCTGGTGTTGGCATAAACGACCACGGTGCGGTCGGGGTGGGCATCGCAAAAGGCGCTGAACTCGTCAATCGGGCAACCCAGGTCCAGCGAACAGGTGGCGTCCAGGTCGGGCATCAGCACGCGCTTTTCGGGCGACAAAATCTTGGCGGTCTCACCCATGAACTTCACACCCGACACCACCAGCGTCTGCGCCGCATGGTCGCGGCCAAAGCGAGCCATCTCCAGCGAATCACTGACCAGGCCACCGGTTTCTTCGGCCAGGTCTTGCAGGTCGGGGTGCACGTAGTAGTGCGACACCATGACGGCGTTCTTCTCCTTCAGTAGACGGCGTACCTTGTCTTTCAGCGCGGCGCGTTCCACTTGCGTGGGCTCTACCGGCACGCGGGCCCAGGCGTGGCGGGTGCTGCAGGTGCCGGCCTCACCGCTGGTGTTGGTATCGGGTTGTTCGTAGTCAACGGCGATGGTGATGGTTTGCATCATTGGGCTCCGGCAAAGGTGTCAAAACGCATGGAGTAATCCGTGGCCTGCACGTCCTTGGTTAGCGTGCCGATGGAGATGCGGTCCACACCGGTTTCGGCCAGTGCGCGCAAGCCGTCCAACGTGACTCCGCCTGAGATTTCGAGGATGGCGCGACCCGCGTTGATGCGCACGGCCTCGTGCAGCGTGGCGATGTCCATGTTGTCCAAGAGCACCATGCGGGCGCCGGCATCGAGCGCTTCGCTGAGTTGCGCCAGGGTTTCCACCTCGATTTCCACAAAACTCGCTTCGGCAGCGATTTCGTTGGCCTGTAGCAGCACCTGGGGTATGCCACCGGCCGCGGCGAGGTGGTTTTCCTTAATCAGCACCGCGTCATACAGGCCGACCCGGTGGTTGGTGCCGCCGCCGCAGCGCACCGCGTATTTTTGGGCCAGGCGCAGACCTGGCAGGGTTTTGCGCGTATCGACGATGGCGGCGCGTGTGCCAGCCACCACCGCGACGTACTTCGCCGTCTTGGTTGCTACGGCGCTGAGCAGTTGCAGGAAGTTCAGCGCGGTGCGTTCGGCCGTCAACAGCGCCTGGGCGTTGCCCTGGACCTCAAACACCACTTGGTTGGCCTCGCAGCGGCCACCGTCTTGGACATACCAAGTGATCCGGGCTTTGGGGTCCAGCGCCAGAATCGCCGCCTGCACCCAGGCCTGGCCGCAGACTACGGCGCTTTCGCGGCACAGTACGCGGGCGCGGGCCTGGCGCGTGGGGTCGATCAGGCCGGCGGTCAGGTCGCCGTCACCCACGTCCTCGGCGAGGGCGCGCGCCACGTCAGACTGGGCTAGCTTTTCGAGGGACTGGGCAGAGAAATCAAATGACTTTTGCATAGGTAATGGGGTCAAAAAGCGGGCCGCGCGGTGCCATACACTACGCGGCGTTGTTTGGGGCGGCCTTGATGGTACACATCTGGCCGCCGGTCCTCCTATTCACTTGCCAATAGCCATGTTCAGAACCCTGCTCAAATCCAAGATCCACCGCGCCAGCGTCACGCACTGCGAACTCAACTACGAGGGCTCCTGCGCCATCGACGAAGACCTGCTGGACGCCGCCAACCTGGGTGAAAACGAGCAGGGGCACATCTGGAACATCAACAATGGCGAGCGGTTTGTCACCTACGCGATCCGGGCTGAGCGCGGCAGCCGCATCATTTC
>JBBQBG010000392.1:0-2263 GCA_038317285.1 Burkholderiales bacterium | reverse complement strand
GAGTCTTCCAGGTCCAGGATGGTGGAGAGTGCGGCTTCCAGCACCAGGTCGCTCACGCCTGCTGCGTCGGTCTTGCCAATGGGTGTGTCGCGGTTGATGATGATGTCCAGGTGCAGGCCGTTGTGCTGCAACAAGATGCTGTAGGGCGCTTTGTGTTCGCCCTGAAAGCCGATGAACTGGCTGTTGTCTTGCAGCTTGGAGGTGCCACCGTCTTTGAGCGACACGACCAGGTGGCCATCCTTGCTGACGCGGTAGCCGGTGGAGCCCACGTGCGAGCCTTTCTTCAACGGGGCTGTGCGGTCCAGCACGTTGCGGGCGTATTCAATAACCTTTTTGCCGCGCTGGGGGTTGTAGCCGACGGTCTTGCCGTTCTTCTGAATGGTCTTCTCGCAGCCCTTGTCTTCCGAGATCACATCCGTGCCGTACAGCGCGTCGTACAGACTGCCCCAGCGCGCGTTGGCTGCGTTCAATGCGTAGCGCGCGTTCAGCACCGGCACCACAAGCTGCGGGCCGGCCTGCTTGGCCAACTCGGCATCCACATTGGTGGTGGTGATCTTGGCCTTTTTCGGGCTGTCGACCAAGTAGCCAATCTTTTGCAGAAAGGCGCGGTATTGGGTCATGTCGTTGGGCTTGGACGGATCACCTGTGGTGATGGGGCCGGGGTTGGCGGTGTGCCACGCGTCCATCTCGGTCTGAATGCGGTCGCGCTCGGCCAGCAGTGCGATGTTCTTGGGGGCCAGATCGGCGACGATGGCGTCAAAGCCTTTCCAGAAAGTCTCGGGCGACACACCGGTGCCGGGCAAGACCTGGGTTTCGATGAAGCGGTGCAGGTTGCTGGCAACTTGCAGGCCGTGGGCAAAAGTACGTTCGGTCGTGTGTTCAGTAGTGGTCATGGTGGGGTTCTTTTCGTAAAGTGAACTGGAAACTAAAAATGTGCGGCCGGTATCAGCCAGGCGTCTTGAGGAAATAGTAAGTGGTAAGGGTCACGCCCACGGCGATGACGATCCGGCGCAGCCAGGGGCCCTGCAACCTGCGTGCCAAGCGTACGCCTATGTAGCCGCCCGCGCTGGCCGCCACCAGCATGACCAAGGTGTGCGGCCAACTGATGGCGCCTGCGGTGACGAAGGTTAGCACCGTGATGCTGTACACCACCGAAGATAACAAGTTCTTCAGGGCATTGACTTCGTGCAGGTCCTCGTGCCCGGCGATGGAGAGGCTGGCCATCATCAAGATGCCCATGCCGGCGCCAAAGAATCCGCCGTAGACCGAGACCAGACACTGCGCGAGCCATCCTGCAACTGAATGCGTCGGTGCCGCTAGGGGTGGCTTGTCCGTGGCGCTGGCCGGTGCCTGGCGTTCACGCCGATGTTTGAGCCACGTGGCAATCTGCGGGCTGGCGGCAAACAAGCCGGTGGCAAACGCCAGCAACCACGGTATCAACTGCGCAAAATGCGCGTCGCCTGCGGCCAGCAGCAACAGACCACCCGCCATGCCACCGATCAGCGCGGCCAGGCTCAAGCCCAGCAGCTGGGGGCGCAAGCGGGCAAGTTCGCTGCGGTAGCCCCAGGCGGCAGCCAAGCTGCCCGGCCATAGCGCCACCGAATTGCTGGCATTGGCCACCACCGGTGGCACGCCGGCAGCCAACATTGCGGGGAACGAGAAAAACGATCCTCCGCCTGCGACCGAGTTGGCAGCACCGGCGGCAAAGCCGCCCAGCACGATCAGCACGATGTCCAAGCCTGTCACACGGGGTTCGCGGTAGATGGCACCAGGCCAGGCACGCGCAGCACGTCGCTCAGGGATGTGCCCGCATAGCTGGGCTGCGGGCCAATTTCTTCCCACGGCTGTTGGGTACGGTTGACCCACAGGGTTTGGTAGCCGAACCAGGTGGCACCCAGCGCGTCCCATGCATTACTACTGACAAAGAGAATGCTGGCGGCGGGAAGGCCCAAGGTTTGCTCGCCCAAGGCATAGGCGTCGGGGTGGGTCTTGAATTTGCGCACCGGGTCTACGCTGATGACATGGTCAATTAGGGTGTGCAGACCGCTGGACTGGAGCGCCGCATTCAACATGGCGGCATCGCCGTTGCTCAGGATGCCGGTGGGTATGCCCTGCGCCTTCAGCGCTTGCAGCACCGCGCGGTTCTCGGGGAAGGCGTTCAAAGACCGGTACTGGTCCATCAGCTGCGTGATCTTTACATCAAACTCGCCGCTAGCCCTCGTGGAGTCTACGCTACCCACTAGCCTTTTGATAGCAAACACCA
>JBBQBG010000391.1:0-2466 GCA_038317285.1 Burkholderiales bacterium | reverse complement strand
GGCTTCCCCGAGATGCTGGACGGGCGCGTCAAGACATTGCACCCTCGCGTGCACGGTGGCCTGCTGGCGCGCCGCGATGTGCCGGCGCACATGACGGCGCTGGCCGAGCACAAGATCGACACCATCGACGTATTGGTGGTCAACCTCTACCCGTTCGAAGCGACGGTGGCCAAGCCCGGCTGCACGCTGGAAGACGCGATCGAAAACATCGATATTGGTGGCCCCGCCATGGTGCGCAGCGCAGCCAAAAACTGGAAAGACGTGGCGGTTTTGACCGATGCGTCGCAATACGCCACCGTGATTGACGAACTCAAGGCCCAAGGCAAAGTCAGCGACAAGACTAAGTTCGGCCTGAGCGTGGCGGCCTTCAACCGCATCAGCCAGTACGACGGCGCCATCAGCGATTACCTCAGTTCCGTGCAACTGGGCGACGGCGTTCCGGCAGGTAATGCCGCTCCCAAACTGGACCTGTTTGCCGGCCAGTCCAACGGCCGCTTCATCAAAGTGCAAGACCTGCGCTACGGCGAAAATTCGCACCAACATGCTGCGCTGTACCGCGATCTGTACCCGGCACCGGGCTCGCTGGTCACCGCCAAGCAATTGCAGGGTAAAGAGCTCAGTTACAACAACATTGCCGATGCCGACGCGGCCTGGGAATGCGTCAAGGGTTTCAGCAACACTGCGGCCTGCGTCATCGTCAAGCACGCCAACCCCTGCGGCGTGGCCGTGGGCGCCAATGCGCTGGAGGCTTACAGCAAGGCTTTCCAGACCGACCCGACCTCCGCCTTTGGCGGCATCATCGCGTTGAACACCGTGTTGGATGAAGCGGGGGCGCAGCAAATTGCCAAGCAATTTGTCGAAGTGTTGATGGCCCCGGGCTTCACCCCCGCGGCGCTGGAAGTGTTCAAGACCAAGGTCAATGTTCGCATCCTGCAGATCGATTTGCCCAAGGGCGGTACGAGTGACTGGGACAACGGCCGCAACGCGGTGGACATGAAGCGCATTGGCTCCGGCATCTTGCTGCAAACGGCGGACAACCACGAACTGGCGTTGAGCGATTTGAAGGTCGTCACCACCAAACAACCCACGGCCGAAGAATTGAACGACTTGCTGTTCGCCTGGAAGGTGGCCAAATACGTCAAGTCCAATGCCATCGTTTTCTGCAAGGGCGGCATGACCATGGGCGTGGGCGCTGGCCAGATGAGCCGCCTGGACTCGGCCCGGATCGCGAGCATCAAAGCCGGTCACGCCAATTTGTCACTGGCCGGAACGGCCGTTGCCAGCGACGCCTTCTTCCCCTTCCGCGATGGCCTGGATGTGGTTGTCGACCAAGGTGCGACCTGCATCATTCAGCCCGGCGGCTCCATGCGCGACCAGGAAGTCATTGACGCTGCCAACGAGCGCGGTGTTTCCATGGTCTTCAGTGGCGTGCGCCACTTCCGGCACTGACCTGATGCGGCCTGTCCCCGCGCCGAGGTGGACAGGCACCCTACCCAACCCGGGGTTGTGCTTAAACAGGGTTCTAGCCCTCGTGCAATCTACCTTGTAAGCTATTAATTTTGTAGCAAATTCTTTGTCTGACTGCGCGCGGATTTTGTACAAACGCCATTTCGTGGTGTTAGCATGGCCGTTTCCAACCCGCTGTTCAATCAAGAGAGAGGTGTAAACATGGCTGCTCCCGATATCGGTACCTGCGTTTCTGCTGGCATCAATGGTTTGAAGAAAGACCCGGTCACCCACATCGTGACCTCACTGTTGATCGGCATCGTGGGCGGTGCGACAGCCGGTTTGTTGACCGGCCCCATGATGGTGGGCTATATGCGTATGATCAAACGCGAAGACGAGGGTCAGAAGGCAGAGATCGCTGACGTGTTTAAAGGCTTCGACGATTTGGTGCCCGCCCTGCTGGCCGTCTTGTTGTCCAGCATCATCGTCGCCATTGGCTTCATGCTGTGCATCATTCCCGGCTTGCTAGTCATGGCATTGGTTCCTACTGCGGCTTATTTGGTTGCTGTGGGCGAGAAGGATGGCGTTAACGCCATCAAGCGTGCGTTTGATGCGGTCAAGGCCAACCTGCTGAGCGCTTTCTTCTGCGCACTGGTGCTGGGCATCGTGGGTTCCATCGGGAGCATTTTGTGCGGTATTGGCATCATCCTGACGCTGCCCATCGGATTCATCGGCAGCTACCACATGGCCAAGCAATTGACCGACGGTGGTGCCGCGTCCGCAGCAATTACGCATGCCTGATTCCGCCAGTGACGCCAGAACCGGCGTGCTGCTGAGTAGGCCCGAGCGACAGTGGCGAGCGATTGTGACTTTGGGCTGGCCGCTGGCGTTGGGGGGCGCACCCCTCCTGCTTTCAGTAGGCCATATGCCTTTGTGCGCATTTCGCCAACTGAGCGGCTTGCCCTGTCCGTTTTGCGGAGGAACGCACGCTTGCGCGGCTTTGGTTGAAGGCAACTTCCA
>JBBQBG010000390.1:0-2471 GCA_038317285.1 Burkholderiales bacterium | reverse complement strand
CCCGGACACCGCGAAGCAGTTCCACGACGAAACCCTGCCCGCTGATGGTGCCAAGGTGGCGCATTTCTGTTCGATGTGCGGCCCCAAGTTCTGCTCGATGAAAATCACGCAAGAAGTGCGCGAGTACGCCAAAAGCCTGGGTGTTAGCGACGAGCAGGCTTTGACTGATGGCATGCAGAGCATGTCGAATACTTTCAAGAAGGCCGGCAGCGAAATCTACATCCCTATCAGCAAGGCTTGATTCGCGCGACAGCAAGCTAAAGACGGAGAACAGACATGCATATTGGCATTGCGGGTGCGGGCCTGTTGGGCCGCTTGCTGGCACTGGAACTTAGCCGCGCGGGGCACCGGGTGGATGTGTTTGACCCGGCCAGCGGACCCGGCCCGAAGGCCGAGTCCGGCACCGAGGCGGCGGCGTGGACGGCGGCGGGCATGCTCAGCCCGGTGGCCGAGCTGGAGTGTGCCGACGCGCGGGTTTTCAACTGGGGCCTGCGCTCTTGCTACCTGTGGCCGTCCATCGTGCACGGTCTGGGCGAGCCGGTGGGTTTGAGCCTGCAAGGCAGCCTGCTGCTGGCCCACCGTGGGGATGCCGGCGCAGCCCAGCGGGTGATTGGATTGCTGCAGTCCAAGGCTGAGCCACCCTACGAACCGGAGTTGCTGGACGCCGCACGTCTGGCCGAGCTGGAGCCATCCATCGGCGGCCCGTCGTTAAGTTGGCTGCTGCCCTGCGAGGGTCAGATCCACACCGTGCAGGCCATGCACGCACTGGCGGCGCAGGCCACGCGCCAGGGCACGCACTGGCACTGGCGTTCTACCGTGCACGCGGTGGAACCTGGCATGCTGCGCGTGCTAACCCAGGCATCCCATCGCCGTGAACAGGTCGAAGGCCTGCGACTGGCGCAACCCCAACAAGGAGAAAGTCTGCGTTTTGACCATGTGTTTGATGTGCGCGGCATCGGTGCCCGCCCGCAATTGCCGGTTCGCGGTGTGCGGGGCGAGGTGTTCTGGTTGCATGCACCAGGCGTCCAACTTAGCCGGGCGGTGCGCCTGATGCATCCGCGGCACACCGTCTACATCGTGCCACGTGCAGATGACATGCTGGTGGTCGGCGCCAGCGAGATCGAGAGCGAAGACCGCTCGCCGGTGTCACTGCGCAGCACGCTGGAGCTGCTCAGCGCGGCGCACAGCGTCATCCCCGAGTTGGCCGAAGCGCGCGTGGTGCATTCCGAAGCGAACCTGCGCCCCGCGTTACCCGACAACCTGCCGCTGCTGACGCGTGTCCCCGGTATGACCCGCATCAACGGCCTGTACCGACACGGCTGGCTGGTGGCACCGGCCATGGTGGAAGAGGCGCTGGCAGGGGGACTATCGTGAACACAGCCGTAAGTGGAGTCGCCACCGTGGCAGATACCAGCACCCCCACGATCACCCTGGTCGTGAATGGCGCTGCGCACACTACCACAGCCCACACGCTCGCGCAGTGGGTGGATCAGCAGGGCCAATTTCCCCAAGCCGTCGCGACCGCACTGAATAGTCACTTTGTGCCCCGCGCTATGCGCGCCACGCAGGCTCTGATGGACGGCGACACCATCGTGACATTCCAACCCATCGAAGGAGGTTGAACCATGCTCGAACACCAGGAAGACCCGGTGGTAGTGGGTTCTGCGCAGGTAAAGGAGGAGCCCGCAAGGCGGGCGGGGGACACGGAGCAGAATCCGCTGCCGCCGGGTCGCTCAGACGCAATCACATGGCAATTGGGCGGACGCGAATTGCAAAGCCGCTTCCTGCTCGGCACGGCAGGCTACCCCTCACCGACCATCTTGCAGCAAGCCATTACGGCATCGGGTGCGCAGGTGGTGACAGTCGGCCTGCGCCGCCAACTCGCTGCGG
This sequence comes from Burkholderiales bacterium, assembly GCA_038317285.1. Lineage (GTDB taxonomy): Bacteria > Pseudomonadota > Gammaproteobacteria > Burkholderiales > Burkholderiaceae_C > Allorhodoferax. The sequence continues at coordinate 581 of JBBQBG010000390.1, read as the reverse complement.
GAGCCCATGTGTCTGCCGAGGGTGACTTCTTCAGCATCATCAAGGCGACAGGTGCCCACCTGTTACCCAACACCGCCGGTTGCCGCACCGCACGTGAGGCCATCACACTGGCCCAGATGGCGCGTGAGTTGTTTGACACCCCCTGGATCAAGCTCGAAGTGGTGGGCGACGAACACACGCTGCAGCCGGACCCGTTTGAACTGGTAGACGCCGCGCGGCAATTGGTCAAGGACGGCTTTGAAGTCTTCCCCTATTGCACCGACGACCTGGTCAGCTGCCGGCGCCTGCTGGACGTGGGTTGCAAGATTTTGATGCCCTGGGGCGCACCCATTGGCTCGGGCCAGGGCCTGGTCAACCCCGGTGCCTTGCGCACACTGCGTGCGCGCCTGCCCGGTGTGCCGCTGATCGTCGATGCCGGCATTGGTTCACCGGCGGACGCCGTGCAGGCCATGGAGCTGGGGCTGGACGGTGTGCTGCTCAACACTGCGGTCTCCAAGGCGCTAAATCCGGTGCGCATGGCGCGCGCCTTTGGGCTGGGCATACGCGCTGGGCGGCTGGCGTATGAGGCGGGCGTCATGGCC
>JBBQBG010000389.1:0-2507 GCA_038317285.1 Burkholderiales bacterium | reverse complement strand
CGTTTCAGTCCAACGCACTCACACCCTTGCTGGCCCTGGTTGCATTGCTGCTGGGTCTGTTTGCCGTATTGGTGACGCCGCGCGAAGAAGAGCCGCAGATCAATGTGACGATGGCCAATGTGCTGATCGCCTTTCCGGGTGCCAGCAGTGCCGATGTGCAAAACATGGTGGCCAAGCCGGCGGAACAGGTCTTGGGCCAAATCGCAGGCATCGAACACACCTACTCGGTCGCTCGCCCCGGGGTTGCGGTGCTTACCGTGCAGTTCAAAGTGGGCGTGCCCCGCACCGAAGCACTGGTGCGTCTGTACGACGTGCTCAACGCCAACCAGGACTGGCTGCCGCCTGGCCTGGGCACTTTGCCCCCTATCGTTAAACCCAAAGGGATTGACGATGTACCGGTAGTAGGCATCACGTTGTGGAGCAAAGAGGGTAGTCCCGCCAGCGACCTGGAGGCTGTGGCCCACACGCTGGAAGGCGAGCTGAAGTCGGTAGCGGGCGTGCGCGAAGTAACCACGATTGGCGGTCCGGGTCGCTCGATCCAGATCGATGTCGATCCGACCCGCATGCGGGACCGGGGCGTAGACCTGCTCACCCTGCAAAAAACGATTGCTGCTGCCAACTTCGGCATGCCCGCTGGTACGGTAATGCAGCGCAACGCGGGCCAAGCCGGTGCGCAGATGCTCAGCGTGGAAGCCGGTGAGTTTTTACGCAATGCAGACGACGTGGCCGACATGGTCGTCGGGGTCAACCTGGGCAAGCCTGTCTTCTTGCGGGATGTGGCGACCGTGACCACCGGCAGCCAACAGGCCAAGCGCTACGTGTGGTTCATGCAAGGCGCCGCCGACCCCAGCGCCGATTGCACTGGCAAGGCCATCGGCCAATCCATGCCAGCTGTGACGATTCAGGTCACCAAGAAGCCGGGCGAAAACGCAGTGGATGTTTCGCGTGCCGTGCGTGCGCGGCTGGACTTGCTAGACAACACGGTCATCCCATCGGATGTGCAGGCAACCATCACCCGCGACTACGGACAGACGGCTGCCGAGAAAGCCAACAAGCTGATCCAGAAGCTGGCCTTTGCCACCGGTTCGGTGATTTTGCTGGTGGGATTCTTCCTGGGTCGGCGCGAGGCCGTGATTGTGGGGGCTGCGGTGATCTTGACGCTAACCGCAACGCTGTTTGCGTCGTGGGCCTGGGGTTTTACGCTGAACCGCGTATCGCTGTTTGCGCTGATCTTCTCTATCGGTATCTTGGTGGACGACGCGATTGTGGTGGTGGAAAACATCCACCGCCACCAGCAGCTCACGCCCCACGATTCGCTCAAAGAAATCATTCCCCGCGCGGTGGATGAAGTGGGTGGTCCCACCATCTTGGCCACGCTGACCGTCATCGCCGCATTGCTGCCGATGGCCTTCGTGTCGGGCCTGATGGGGCCGTACATGAGCCCCATCCCCATCAACTCCAGTTTGGGCATGGCCATCTCGTTGGCGATTGCGTTCACCGTCACGCCATGGCTCGCTCTCAAACTCATGCGAGAGCATGGCGCTGGGCACGCGGCGCCACACAAGGGCGACAGCAAGCCGGGCAAGGTTCAACGCATTTTTGACCGCATCTTGATGCCCCTGCTGCACAGCGGCCGCAAGCGTTGGTATCTGTTGGTTGGCATTGTGGTGGCCTTGCTGATGTCGGTCAGTTTGACACTGGTGCCCAGCTCTATGGTGGGCGTGGTCCTGAAGATGCTGCCGTTTGATAACAAAAGCGAGTTCCAGGTGATTGTGGATATGCCAGCCGGCACCCCGCTGGAAGACACGGCCGCTGCGCTGCAAGACCTGAGCGCGTTTCTGGCTCGCCAGCCCGAAGTGCTGAACCTCCAGGGCTATGCCGGTTCGGCCTCGCCGATCACGTTCAACGGGCTGGTGCGCCAGTACTACCTGCGCGCAGATGCCGAGCAAGGTGATTTGCAAGTGAACCTGGTGGACAAACACCACCGCAGTGAAAAGAGCCATGCCATTGCGCAGCGCCTGCGCCCTGACCTCGAGAAAATTGCCTTGCAGCACGGTGCACGCGTCAAGGTGGTGGAAGTGCCGCCCGGCCCGCCCGTCATGTCGCCATTGGTGGCAGAGGTCTATGGCCCCGATGAGGCAGGGCGCCAGGCCCTGGCCGCACGCATTGCCCAATCGTTCGCGGCCACCAACGACATCGTGGGCGTGGACACCAGCCTGCGCGAAGACGCGCCCCGTGCATTCTTGCGGGTGCGCCGCCAGCGCGCTGAATCGCTCGGCATACCCGTAGCTGCCGTCGCACAGACGGTGTCGGGTGCGCTCAGTGGGGTCGATGCGGCCTACCTGCACGATGGCCAAAGCAAGTACCCGGTGCCCGTGCGCATCCAGCTGCCGCTGGAACGGCAGGTGGGTCTGGAGAGCATCTTGGGGCTGTCGTTGCGGGCATCCAATGGACAACTCGTGCCGCTTTCAGAACTGGTGACGGTTGAGAGAGGCATCATCGACAAG
>JBBQBG010000388.1:0-2596 GCA_038317285.1 Burkholderiales bacterium | reverse complement strand
GCTGTGACTGAAGGCGGCCCCAACGATTCGAGTTACGCCTGCGAGGGCTTACGAGGGCGCGGTATCGACGTAGCGCAGCGCCTGGATCCGGCCTACGGCATCATCATCAGCGGCCACACCCACAACGCCTATACCTGCAAGATCAACGGACGCTTGCTGGTGCAAGCCGGCAGCTTTGGCGGCTGGGTCACGGAAAGCCGCCTCAAGGTGACAGCAACGGGCCAAGTGGTGGAGGCCCAAGCAGTCAATTACCCGGTGTTGCAGGGCGTTAACGCGCCCAACCCCGCTTTTGCCGCGCTGGTGCAGCGCGCGGCCGAGTTGACCAATGCAGTGCGCAATCGTCCGATCAACACGCTGACCAGCGGCGCTGTGCGCAACCCTGTCGCACCTTACGGTGACTCAACTTTGGGCAATTTAATTACCGACGCTCAATTGGCCTTTGCCAAAAAGCGCGGTACAGCAGATATTGCCATGATCAATTCAGGCGGTATTCGCGCGGACCTGACCATAGAGCCCGGCAAGCCGGTCACCATGGGCGATCTGTTTGCGATTCAGCCGTTTAGCAATGAACTGGTGGTGATGACTTTGAACGGTGCCCAGCTACGCGAATTGGTTGTGCGGCAGTTGCCGAAGACGTCCGCGCCACGGCGCTTTGCGCAGGTCTCCAACAACTTTCGTTTTCACTGGTCGCAGGCCGCAGATGGCAGTTCCAAGTTGGATAGCCTGACCCTGGACGGCCAGCCGCTGGTAGACACCAAAGACTACCGCGTGGTGGTGAATAACTTTATGGCCGAGGGCGGCGATGACTTCAGCGTGTTCCGCCAAGGCCGCGATAAGGTCAATCTCGGTGTGGACCTGGATGCCTTGGTGGAATGGGTGGCGGAGAACCCCAAGGGCGTGGACCAGATTCAAGCCGGCCGCATTGTCCGCACTGAAATTAAATAACTATTTCCGCATAAGGGTGCTCTTGCCAAAGAGCGATTCCACCAAATCCACCGCCACTTGGGCGGTGCGATTGCGCTCATCCAGTGCGGGGTTGAGCTCAACGATGTCCAGCGACGCCAGACGCCCAGTGTCGGCAATCATCTCCATGCAGAGCTTGGCTTCGCGGTAGGTTGGCCCGCCGCGCACGGTGGTGCCCACACCCGGGGCAATCTCGGGGTCCAAAAAGTCCACATCAAAACTCACATGCAAGTGGGTGTTGGTGTCGATCTGCGCCAGGGCCAGTTCCATCGCCGCGCGCATGCCCATCTCGTCGATGTAGCGCATGTCAAAGACCTCCAGGTCTTGCTCGTGCACAAAGCGCTTCTCGCCTTCGTCCACACTGCGGATGCCGATCTGGCGAATCCACTTGGGTGAAATGGCGGGAACGTGCCCGCCGATCTCAATCAACTCTTTGGGACCATGCCCGCACAGGCAAGCCACCGGCATGCCGTGGATATTGCCGCTGGGCGTAAGCGTGTTGGTATTGAAGTCGGCATGCGCATCCAGCCACACAATACGCAGCTTCTTGCCGACGTCGCGACAGTGGCGCGCCACCGCGCTGATCGAGCCTATGCCCAGGCAATGGTCGCCACCCAACACGATGGGGAGGCGTCCGTCTTGCAGTTCGGCATACACCGCATCGTGCAGCGTTTGGTTCCAGGCCACGACTTCTGGCAGATGCCGGTAGCCATCTACCGGCGGTAGCCAGGGGTTGCTAGGGCCTGTCAAGTTGCCACGGTCCAGCACCTCCAGCCCATGGCTGGCCAGCACTTGGGCAATGTTCGCCACGCGCAGAGCTTCAGGCCCCATACTGGCACCGCGCATACCCGCACCAATGTCGGTGGGTGTACCAATCAGGCTGACTTTTTTGTTCATGGTGTTTGCAAGCTGAAAACCGGGGTGCGTTCGCCAACCAAAATACCCCGCAGGTTGACGATGGGTTGGGCGCGCCAGGGTGTTAGTGCTTCACGCTGCGCGTCATCCAACCAACCCAACTGCTCCATCACCTCCACGCTGGCGGCAAAAAGCGCGGGCTTGTTGGCGTCAATGATCTTGATGGCAAAGGCCTCGCCCCGGCTCTTGCTGCCCACCACTTGCACACCGTCAGCCCCCACTTTGCTCACCCAGTCGCCGCGCCCCGCTTGCATAAAAGCCAGGTCGTTGCGGCCGGTGCCGCTCACCAGGTCCGGATGCTGCGTCATCGCCTCGCTCAGCTGCGCAAAACTATGACCAAACTCGGCATCTTGCGCGCCGCTGGCCAGTCGCGCATAGCCATAGGCCAGCCGCCACAGCGGCATGGCGTAGTTGGGGGCGGAGCAGCCGTCAATGCCCATCGTCATGTCTGACGCCTCCATGCCCACCGCCCGCGCCACATCGCGGCGTACCGCCTGCTGCAGCGGGTGGCCCGCGTCAATGTAATCATCCAGCGGCAAACTGTGTTGCACGCAGTAGCTTAAGAAACCCGCGTGCTTGCCGCTGCAGTTGTTGTACGTTTCGTCAAACACCGCACCGGCTGGGGGCTGTTGCTCCAGTTGGGCATATACGGACGGCACATGGCAGCCGCAGCGCATGCTTTGCACGCCCACACCGGCCTTGGCCAGCATGTCGCGTG
>JBBQBG010000387.1:0-2637 GCA_038317285.1 Burkholderiales bacterium | reverse complement strand
GAGCTGGTCAAGATTGATCCCAAGAGCATTGGCGTGGGCCAATACCAGCACGACGTCAACCAGAGCGAACTGGCCCGTACGTTGGATACCGTGGTGGAGGAATGCGTGAACTCGGTGGGTGTGGACCTGAACACGGCCAGTGTGCCGCTGCTCTCCAAAGTCTCGGGACTGTCGGGCACAGTTGCCAAGGCCGTGGTGCGCTGGCGCGAAGCCAATGGCGCGTTTGGCAGCCGGCAAGATCTGCTGAAGGTCACCGGCCTGGGTGCCAAGACCTTTGAGCAAGCGGCAGGATTCTTGCGTATTCGCGGTGGCAACAACCCGCTGGACATGACCGGCGTGCACCCCGAAACGTACCCGGTCATTGAGCAGATCATCGCCAAAACCGGCAAGCCGGTGGCCGAGATCATGGGCCGCGCCGACATGCTCAAAACGCTGCGCCCCGAGCTGTTCGCGAACGAGAAATTCGGCGTCATCACCGTCCAGGACATCTTCTCCGAACTGGAAAAGCCAGGCCGCGACCCGCGCCCAGACTTCAAGGTAGCCCGCTTCAACGACGGCGTGGACGACATCAAGGATTTGAAGGAAGGCATGATTCTCGAGGGCACCGTCAGCAACGTGGCGGCCTTCGGCGCTTTCATCGATCTGGGAGTGCACCAGGACGGCTTGGTCCACGTCAGCCAGTTGGCCCACAAGTTCGTCAACGACGCACGCGAGGTGGTCAAGACTGGCGACATTGTCAAAGTCCAGGTGGTCGAGGTGGACGTGGCACGCAAGCGTATCGCGCTGACGATGAAGATTGGGGCTGCGCCAGCCCGCCCGGCAGGGGACAGGGTAGGGGATAACCGTTATCAGGGTGCCAGTCGAGGCCAAGGCCAGTACAGCAACCCGCCTGGCGGACAGGGAGCCGGTGCGTTGGGCGCATCGGCCATGGCGTCGGCCTTTGCGAAGCTCAAGCGATAGGGAACCCGCTGGCGTAACCGCCGGCGGCAAATGTCAGTTGGTAAACCGTGAATTTATTCACACTTTTCAGGTGCCCGTTAGTCCGTATGGACTATCGCCAATGTGGCATTGATTTGTGACAATATGTTACATATTGCGGTTGGCCGGTTCGCCTGACTGCCAAGAACCCAACAGGAAATATTGATGATGATTCACAAAACATTTGCTGCGTTAGCCCTGCTTGGCGCGGCCTTTGGCGCACAGGCAAGCTCCAATTTGGTGGTCAATGGCAGTTTTGAAGCCAATGCGCAACCCGCCAATTCGTGGAGTATCTACAGCAACCTCACCGGTTGGACCGGTACCAGCCATGGCATCGAACTGCGTAACCACGTATCTGGCTCTGCGCAAGATGGCGTGAACTTTGTGGAGCTGGACACTACACAGAACAGCGCGATGAGCCAAAACATCACGTTTGCGCACGCCGGACGCTACCTGCTGAGTTTTTGGTATGCAGCCCGCCCGGACAATGGAAGCCGGAATCACAACACCAATATGCTGGAATGGGATTTGGGTAATAGTTTCTCGGGTACGGTTTTGAGCAATTGGGCGGCTCCAGGTGCGACGAACTGGCAACACTTCACGACACAGTTCAACGTCCAAAGTGCAGTCACACAGGCACTCGTCTTCAAGGCAGTGGGGCAATCAGATTCATACGGTGGTTCTATCGACAACGTGTCGATTACGTCCGCTGTTCCCGAACCAGAGTCGTTCGCGATGTTGCTGGCAGGTCTGTGGCTGGTGGGTACTGTCGCGCGGCGCCGCAAAGCCAAAAAATCATAACGCTTTGCAGCGCTGCAGCGAAAACAGGGGCTTTGGCCCCTTTTTTCATGGGTCGGTCGAATTTTTGAACTGTAATCTCGCTGCCTACCTACCCGACTGCAGATAGGGTTGTTTTGCCCCATATGCTTCGAAACGTGAAAGTTGGAATTTCTGGCGACAGTCCAGGGCAGCTCCGTCAAATCGGCTCACGGGTGTACGCCATAATGGGTGCATCCAATAACGTGGGTCCGATTGATGCCTGGAGATAACCTGCGATGAAACTCAGCGAGCTGCTGGAGCAGCAGTTCAACTTGCCCAGCATCCCCAAGGTGGTGGCGCTACTGCTAACCGAGCTGGAAAGACCCGAGGTTGATCTGCGCAAGATCACGCAGCTCATCAGCACAGATCCGGCGTTGACCACGCGGTTGCTGCAACTGGCTAATTCTGATTTTTTTCAACTGCAAGGCAAGATCAGCAGCGTATCCGAAGCGCTCGCCGTGCTAGAGCTGGCCCACGTCAAGACCATGGCGCAGGCCGCCGCTGGTGTCTCCTCCCCCAAAGCCGTACCCGGTATCCAGCTTGCTCAGTTCTGGCAATACAGCCTGAATGTCGGCAAGGTCTCGCGGGCGCTGGCTGGCCTGGTGCGCCTGAACCAGCAAGCCGCCTTCACCTGCGGCCTTGTACATGCCATTGGCGAGCTGGCCATGCACCTGGCCATGCCAGATGCCATGGCGGTGATGAATGTCGATGTGCCGCCACTTGACCTGCGCCGAGCCCGCATGGAACGCCGCGAGTTTGGCTACTGCTATGCCTCGGTGGGCGCGGGCTACGCCCGCATGTGGAATTTTCCGCAGCCCCTGGTTGATGCGCTGGAGCACC
>JBBQBG010000386.1:0-2702 GCA_038317285.1 Burkholderiales bacterium | reverse complement strand
GGTCGCTAGACAGCACAACACCCAGGGCAATAGCGCTCTCATATAGGGTTCTCCAAACAGGGTTTGCGGCGCACAACGCGAATGCGCCATGCCAGCCCGTGCGGGCTGCCGAAGATTGTGAGGCCGCTGGTCGATAAAGGCAATCCACCCTCCTCATCCGATCTGGAGCCAACGGGACGCAGGCGAAAGGCGCACTGTCCTTTTGACAATACACCGTCCATCTACTATCAAATGTATAGCTACTCACGATTATTGCACGATGGCTATGGCAACATTCGCCTTGAGCTAGTGTGAGATTTACTGCAAAACCAATTCCACCCGGCGGTTCTTGGCCCTGCCTGCCTCGTCGCCATTGCTGGCAACCGGCGCAAGGCTGGCAACGCCGTTGGCGGTGAGGCGGTCGCGCGCAATGCCATAGCTGCTGGCCAGCGCTGCCACCACAGCCTCTGCGCGGCGCCTGCTCAGGTCGATGTTGGCGGGCAGCGTGCCCACGTTGTCGGTGTGGCCCACCACGTGCAGCTTCAGGCCAGTTTGCTGTTTGAGCATCGCGCCGATCTGCTCCAGCGACGCGCGGCTCTCGGGCTTGATGTCGGCCTTGTTGGTGTCAAACAAGATGCCATACACCGCCACCTTGCCACTGGCGTCCAGGCTCTTACCCATCTCACTGGCGGACAGCGTTTCCATGGCCTGTTCCCGCGCCTTGGTGTCCATCTTTACGACCACCACGCTGGTACGTTTTTTGTACTCGGCCTCATCGCAGTACACCGACAAATCACCCGGGCGCCAGGCCATCACAGCTACGGTGGAACCGGAGGCTGCGTTGTCCAGCAGCGCGTATCGGAATTCGCCAACAGCTGTGCCACCACCGCAAGCCGCCGGGGTGTTGTCGCCAATATTGCTCCAATACGAGCCGGGCACCAAGGTAGCGACAAAGTAGCCCTGGCGAATCCAATCCGAACTGCCGCAAGCGTCGCCTGTGCATTCGAAGGTGGGCTTGTAGCCAGCCGCCTTCAAGTCCTGCTGGTAGTTGCGCACCACTTCCAGCGGCGACTTGCCCGCTGGGGTCAGGTATTGCAGCGTGGTGCGCTGGCCCGAGCGATCTTGGCTGCGCGCGGCCACGGCCTGGTCATCTTTGGACGTGACCTTGCCCAGCGGAAACTTCAACTCGTCATACGCTGCGTCATCGCGGTACAGCAACACAGAGCCGGTATAGCGTTTGAGCCCGTCAGGGTCGGTCAGGCCTTTCAGATCTTTGACCGGCACCGGGTTTGCGGCCTGGGCCAGTGCGCTTGCGGCCAGCAGCAGGGCGCCAACAAGACTGCGAGCAGACGACAACGAATGGAGATTGGGGGTTGGCATGGTGATCACCTCTCAAACATAGGAAACGGGTTAGCGGGGTAGGTCTTTGGCAATTGGCTTGGCGGCGCACCGGTGGGAGGCGCGTCGGGATGGGTGTCACCGGGATACTCGCTGGGCGGCACGAGGCGCAGGGGGCGCATCAACCGCAGGGTGACAAACGGGTCCAGCAAAAGATCTGGGGCAAAGCGCGGATCATATGGGCACCCCCTCTCAACAGACGGGCGTCCATAAACATCGATCCCGCTGCAGCGCCATGGCTGCAGCAACTGGCTGCGCGGTGCTTGGAAGCGCAGGGGCTTTACGCCGTGCGGAGGACGGTGCAGCGGGGCATCGCGGTAGGTGTTGGGCGTGAGTTCATCGCGGTCTGCGGCCAGCGCGGGCACAGAGCCCAATGCGGCCACGCAAGCCAGGAGGGGCATAAGGCGACGCATGGTACTGCCCTGCTGCAGGCTACTCATCCACCCACTGGCTGGAGCGCTGTGCCAATTCAAAAATCGCCTGCTCCATCACCGCACGCATGGCGCGGTCCATGCTTTCCTTGCGGGCGGACTGAAAGGACGCATCGGGGTTCAGGCCGCCCAGGTCCTGGCCGCTGTTCGCTGCCAATGTGCCCAACAGGTTGCCAATGCCGCTGACGCTGCTCTGGGTGCTGGCCACCTCCTTGCGCACATTGATCGCATCCAGCACCTCGCCCGTACCGACCGATAGCACGCGCACATCCATGCCCACTTCGTCCTTGGTGCCGCCCCCACCCAGCTGCATGCCACCGATAGAGAAGCCGCCAGAGCTGCTGGCCTTGGACGCGGTAGCCTCGGAGATGGTGGCCTCAAAAATCACATTGGCGCCCTTGATCTGTTTCGTGGCGCTGGTGCCGCTGGACACACCAGTCTGGTTCATCTCGCGTTCGCGGGCGACACCGTTGGCTATCTTGCTGCGCTCCATCACCCGGAATTGCTTGCTCTTGACGAGTGCAGTGGTGAACATGGCCGTGGCAGCCCGGGCTTCTATCTCGGACACGCTGGAGGTAACCTCGTAAACCGTGACCATGGGCCGGGCAGCCAGCGCCACGGTGGGCAAGCTTGCCAGCTTTTGGGTAGTGGAAGATCGGTCTGACTCCGGGTCTTTGCCCTCGGCATGCAGCGCGGTGCTTGCGAGACAGCAAAGGACAAGCGCGGTCAGGGCTTTGGCAATAAAACGTGTCGGTACAGGTTTGACAAACATAAAAGTTCCTAGTCAGTAGGTGGCATGCAGCTCAAGAAATGGGCCTGCTCAGTGGTTAAGACGCGGTAGCTCCCTGGAATGCGACAGTCCTCTCCAATAAATATTTTTATGGGGCGGATGTC
>JBBQBG010000385.1:0-2731 GCA_038317285.1 Burkholderiales bacterium | reverse complement strand
CAAATCCTTCAACTCGGCAACCACAATTGCAGCCTGTGGACGCAATTCTTCTTGCAGTATGAAGCTTGCAAGCCAGCCTTGGTCGTCCCGCAAATGGACTTGCAAGCCCGCTACACAACGTGGAGGAACCGAACAAAAGTTAGCAGAGCCCAAACGCAGGGCCACAGGAAGTGCGTCGGCAACGGCTGGGGCAGTGTCTTGCGCAAAGCCAGCGACCCCCTCCCCAGCGCTTTCAGTCACGGCATCACACGTCCAGATCGCAGGCGTTGGGGCCATTTGCGGGGAAGTGGCCATTCGCCGCAACTGCGCAGCCACCAGTGCACGAGACACCGGGTGCAGCGAATGTTGTGCCAATGCGGCGGCCATGGCCAGAGCCTGGTCTTCGCGCACATCGGCGCGCGTCTCTACGGCGTCGAGAACCATGGCATCGCGGGTCAGCGTGCCGGTCTTATCAAATACCAGCGTATCAACCTTCGCCAAGGCCTCCAGAGCCTGCAGGCGGCGCACCAGCACGCCGCCACGCGCCAGGCTTCCGGCCGCGGCCAGCATGGCAGCCGGCGTTGCCAGCGACAGAGCGCAAGGGCAGGTCACCACCAACACCGCCACCGCCACCATCAGTGCATGGCCCGGGTCACGCGCCCACCACCAGGCGCAGGCTCCCGCAGCGGCAAGCAACACGGCCAGCAAAAACGGCTTGGCAATACGGTCTGCCAGCATCACACCTTGCGGCTTGGTGGCGGATGCGCTTTCCATCAAAGTGACGATTTGCGCAAAGCGGGTTGCGCCACCCACGCGCTCAACCCTCAATTGCACGGTGCCGGTAAGATTGTGGCTGCCCGACCAAACCGCATCTCCGACCTGGCGCGCCAGTGGGCGCGATTCGCCCGTTAGCAAGGCTTCGTCCACCCGTGTTGCCCCAGTGGTCAACACCCCATCAGCCGTAAATGTTTCGCCGGGGTGTACGCGCAGCACGTCGCCTACCTGCACGCGCCGGGCTGCCACGCGGGCAAATTGCCCGTCGGGCAATTGGCGCTCTACGCTGTCCGGCAGTCGGTTCATCAGTGCCTCAAGTGCGCCGGCCGTACGGTCACGCAGGCGCAGCTCCAGCCAGCGCCCGGTCAGCAGAAAGAACACAAACATGGTCAGAGAGTCGAAGTACACCTCACGACCAAACGTTCCCTGTGACTCGAAAGTGCCAGCCGTGCTGACGGCAAAGGTGATGGCAATGCCCAATGCAACGGGCAGATCCATGCTGATGCGGGCATTGGCAAGATCCCGCAACGCATGGCGGAAAAACGGGCCACAAGAAAACAGCATGACCGGCAGTGTCAACACCCATGAGGCCCAGCGCAGCAGTTGCTCCATCTCTGCACTGAGATCGCCCGGTAGCGCGATGTATGCCGGATATGCGTACATCATGACCTGCATCATGCAAAGGCCTGCCACCAGCCAGCGCCAAAGGGCCTGGCGCGTCTCCTGTTTGCGGCGTTCACTGGCAAACACATCATTGGCCGGTACCGCGCGATAGCCGCTGGCCTGCACCGCCTGCATCCACACCGATGGCAAGACTTGTGTGGCAGACCAGACAATTTTGGCTCGGTGACTGGCCGCGCCGACCTGCGCACTGAGTACGCCAGGCACCTTCTTCAGCGCGTCCTCCACGGTCAGGGAGCATGCCGCGCAATGCATGCCTTCGACAACCACGCTGGATTCCCAGCAGGCTTCACCGAGGTTAGAGGGGCGGCTAAAGGCGCTCCACTCTTGCGGGTCGTCCAGCAGTCCCAACGCGATACTGGGGTGCGGAAGCATTGCCGCGGACCCAAGTCCGGGCGGCACCGAGTCCGGCAAAGTGTGTGACACAGAAGCGTATAAATGCATTGCAGTCAAGTATGCGGACTATCGCCCCACGGAGTCTTGACATACATCAAGGATCGACAAGCGACTGCGGCGTAAGCTGCGGATCTACAACCCTCCAAGGAGCAGAACCCATGTACCAACGTATTCTGATCGCCACCGATGGCTCGGAACTGTCACAAAAAGCGGCGGCTAAAGCCATAGAACTGGCCGCCCTGTGCAAAGCAAAGCTGGTAGCAGTCAACGTGGTCCCGCGCTACCCCCAAAGCTATTTTGAAGGTGGGGTGGCACTGCTGCCAGAAGAAATGCTGTTGGTCGAGAAACAATGGGCAGACAAAGGCCAGACGGTGGTGGATGCGGTCAAACAGGCCGCGTCAGAGAAGGGCGTGACCACTGAGACACTCACCGTCACGTCGGATGTCGTGTCCGACGCGCTGATCGCAGCGGCTACCAAGCACCAGTGCGATCTGATCGTTATGGCATCGCACGGCCGCAAGGGCATAGGACGCTTGTTAATGGGCAGCGAGACCCAGCATGTGCTTACGCACACTCGTATTCCCGTACTGGTCATTCGGTAATTTTGCCAATAGCCCTCGTGCAATATGGGCCTGTTGCTACTCTAAATGTAGCAAACGCGTATCAACAATTTTTCCCGCGCTACGGTGTTTCTTCTTGGTAGCGGTCACGAATTGCCATTACATCGTCCCAAGCGTCCAGAAATACTTGCACGCACTGCGGATCGAAATGCGCGCCCGAACCCTTGACTAAAAAGTCGACAGCAGCCTCCAGAGTCCAGGCCTTTTTATAGGGGCGCTCGGATGTCAGTGCATCAAACACATCGGCCACTGCAACGATGCGACTAAAGATGGGAATGTCC
>JBBQBG010000384.1:0-2827 GCA_038317285.1 Burkholderiales bacterium | reverse complement strand
GCTGTTGAGTATGTGGCACTGAAGGTGTTGCGGTTTGCATTCGCGGCTCTGCTGCTCACCTGGACGCAATCAGGCGCAGCGGTCGGGTCTGAGGGTCTCGAAGTGCGTGGCACCTGGATCACCACCACCGCCAACAGCGCGATGGCCACGCCCGCCCACACTGGCGACACGATGTCCAGGCTGCGCGAGATAGGCTTCAACACCGTTTACGTCGAGGCCTGGAAAAACGGCTATACGCAGTTTCCATCCGATGTATTGCAACAGGCGATCGGAGTAAAACTGCGTCCGCGACCAGCGGTTAGTGGAGAGCCGTTGGGCGGTACGCAACGGCCTCATCTATATCGCTTGGTTTGAATATGGCTTCATGGCGGCGCACAAGGACACCATGAATTTGTTACGTAGCCAGAAGCCAGAATGGTTGAGCCGTGATTCGCAAGGGAGCGAGGTGGCACCGAATGGGTTCGTGTGGTTAAACCCCTTACATCCCGAGGTCCAGAAGTTTTTGCTGAATAAATGCTTTTGCCAAGATGTTCGTCTAGGAGGTGCGTCGCCGACGACCCGGTCTGCTTATTTCGCTCAGTCCGGCAGTGCACCCCTGGGCATGGGAACACTACCTGCTCGACTGGCCAAAATGGAGCAGTTGGACTGCCTCTGATCGGGCCTCAACCGCCATCTGCACTGCAGAGCCGGGACAATTGGGTGCACCGCGATGGGATGAGTTTGTCCCACAAGCGTACCGGCTCAGCTACGAAGATTTTGGCAAGGATTCCAGCTGGGAACAATTGCGGCGTTCCATTGAACTGACGCGCCGTCAGGGCAATGGCGGCCACGTTCTGTGGTACAGCCGCGGCGTGCTCGATCTTTATGCGCGCCAGCTCAAAGCTTTTTATAGCGGTGGGCAGACAGTGCCGTCGCCCCAGTTTCCACCCGGTTGGCGCCCGGCGGCGGTAGCGCTCAAGCCCCGCGGGAGCTCGGGGCCGGGGGACCCGACATCATGGGTATTGCCAGAGAACCATCCACAGCAGTACGTGCTCATTGGCTACGATGGTCAACTGCGGGAGGCTGCAGTTATCCAGTCGCAGAAGGACGACACGGTCACCTTAGCGAAGCCTTACAAGAAGGTGGAATTGCTTGTCGACCGGCGCGGACAGCTCCGTTCAGCGCTGCCGTAAGAGTGCATGCGCTTGGCTTAGCATGCATAAACTGCCCGGCCCTACTGCGGCTTGCACACCGCTGCCCAGTCAATGTCCGGCTGGTTGCTAACGATCCATGCATTGGCAATCTGCCGGGCCTGTGGTTCATTGTCTGGACGGCTGGTGCGCGCCACTGCGCCAACGTGCATGGCCGTGCTTCCACCACCGTCAAAATTGATGGCGTCTGCCACGCCGTTCATCGCCATGTGCATGGCCAATTCTGCCAGTGACATACCCGTAACCGACTGCTGGCGCCCTTCGGCCGCGACCCACACCATGGTCTGTCGGCTGGAGTCCAGGCCAATGGCCGAGCGGGGGTGCGGGGTGGTGCAAAAAGTACCGCATTGCGCATCGTCTGCCGTGGTGCGGGGTAGGCCTGACCGCACCAAGGAATGCACGCCAGCAGCGGCATGGCTCCAATGCGGCGCGACCCGTGCAGGCGCCTGGTGCAGCACCTCACACTGGCGGTCTGCTGTGCAGGCCACCAGTGGGCTGTCCGACGTGCGAAAACTGCCGGTCCAGACGATTCCCTGCGACACCGTGTGCCCGCGGGTGAAAAATTCCTTGTTGAAAAACGAGGCATTCAGGCTTGCAACCAAAGGCGCACTGTCCAGAGCCGTCAAGCGCAGTCCGGCACAGGCCTGGGGCGTCACACCAAGGTGAAGGTCTGGCTGGGTCAGACTCAGCTGCAACCAATGCAATCGGTGCACCGTATCCGACCCTTGTATGGGAATGTCCTGGCGGGCGTATAGCAACCCGGGGCGAATCTGTTCCCATGCCAGGTTTGCTTGCGTGTTTTGCAAGGCCAGGGCGCTGTGCGACTGGGCCCAGAAGCACAGCGCAAACACCGCACTGGGCCACATCGAATGGTGACTTGATATCAATTTCATAGCATGCTATGCACAATGGACGAGGGCTACTGGCCCGCAACCCACTCAACAACGCTATCCAAAACAGGGCTACCCTTTTTGGATGCATCGTCATGGTTCAACAGTGCCACCACCACCCACATCCGCTCCTGTCGGTCACGCACATAACCGGCCAGCGCGACGACGTTGCGCAGGGTTCCGGTTTTCAGGCGTGCCCGCCCTTCAACCGCTGTGCCTTTGAAACGGCGAGACAAGGTGCCGTCAACGCCCGCGAGCGGCAAGCTGGCCAGCAGTTCGGGCGCGAAGGGGCCCTGGTACGCAGTGACCAGAACCATCGCCATTTGCCGCGCCGTGATGCGCTCGCTGCGCGACAGACCTGAGCCATTGTCCATGACCAGGCCAACCGTAGAAATGCCATGGGCGGCGAACCACTCGTGAACGGATCGGGCTGCGGCGTTCAGTGTGGGCTCGCCATCGACAGCGGCACTTGCACCCAGGCGCAGATAGGTCAACCGGGTTAGCGGGTTGTCGGAGCGCTTCATCATGCCGCGTGCCACCTCGGCAAACGGTCGACCTTGGTGACTGGCCAGCACCAAGGCCTGGGCAGGGGTCGACCCCTCGACATCCGGGCCGCTCATCTGCCCCCCGAGTTGACTCCAGATTTGGCGCAGTACACGGGTGGTGACCCACTGGCGGTCGACCAGGTTGAGATCGAGCTGCTGGCTGCAATTGCGTGGAAATTGCCCCTGGAAACGCAGTTGCGGC
>JBBQBG010000383.1:0-2841 GCA_038317285.1 Burkholderiales bacterium | reverse complement strand
TACTGGCTGATGCGGTTGAAGGCCGCCACGCTCAGGCCGAACTTAGTCTTGTCGCTGACTTTGCCGTGGGCCTTGAGTTCGTCAATCACGGTGGCGTATTGCGACGCATCGGTCAAAACCGCCACGTCTTTCCAGTTCTTGGCTGCGCTGCGCACCATGGCGGGGCCACCAATATCGATGTTTTCGATCGCGTCTTCCAGCGTGCAGCCGGGCTTGGCCACCGTCGCTTCGAACGGGTAGAGGTTGACTACCAATACGTCGATGGTGTCGATCTTGTGCTCGGCCAGCGCCGTCATGTGCGCCGGCACATCGCGGCGCGCCAGCAGGCCACCGTGCACGCGAGGGTGCAATGTCTTGACGCGCCCGTCCAGCATCTCGGGGAAGCCCGACATCACGGCCACTTCGGTCACGGGCAAGCCCGCTTCGGCCAGCAGTTTGGCAGTACCACCAGTGGACAACAGTTTGATGCCTTGCGCGTGCAGCGCCTGGGCGAGCTCGACAATTCCAGTTTTGTCGGAGACAGAGAGAAGTGCGTTCATGTGGGGAAGCGTGCCAGAGTTAATGGTGTGAGAGGCCCTGGCAGCAGCTTGCCGCACTGAGGCAAGTTTGTCGTCAGTCGATCAGACGGTGTTCCAGCAGCTTCTTGCGCAGCGTGTTGCGGTTCAAGCCGAGCCACTGCGCGGCCTTGGACTGGTTGTGGTCGGCCTGGGCCATGACCACTTCGAGCAGCGGTTTTTCAACCGCCCGCACCAGCATGTCATGCATGCCCCCGGGCTCAGTGCCGCGCAGGTCTTTGAAGTAGCCTTCCAGACTGGTGCGCACGCAGTCTTCTATGAGCGTCTTGCTCATGGTGTTGCACATTCCATAGTGTTGTCTCTTCCTCTGATACCGTCCGTCAACCCCTTGTGGGGAATGCGGTCCGTTTGTTGGTTTAAATCGTCCAAAAAATCTTCCACCGCGCGCACTTGCTCCACGCTGTTGTCCAAGGTATTCATCTGCGCGCGAAACGCCTCACCACCGGGCAGTTCGCGTATATACCAACCAATATGTTTGCGCGCCGAGCGCACTCCGATGAACTCACCATACAGGTTGTAATGGTCGTACAAATGCTCGACCAGCAGTCGCTTGACTTCGCTGACCAAGGGCGGCGCAAGATGTGTGCCTGTTTCTAGAAAGTGCGCAATCTCGCGGAAGATCCATGGCCTACCCTGGGCTGCGCGTCCGATCATGATGGCATCAGCACCGGTGGCCCGCAGCACGGCCTGTGCTTTTTCCGGCGTGGCGATGTCCCCATTAGCGACCACCGGGATTTGGACTGCAGCCTTGACTGCGGCAACAGTGTCGTATTCGGCCTCGCCTTTGTAACCCTGTTCGCGTGTGCGCCCATGCACGGCCAACATCTGCACACCTGCGCCTTCAAACGCGCGCGCCAACACGACGGCATTCTTGTGAGACTGGCACCAACCGGTGCGCATCTTCAGGGTCACTGGAACGTTGTGGGGTGCGCACGCGGCGACAACGGCCTCTACGATGGAAAGTGCCAACGCTTCGTCTTGCATCAGCGCCGAGCCTGCCCATTTATTGCAAACTTTCTTGGCGGGGCAGCCCATATTGATGTCGATGATCTGCGCACCACGCGCTATGTTGTAGACGGCCGCATCGGCCATCATTTGCGCTTCGGTGCCGGCAATCTGAACCGCAATGGGGCCCGGTTCGCCTTCGTGGTTGGCGCGACGTGAGGTCTTGAGCGTGTCCCACAGATCACGGCGGGATGTGACCATTTCGCTGACCGCGTAACCCGCGCCCAGACGCTTGCACAACTGGCGGAACGGCCGATCCGTCACACCCGCCATGGGGGCGACAAACAAGGGATTCGCCAAAGCGAAGTGGCCGATGTACATGCGAAGTTTTTTCTGGAATTGGGGTGCGGCCGAGGCAACTGGTTGCGGGCCGGGAGTCATTCTAGCTGCTCAAAATTTCAGCAATTGAAATTTGTATCGAAATTGTTTTTGCTGTCAGTGCCGACGCCCACCGGTAAGCAGGACAGGCAATGGCCAAACCCAGACGGATCGCAGAATCCAAGCGACAAGGCTGGCTAGGACCTACACTGTGGCCATGCCCCAATGGATAGAACACCTGCTTACATTGTTGTCTCTGCCAGAGTACAGCCTGACAACCGTTTTCCTGGTGTCATTCATTTCGGCTACGCTGATCCCGTTGGGTTCTGAGCCCGTGGTCTACGGGCTCATACACCTCAACCCCGGCATGTTCTGGCCGGTGGTGCTAGTGGCCACCGCAGGAAACACCCTGGGCGGCGCGGTGGACTGGTGGATGGGCTACGGTGCGCACAAAGCGGCCGACAAATACAGCCATTCTCGTCACCACACCCGTGCACTGGAATGGCTGGAAAAAATGGGCCCCAAAGCCTGCCTGCTGGCATGGCTTCCCCTCGTGGGCGATCCGCTGTGCGCCGTGGCGGGTTGGCTCAAGCTGCCGTTCTGGCCTTGCCTGGCCTACATGGCGGTTGGTAAATTTGCCCGCTACGTGACGATGACCGCCGCAGCCATTGGTGCCTTTGGCATGTTTTAACTGCTATATTTTCAATAGCTGCACGTGCACAATTGGCGAGGGCTAGCGGTCAGTTACACCCCTAATCAGTTGGGGACAGAGCTAAAGGTCTGTCCCGCAAAGTCTTAAGAACTAAACAAGAAGTTCATCACGTCGCCATCCTTGACGACGTATTCCTTGCCTTCGGCGCGCATCTTGCCCGCATCCTTCGCGCCCTGCTCGCCCTTGAACGCGATGTAGTCGTCAAACGCAATGGTCTGGGCGCGGATGTAG
>JBBQBG010000382.1:0-2873 GCA_038317285.1 Burkholderiales bacterium | reverse complement strand
TGTCTCGTTGTTGGGGATCTACAGTGGCCATGAACCGATTGAAATAGTCGTTGCGGATAAGACCAGAGCATCATCGCTGATTGCTCGGTCAATGTAAATCAAATCAGGACAATGTTACCTTGTCATATGCAGCGCCGTCCGCGGCGTATGCTACCCTTGGCGCTATCTATACTAGAGCAGCTTGTGCATGAATTCAACCGCGCGAATAACGCCCGACAACATCATTTCCGTCGTCCTGTGTGGTGGCAGTGGTACCCGGCTATGGCCCTTGTCACGCAAGGCACTGCCAAAACAGTTCGTTCCCCTAATCAACGGTAAAAGCCTGCTGCAGCTCACGCTCGAGCGCGCCGCCCGATTGTCGACAGAGCAGTTGATCGTCGCCAGCGAGGACCATCGTTTTCTCGTGCAAGACTGTGTCGACGCGGCAGGCATCCGCGCTAGCATTTTGCTGGAACCTGTGGCTCGCAACACCGCCGCCGCCATGGCTGCCGCTGCACTCAACGCTCCGCCGGATGCTTTGCTGCTGTTTTTGCCGGCGGACCACCACATCCCGGACTCGGAGGCGTTTGCCGCAACGATTCGCTCTGGAGTTCCAGCAGCAAGTGCCGGCTCAATCGTGACTTTTGGTGTTCAGCCCGTGTTTCCCAGCACTGCGTATGGCTATATTCAGCAAGGTCTTGCGCTGGAGGGCCAGGGCGAGGCCCGCGCCGTACAGCGGTTTATTGAGAAGCCCAACGCCGCGCGTGCGCAAGAATTACTGTTGGCGGGCGGCCATTTCTGGAACGCGGGTATTTTCCTGGTGCAGGCCGGTGTCTTGCTTGCGGCGCTGGATCTTCACGCGCCAGACATACTGGCGGACTGCAGACTCGCTGTTGCGGCGCAGACTGTTGATGGGGCGTTTCGCCGACTGGGGGCCGAAGCATTTGCCGCATGCCGCTCCGACAGCATCGACTATGCGGTGATGGAAAGAGCCAGTAATGTGGTGGTTTTGCCATTTGTTGCTGCGTGGAGTGATGTAGGCAGTTGGAACGCCGTTGCGGAAATGACAGAACCGGATGCCCAAGGCAACCGCATCCATGGCAAAGGCCATGCGGTGAATGCCTCAAACACGTTTATCCACGCTCCGCACCGCCCCGTGGTTGCGTTGGGCACGCGCGACCTGTTGATCATTGATACTGCCGACGCGGTTTTAGTGGCCCATGTTGACCATGCCGAGCAGGTCAAGACGGTCGTCGCCCAACTTGAAGCACTGGGTGTGCCGCAGGCCCAGCACCACCGCCACGTTGCGCGTCCTTGGGGAATGTATGACAGCGTTGACGCAGGTGAGCGCTTTCAGGTCAAGCGCATCGTGGTCAAGCCCGGTTCATCGCTGAGCCTGCAGATGCACCACCACCGCGCCGAGCACTGGATAGTTGTCAGTGGCACGGCTGAGGTCACCAATGGTGATAAGGTGATGTTGTTGACGGAGAACCAAAGTACTTATATTCCCCTAGGGCAGATTCACCGTCTGGCGAATCCTGGAAAAGTACCATTGGAGATCATTGAAGTTCAGTCCGGTTCCTACCTGGGTGAAGACGATATTGTGCGACTAGAGGACACATACGGAAGAATGGTCACCAGTCCTCGACAGGAATGAATAGTTAGCTATCTATTTGATAGTGTTGCACCTTGGTCGGGGTGACAAGATTCGAACTTGCGGCCTCTACGTCCCGAACGTAGCGCTCCACCAGGCTGAGCTACACCCCGCATGTAGATCGTGTATCTGACAAAAATTAGTGGTTTCTGTCGAGTAATTGCGATGCTAACTGTACCAAGTAGTCCATGTGAGGGCCTTCGGGGAGGCGCAGTGCTGCGCCAATGGCGCGCTTGGCTTCTTGTTGTGCCGCGTGGCGGGCAATGTCCAAAGCACCCGTTTTTTTGACAATGGCGATAACTGCGTCCAGCATGGTCACGTCACCCGTCTCAATGGCCTGCTGGATGGTCTCGCGTTCACTCGCGGTGCCCCGTTGCATGGCGGCGATGAGGGGCAAGGTTGCCTTGCCTTCACGCAGGTCGTCGCCTAAGTTTTTGCCCATGATGGCCGCGTCACCGGTGTAGTCCAGCACGTCATCAATTACCTGAAAAGCCGTCCCCAGCGCCTGCCCATACTCGGCGCAAGCCTCTTCCAGGGTGGGACTGACCCCTGACAAAATGGCGCCGACGCGGGCGCTGGCCTCGAACAACTTGGCGGTCTTGGATCGAATGACCTGCAGGTAACCGGCTTCGTCAAGCCCTGCGTTGTGCATATTCATTAACTGCATGACCTCGCCCTCGGCGATGATATTGGTCGCATTGGCCAGCACCTCCATGATGCGCATGCTCTGCGTATCGACCATCATCTGGAAGGCGCGAGAATACAAAAAGTCGCCTACCAGCACGCTGGCCGGGTTGCCGAATTTTGCGTTGGCCGTCGGGTTGCCACGTCGCAGGGCCGAGTCGTCCACCACGTCATCGTGAAGAAGCGTGGCAGTGTGGATGAATTCCACCACGGCGGCCATATTGAAACGCTGCTCGCCTTTGAACCCCAATGCGCCGCAGCACAAGAGCAGCAAAGCGGGGCGTAAGCGCTTGCCGCCCGCAGAGATGATGTACTGGGAGACGCTGCCCACCAGGGGCACGCCGGAGTCAAGTCTGCGTGCGATTACCTGGTCGACTTGGAGCATGTCCTGTTCGACGATGGAGAGACCGTTGGATGCGCCGGTTGTGGTGGCTTGCAAGGCAGTAGGGCAGTTTGTTAGTTGGCGAATTGTATAGAAGGCCAGCCAGGCATTCTGGGGCGCAACTGCCAAATTTGACGATTTAGGCCGCCAATGTTATACTCATGGGCTCTGCGA
>JBBQBG010000381.1:0-2990 GCA_038317285.1 Burkholderiales bacterium | reverse complement strand
AACTTGCGTGCGGCGGCAGAGCAACTGCACCTGACCCACAGTGCTATCAGTCAGCAGATACGGTTGCTGGAGCAACAACTCGGGTTTGAATTGTTCGAGCGGCGCGGCCGGCGCGTGGTGTTGAACGCTGCAGGCACGGTGATGCTGGCTGCGGTGGAGACGGCACTGGCGCAGCTGGACAAAGCGGTGCGCGCTGCGGCAGCCCCCGACTCCGAGCAGCGTTTACGCATCACCATGCTCTCGTCTTTTGCCCAGCATTGGTTGCTGCCCCGCATACCGCGCTGGCGTGAGCGCCACCCGGGCATTGACATCGAGATACACACCTCGCACCAGGTGATGGACCTCAAGCGCGATGGCTTCCATGCCGCCATACGCCAGGGCAGCGGCCATTGGCGAGGGTTGGAAGGCACCTGCATGATCGATACACCGCTGATTGTTGTGGCCTGCCCGGCACTGGCCCAGCGCTTGGCCGGTTGCGATGCCAGCCTCTTGGCACAGGAGGCATTGCTGGGCGACGCTGATCGCTGGGAACGTTGGTTCGCCATGGCTGGGCTACACCTTGATCGCGTCAAACCAGTGGCCGTGTTTAGCGACATGGGCCTGCTGGTGCAGGCCGCGGAACAGGGCATGGGCGTTGCGCTGTGTCGCGAGTTGGTGGCGGCCGACGCCCTGCGCGATGGCCGCCTGGTGCGGCTGTCACCCTTGTCCTTAAGTGAACCGGGTTCCGACACCTATTGGTTGGTCCATCCGCCGGAGCTGTCAGAGTGGCCGCCGATGCTGGCGCTGCGTGATTGGATGCAGGAGGAACTGTTGGATTCATCCCGCCAATTGCACAATAGCGTGGCAAAGGCCGCGCGAAAACGCTGACAATGCGCAAGCCAATTCAGACCCCATGGTGGGATCTGGAGTTGCGAACCACTGCATGGAGTCCAGGAAGCTATGAACATCCAAAACATTCCCCGCTTTAGTTTCAAGGGCGTCGTCATTCCCGTGGTGGTGCTGATCGTGCTCGTGACGTTCTGGCCTTTGCGCACGGTGCCCACCGGCAGTCGCGGTGTCATCACGGTCGGTGGCGCCATCCGTGGGATAGAGAACGAAGGTTTTCTGCTGCTGGCGCCTTGGCAGCGGCTGGACATCTTCAACATCCGCGCCGAGCAGGCCGACATCAACGACGCCGAAGGCCCCACCTTTGACCAGCAGCCGGTCAAAGCCAGCCTGACGGTGCGCTACTCCATCAGCCCGGACAAGGTGGCCGAGGTGTTCGAGAAGTACAGCCACGACGGCAACCTCAACAACTATGTGCAGACCGCCACACAAGAAGTCTTTAAGGCCGTCACCGTCAAGTACACGGCGCCAGACCTGATTGCCAAACGGGCGCAGGTGTCAAGCGACATCAGTTCGGCGTTGAAGATCAAGCTGGCCTTGTATGGCGCGCAGGTGATCAATATCGACATGCGCAACTTTGCGTTTTCTCCGTCCTATATGGCCGCCATCAACGACAAGGTGACGCAGGAACAATTGCGCCAGGCCGCCGATAACAAGCTCAAGACGGTGGAGGCGGAACAAAAGCAAAAGGTCGCCATTGACGAGGCGGAAGCCACGGCCCTGAAGGCCAAAGCCGATGGAGAGGCCTATGCCAATCTGACGGTTGCCAAGGCCCAGGCCGAAGCCCTGCGTGCGCAAAACAGCGCACTGACGCAAAGCAAGGAAGTCTTGGAGTTGCGCCGTATCGAGGTTGAGATGGAAAAGGCCAAGAAGTGGGATGGCGCCCTGCCGCAAAACGTCTATGCCGGCACACCGATTCCGTTCTTCACGCCGACAACGAAATAGACAAAGTTCACCTTCTCAGCGGCCGAGGGGTTTGGACTGCGCGGTACCCGCAGCTTTGGCCAAGCGCTAGCGGTGTTGCAATTTGCAGCCATCAGGGGCAAGATGGCAGTACTCACGCATCCTCGCATTCGCATCTGAAAGACTGCCATGGCTGGTCCTGCTGTAACCCCGTCTACCGCCCACCCCGCCGATGTCACCGCGCTGATTGCTGCTGTTGCACGCAATACCGAAGCCGGTGGTTTGCGCAAGTTTTTGGAACTCTACCGCTGGAAGGTCTTGGCGGACTATATCCACCCGGTGAAGCACGTGCGCGGCGAGCTGGTGATAGGCCAGGGTCAGACGGACCGCAATGTCTACTTTGTGGAGTCGGGCGATCTCAAGGTCGACTTGCACACCGACAAGGGTATCGTCCACCTGGCCATCGTCGGCCCGGGCAGCGTGGTGGGTGAGGCCAGCTTCTTTTCGCATCTGCCGCGCATTGCCGCCGTGTCGGCTTACAGCGATTGCAAGATATGGGTACTGGCACCCGAAGACTTTGAGCGCCTGTCGCACGCCAATGCCAATGTAGCGCTGGCTGTCAGCATGGCGCTGGGTACGATTCTGGCCACCCGCATGCAGGACATGAGCAAGCGGGTGGCTGCGATCTAGGTCCTGCCTTTTTTTTCTAGAACGCCCAGGTTGCGACCACATAGGCTTGGCGCTGCACCGGTAGCTGGCGTACTACCGCATCATCCGGCCCGAAATGCGCGCGCAAACCGGCCTCCAGTTTGAAGCGTTCACCCGACCACAGCACAGACGCAGTGGTGATGACGCCCTGGTCCGCAGGCGAATACAGCACATCCACCGCGGTTTGCCAGCGTTCATGCTGCCAGCTCAGGCGGGCAAAAACATTGTCTTGGCGCAGGCTGCTGGCCACGCCAAAGGCATTCGCCTGCCAGGCCAGGTTGCCAGCCACCGCACTGGCTGGCACGCGACGGGCCAACCACTGCGGCAAAGCTATGTTGCGTGCGACCCATGTTGACCACTGCGCGTCGGTCAGGGCCGCGTCATCGTGCCAGGCCTCGATCAGCAGACTGACCTGTGCCTCGTTGGTCCAGGTGCCGCCTACTAGAAATTGCTGCCCGGCTCCCGCCAACGCGGGTTGCCACGGGTTGGTGCTG
>JBBQBG010000380.1:0-3032 GCA_038317285.1 Burkholderiales bacterium | reverse complement strand
GGCACGGCAATGGCAGGGTCATAGTGCAGCGTCACCGCGGTATCGGATCCTGGCACGGGTTTGACCATGTGGCGCGACAACTCCAGCCACTGCTCGGGCGTGTGCGGACCAAAACTGGTCGAGATCGACCACATGGCATCGGCGGCTTGCTGCAGCGAATCGAATCGGACCGCACGCCCCAGGTAGGCACCAATGCGGGCCAAGGCCTCCCACTGGATACTGGGGCCCACATCGTTGAGCACCAGGCGGCGCAGCGGTAGGGGCAAAGGAAACTGCTTTTGTCCGAACACTGCCATGCCGATCAGGCCGCCCATGCTGGTGCCGACCCAGTCCAGCGTCTTGGTTTGGGGCTGCAAATGGGTCAGCAATGCCAACATATCGCCCGCGTAAGACGGGATTTGGTAAGCCTGCGGATCGGCCAGCCAGTCACTCTTGCCACGGCCCACGACATCCGGGCAAATCACGCGCAGGCCACCACCTGCTTTAGTGACCAAGGCCTGGGCCAGCACATCAAAGTCACGCCCTTGCCGTGACAGACCGTGCACACAAATCACCACATGGGAGCCCAGGGGATCGCCCCATTCCCAAAAAGCCATGCGGTGGCCAGCACCGGCGTCGGGGCACGGTAAGTAGTTCAGCTTAGGGTCAGACATGGTGCAATGAGGAGTTTGATAATGAGCGCAGGGGCACTGGTCGTGTAGGAAGCAGGTTTGTGCAAGTTCAATGCCATGGTCGAATCGTAATGTAAAAACTTTGCGGGACAGACCATTTGCTCTGTCCTCAACTTTTCTGAATCTTTGCGGGACAGACCTTTAGCTCTGTCCTCAACTAACTAAAGGAAGCAATATGCTCAAAGGTAAAACAGCTCTCGTTACCGGTTCCACCAGCGGTATCGGCCTCGGCATTGCCAAGGCTCTGGCCGCCCAAGGCGCCAATATCGTGCTCAACGGCTTTGGTGACGTGGAAGGCCCCAAGGCCGAAATCGCCGCGCTGGGTGTGCAGGTGAGCTACCACGGCGCCGACATGAGCAAGCCCGCCGAGATTGCAGACATGATCGCCTTCGCCACCCAGACCTTTGGCAGCCTGGACATCTTGGTCAACAACGCCGGCATCCAGCATGTGGCGCGGATCGAGAACTTCCCGGTGGAGAAGTGGGACGCCATCATCGCCATCAACATGAGCAGCGCCTTCCACGCCACACGCTTGGCGTTGCCCGCCATGCAGGCCAAGAACTGGGGCCGCATCATCAACCTGGCATCGGTGCACGGCCTGGTCGCGTCGGCAGAAAAGTCTGCCTACGTGGCCGCCAAGCACGGCGTGGTCGGCTTGACCAAGGTGACCGCGCTGGAAAATGCCACCACCGGCGTGACCTGCAACGCCATCTGCCCCGGCTGGGTGCTGACACCGCTGGTGCAAAAGCAGGTGGACGCCAAGGCAGCAGCCCAAGGCATCAGCAACGCGGACGCCACCAAACAGTTGCTGGGCGAGAAGGAACCGTCGATGCAGTTCACGACACCCGAAGAGTTGGGTGCGCTGGCGGTCTTCCTGTGCTCCCCCGCCGGAAACAACGTACGCGGTGTGGCCTGGAATATGGACGGTGGCTGGACAGCTCAATAGGAAATACGGTGCTAGCCCTCGTGGAATATGGGCTAGCCGCTATCACTTTTATAGTTACCGCTTCATGCGATCATGGCCGACATGACTGACAAAGCGACCCACGAGACCCAAGACGGCGAGGATGATGGCGACGAGTCCGTCCATTGCGCCACCCACGGCCAGGCACAGGCCACCTATGTCTGCGGCCACCTGGCCGCCAATCCGATGCAACAGTGGTTTTGCAACGCGCCGTCCGAAGACAACCGTTGGCCAGACGCCTGGTGCCAGGCCTGCAATGCCGAGTTTCTGAAAGCGGGCGAATGGAACGACGACAACTCAGACTGCCTGGACTTGGAAATACTGTGCAACCACTGCTACGCCGCAAAGAACGCCAGCAGTGTGGACCATCTGGCGGACAGTGAAAAAGAATCTTGGCGAGACACTATCGGCACCTGCCACGAAGCACTCCATGCCAAGCAGGCCGCGTTGGAGGCGCAGTACGCCCTGGGCCGACACAAGCGCTTTGACTATGACCAGGAAACCGCGACCTTGGCTTTCTCCAACGACGGCGTGCCCGCCGTGGTGGGCGATGTGGAGTTCATCGGGTCCATCTCCACCCGTTCCAACACCTGGCTATGGGCCTGGGCCAATTTCAGCAACCTGCCCAGCGTGCGGTCCCGCATTGCGGCCGTGCGGGACTTTGGTGAAGACAAGGGCTACCCGCGCTTAACCGTGCCGCAATGGGCTGCCGAAGAGATGGATGGCTGGGAGATGGCGGGCATTGCGGTAGACGTGCTCGGTGCCAAGGGTGTCTACCGCGTGCCAAGCGCTAACGGGTTTCTGTTCATGGCGATCATGGATCTACGCGCAGCACACTAGGGCCGCTCATGCCTGCTCATTTTGCGGCTTGCGCCAGTTGTCGCTCCACCCGCTGCAGGTCATCCAGCGTATCGATGTCGGTCACGGCGCCAGCATCTGATACTACCAATTCAATAGCAGCATAGGCAATCAGTACGAGGGCTGCACCCTGATTTCCCTTAAGCGACTCCAGTTGGGCGCGGCACGCGGCGCTGAACCCGACCGGGTGCCCGCGCTGGCCTTTAAACATCGGAACCACCGCTGCGTGGCTAACCAAAGCCGTAGCAACCGCTAACAGGGTTGCGGGCTGGATCAGCGGCAGATCGCCGGGAATGATCAACCAGCCGGTCGCGTCGGGCGTGGCACGCACGGCGGCGGCGATGGAGTCGCCCATGCCGGGGTGCGGCCCGGTTTCCACGTGGTAGGGCAGCCCGCTGGCACGCACCGCGTCCAGCGTGTGCTGTAGAACGGGCTTGCCATACAGCATGGCTTGCAGTTTCGAACCCTGACCACCGGACGCAACGAAGCGCTCTCCCCGCCCACTGGCCAGAACCAGAACCGTGGGTTGCACGCCAGGC
>JBBQBG010000379.1:0-3035 GCA_038317285.1 Burkholderiales bacterium | reverse complement strand
CCTGCGGTAGTGCATTCGCCGTTTATGGAAACCCTGGTCTGGTTGCGCGTGCCTGGTGATATCGTGTTTACCATTGGCGCGCTGTTCCTGGCCTGGTTTGCAGTACGCCTGTTGACGGGTGCCAAGTCCCAACAAGGTTCGCGCATTGCGGTGGGGCAAGCCAAGAAGGCCTGAGCAGCACCCGGCTAAACGTGAAGAGGCGCAGGGGATGTAATACCCACTGGGCCTTTTCTAATTTGGATGAATCTTCGTGGACTACTACACCATCAAAATCGCTCACCAGACCGCCGTGGCCTTGTCGCTGCTGGGCTTTATTGCGCGGGGCGCCTCTGGCTTGGCCGGTGCAAGCTGGGTGCGCAGTCGGTCTGCCAAAACAGTTCCTCACATCGTGGACACCGTGCTGCTGCTGTCGGCTGTCGCTTTGGCTTGGCGGATTGGACTCAATCCGTTTTCCACCCCGTGGCTGCTGGCAAAGATTGTGGGCTTGCTGGTCTATATCGCACTGGGTGTGTTGGCGTTGCGACCTGGCTTGCCGGTGCGCATACGGGCTGTGGCATGGGTTTTAGCCCTGGCCTGTTTTGGCTATATTGCGTCGGTAGCCATCACCAAGAACCCTGTTGGATTTTTCGGCTTCGTGATTTAGTAGCAGCTACTTGATGCAGATCAAACCTGCGTTGCACCCAGCCTGCTACCGTATAGATGCATCAAAAATACCTGTTTAATTTGGTGCAAACCCATCACATTGCCTGAGGAGGGCGCCGTGCACCAGAAACTTCAAAAAATTGTAGGCCGCGCATTGATTGCGTTGGGCTTGGCCCATGGATTGATCGCGTCTGCGGCCACGCCTGCGACCCCGGCGCAGTCCAAGCCGGTCATGACCAAATCGAGCGGTGACTTTGGGCCACCCCAAGGCCCTGTCATCCATGCAGTGCTGACCAGTCCGCCCTTTGTACCGCCACCCACCAACCGAAAGTTTCCCGCCAAGGTAATTGTGGAGTTGGAAGTTGTCGAAAAGGAAATGCCCATTTCCGAAGGCGTGTCTTACACGTTTTGGACCTTTGGTGGCACGGTGCCGGGCAGCTTCATTCGGGTGCGCCAGGGCGACACGGTGGAGTTCCACCTGAAGAACCACCCCGATAGCAAGATGCCGCACAACATCGATTTGCACGGGGTCACCGGCCCCGGTGGCGGTGCCGCGTCCAGCTTTACTGCGCCCGGTCATGCTTCGCAATTCACCTTTAAGGCCTTGAACGAAGGCATCTACGTGTACCACTGCGCCACGGCGCCGGTAGGCATGCATGTGGCCAATGGCATGTATGGTTTGATTTTGGTGGAGCCACCCGAAGGTCTGAGCAAGGTCGACCATGAGTATTACGTGATGCAGGGCGACTTCTACACCACCGGCAAATACCGTGAAAAAGGTCAACAACCGTTCGACATGGAGAAGGCCATTGACGAGCGTCCAACCTATGTTCTGTTCAACGGCGCCGAAGGCTCTTTGACCGGAGACCGTGCCATAACCGCCAAGACCAACGAGACCGTGCGACTTTTCGTCGGCAACGGTGGTCCGAATCTGGTCTCCAGCTTCCACGTTATCGGTGCGATTTTTGACAAGGTGCGCTACGAGGGCGGCTCCAACGTGCAGAAGAACGTGCAGACCACGCTGATCCCAGCGGGCGGCGCTGCGGTGGTCGAATTCCACACCAAGGTACCGGGCAGCTACGTGTTGGTGGACCACTCCATCTTCCGGGCGTTTAACAAAGGGGCCCTGGCCATTCTCAAGGTCACAGGTCCAGAGAACAAGGCGATCTATTCGGGCAAGGAGTTGGATTCCGTGTACTTGGGGGACCGCTCGCAGCCCAATATGCAAGCCGTCTCAACCGCAGCAAAAAATGCAGCCAGCGGCACGCTGTCTCAGCAAGACCAAGTACAAGCCGGCCAGGCCCTGTTCGCCGGTACCTGCTCGGTCTGCCACCAGGCAAA
The DNA here is from genome assembly GCA_038317285.1 of Burkholderiales bacterium. Taxonomy (GTDB): domain Bacteria; phylum Pseudomonadota; class Gammaproteobacteria; order Burkholderiales; family Burkholderiaceae_C; genus Allorhodoferax. Next base: position 1,052 of record JBBQBG010000379.1, on the reverse strand, counting down.
CGGCGCAGGATTGCCTGGCGTGTTTCCGCCATTGGCCAAGTCAGACTATCTCGCAGCCGATACGCACCGGGCTATCGGCGTCGTGTTGAACGGGTTGACCGGCAAGGTCACGGTCAATGGCACATCCTACGATTCGGTGATGCCTTCTATGAACCAGCTCAACGACGACGAAGTCGCGAACATACTGACCTATGTTATGAACAGTTGGGGCAATGCCGGCGGTCGTGTGCTGGCCGAAGACGTGAAGAAGACGCGTGCCAACAAAGCCCCGACTGCAGCCGCAGAGCATTGACCGCGCCTGGATCGTTTTCATGAACTTCGCGCACTTTTGGCGGGCTTTGGCCGGGTTCACGCTGGGCATTTCTGCGAGTCTTTTGGCGCAAGCTGCAGACTATGTGCAAGTACCCGGCGGAACGCTGAGCAGTGTGCTGGCAAACGATGCAGACAAAGAGCCTGCCGCCATCGCAGGCTTTGCGTTGCGCGAGAAGCCGGTGACGCAAGCCGAGTTTCTGGCCTTTGTTATCAGCCAACCAGAGTGGCAGCGGGGCAACATCGCCCGCACCTTTGCAGATACGGGATATTTGAAAGATTGGTCTGGGCCGCTTGCCATCAGTAGCCCTGCTGCGATTCATCAACCCGTAGTCAATGTGAGCTGGTTTGCAGCGCAGGCTTTCTGCGAAGCTGAAGGAGCGCGTTTACCAACCTGGCAAGAATGGGAATACGCCGCTGCTGCAGACGCTACGCGGCGCGATGCCCGGGCAGACCCCGCTTGGCGCGCGCGCATCCTCAATTGGTACGCGCGTCCCGCCACCAAGGCATTGCCCGACGTGGGAACAGACGCCAACGTGTATGGTGTGCGCGATCTGCATGGCCTGATTTGGGAATGGGTGGACGACTTCAACGCGCTGCTTGTCAGCCCCGATAGCCGTTCGCGCGACGACCCTGATAAATTGAAATTCTGCGGTGCTGGCGCTATCAGCTTGCAAGACCGTGAGAACTACGCCGTGTTGATGCGCATAGCGCTGTTGTCTTCACTCAACGCAGCCGACAGC
>JBBQBG010000378.1:0-3041 GCA_038317285.1 Burkholderiales bacterium | reverse complement strand
CGGTTGGCGATTTCAGCGATGAGTTGTCGCGCCAAAGCCAGCTTGTCGTTGTGCGGCAATTCTTTCGTGCCTGCGGCGTCCACCAACAGCAAGGCATTGTCGTCCCTACCAAAAGTGGCCGGACCGATATTGCCGACCAGCAAGGGCACGCCTTTGCGCACGCGCTTGGCCGTGGCATGGGCCAGCAAATCATGGCTCTCGGCGGCAAAGCCCACACAAAAGAGGGCGCCAGCCTGCGCGCGCATCGACTGGGCTATGGTGGCCAATATGTCGGTGTTTTCAACAAACGCCAGCGTCGGCGTCTGGCCAGAACCGTCCTTCTTGATTTTTTGATCCGATGCCTGCGCAGGTCGCCAGTCTGCGACGGCCGCTGTTGCTATGAATATGCTAGCCTTCTGTGCAAGATCCACGGTGGCTAGCAGCATATCGGATGCTGACTGCACATCGATACGTCGAACGCCGCGCGGTGTGGGGAGCGACACGGGACCCGCCACCAGGGTGACATCTGCGCCCGCCTCGTGCGCGGCGCGGGCTATGGCAAAACCCATCTTCCCACTGGAGCGGTTGGTAACGCCGCGCACCGGGTCGATGGCTTCAAAGGTCGGGCCGGCGGTGACCAAGACGCTCTGCCCCGTCAGCAGCTTGGGTTGAAAAAAGGCGATCACATCCTGCAGCAGTTCCAGCGGTTCCAACATGCGGCCATCGCCTGTCTCACCGCAGGCCTGATCACCGTTGCCAACACCCAAAACCGTGCAGCCATCTGCCTGCAATTGCGCGCGGTTACGAACCGTTGCAGGGTGATCCCACATTTCGCGGTTCATGGCGGGTGCAATCAGCAAGGGCACCGTATCCATGGGGCGCGCAAGGCACATCAGGCTGAGCAGGTCGTCGGCCCCACCATGCAGCAGTTTGGCCATAAAGTCTGCGCTACAAGGGGCAATCAAAATGGCGTCGGCTTCGCGGCTGAGGTTGATGTGCGCCATATTATTGGGCTCGCGTGCATCCCACTGCGAACCATAAACCGGGCGGTTGCTAAGGGCCTGCATGGTCACTGGGGTGATGAACTGGGCGGCTGCTTCGGTCATCACCACTTGCACCGTCGCACCCTCTTTGATCAGTGCCCGGCAGAGCTCGGCGGCCTTATAGCAGGCAATGCCGCCCGTGAGGCCCAAAACGATGTGTTTTCCAGCTAGGTCATTCATGGAGGGCAATGTAGCAGAGCTGTCAGGTTTACGAGACCGGATGAGATGCAAGGCGCGAGCCGCAGCAAAGGCTTGTGCCTTTGCAAGGATTGCAACGCCGCAGATCGCCGGTACCGTAAACCTGACACGTATAATCTCGCTTTACCACCTCCCTGAGCATCAAGCTCCCCCTGACATGACCAAATTTGTCTTCGTCACCGGCGGTGTGGTGTCTTCCCTTGGCAAGGGAATCGCCTCAGCCTCCCTCGCAGCGATACTGGAATCGCGGGGCCTAACAGTCACCCTGATCAAGCTGGATCCCTACCTCAACGTAGACCCCGGCACCATGTCACCGTTGCAACACGGTGAAGTGTTCGTTACCGACGACGGCGCCGAAACCGACCTGGACCTGGGCCATTACGAGCGTTTCATCGAAACGCGCATGCGCAAGGCCAACAACTTCACCACCGGCCAGATCTACAAGAGCGTGCTCGACAAAGAGCGCCGTGGCGACTATTTGGGCAAGACCGTGCAGGTCATCCCCCACGTCACCAACGAAATCCAGGAGTTTGTTAAACGCGGTGCACGCTTTGGTGAACCCGATGCGGTGGATGTGGCCATTGTTGAAATCGGTGGCACCGTGGGCGACATCGAGTCACTGCCTTTCCTGGAAGCTGTGCGCCAGATGAGCCTGAAGCTCGGCCCCAACAACAGCGCCTTTGTGCACCTGAGCTATGTGCCGTGGATCGCCGCAGCCGGTGAGCTCAAGACCAAGCCCACGCAACATACCGCCAAGCAGTTGCGCGAAATCGGCATACAGGCCGACGCCTTGTTGTGCCGCGCCGACCGCCCGATTCCGCACGAGGAGCGCTCAAAGATTTCTCTGTTCTCCAACGTACCCGAGTGGGGTGTCATCAGCATGTGGGACGTGGACACCATTTACAAGGTGCCACGCATGCTGCACGAGCAGGGCTTGGATGGGCTAATCTGCGACAAGCTGCGCCTGAATACCCCACCGGCCAACCTAAAACGCTGGGACGATCTGGTGTACGAGACCGAACACCCCAAAGGTGAAGTCTGCATTGCCATGGTCGGCAAATATGTTGATTTGAGCGACAGCTACAAGTCGCTGAACGAGGCGCTGCGCCATGCCGGCATGAAGAACCATGTCAAGGTGATCATCGAATACATCGACTCGGAAACCATTACCCCCGACAGCGTTTCACGCCTGGTCAAGTTCGACGCCATTTTGGTCCCCGGCGGCTTTGGCAAGCGCGGAATTGAAGGCAAGATTTGTGCAGCCCGTTTTGCCCGTGAAAACAAGGTGCCTTACCTGGGGATCTGCTTGGGCATGCAAGTGGCCACTATCGAGTTTGCCCGCCATGTGGCTGGCCTCAAAGATGCCAACAGCACCGAGTTCGAACCCGACTGCCCCAATCCCGTCATCGCCCTGATCACCGAATGGAAAGACGCGGACGGCACGATCAAGACCCGCAACAAAAATTCTGATTTGGGCGGCACCATGCGCCTGGGTGCGCAAAGTTCTGATGTGGCCCAAGACACCCTGGCGCACGAAATCTATGGTGATGTGGTAACCGAGCGGCATCGCCACCGCTACGAAGCCAATGTCAATTTTCTCGAGCCTTTGCGCAAGGCGGGTCTGGTGATTTCGGCACTGACCCAGCGCGAGCAATTGACTGAAATGGTGGAATTGCCCAGGGCCACCCACCCCTGGTACATCGGCGTACAGTTCCACCCAGAGTTCAAGTCCACACCGTGGAACGGCCATCCCTTGTTCAATGCGTTTATCAAGGCAGCGCTGGACCACCAGACGGCGGGCAAGAATCTGAAGGCGGTTGC
>JBBQBG010000377.1:0-3063 GCA_038317285.1 Burkholderiales bacterium | reverse complement strand
TGGAAGTGGTTTGGCTGGAAACCAGTGCAGGTGAGGATCAGGTTTTATTGGTTACACGCGAAGCGCTTGGGCGCACGCCTGAGCCAGATGGGCAGGGTACGTAACTCCGTTCGTGTCCCCCGCCCGTTCCGGGCTCCTCCTTTACCTCACTGCGTCACGCACCCTACCCATCTGGCTCCGAGTGTGTGGTTGTAGACAGGCAATGCATTCGACATGCAGGCACACCCACCAAGGCCGCAAGGCAAGAGGACGGGGTGCCCTGCAAAGCGTAGGTAAAGAAGGAGGCCGAAGGCCGGGTGACACGGAGCTTTGCAGGGTACCCCGTCCTCTTGCCCACCCCAAAAATTGCAATGAATTAAGAATTTAAAACAGTAACCCATGATCACACTTAAAAACATAGTCCTGCGCCGAGGGGCCAAAGTGCTGTTAGACAGCACGTCCGTCACCCTCAACCCCAGCGAAAAAGTCGGCCTAGTCGGACGCAATGGCGCGGGCAAGTCGTCCCTGTTCGCCCTGCTCAACGGCAACCTCCACGAAGACGGCGGAGAGTTTTTTATTCCCACCCAATGGCGCATGGGCCAGGTCGCACAGGACATGCCCGAAACCGACCAAAGTGCAACCGACTTCGTGATCGAAGGCGACACCCTGTTGCTGGCCGCGCGTGAGGAAGTGGCCGCATCTGAGACCACCGAAGACTACGAACGCATGGCACATGCCTACACCGGCTTGCAAGACGCCGGAGAATACGACGCCCCCGCCCGTGCACAGGCTCTGATCCTGGGCTTGGGATTCAAGACCAGCGAGCTGACCAACCCGGTCAACAGCTTCTCGGGCGGCTGGCGCATGCGTTTGCAACTGGCCCGCGCGCTAATGTGCCCATCAGACCTGCTGCTGCTGGACGAGCCGACCAACCACTTGGACTTGGACGCCCTGGTCTGGCTGGAAGCCTGGCTCAAGCGCTACGAAGGCACCATGGTTGTCATCAGCCATGACCGCGAGTTTTTGGACGCGGTGACCAATGTCACGCTGCACATCGAATCCGGCAAGCTGGTGCGCTACGGCGGCAATTACTCGAAGTTTGAAGACCTGCGCGCCGAACAGATGGCGCTGCAGCAAACTGCCTTTTCCAAACAGCAGGACAAGATTGCCCACCTGCAAAAGTTCATCGCCCGCTTCAAGGCCAAGGCCAGTAAAGCCAAGCAGGCACAGAGCCGGGTGAAGGCGCTGGACCGCATGGAGAAAATCGCGCCGCTGCTCAGCGAGGCGGACTTTACGTTCGAGTTCAAGGAACCGGCGAACCTGCCCAATCCTATGCTCTCGATGAGCGGTGTCAGCTTTGGCTACCCACCACCCGAAGATGCGCCAGATGGCACGCCGCACACCGTCATCGTGCGCAACGTCAGCAAGTCCGTCTTGGCGGGCCAACGCATCGGCATTCTGGGCGCCAACGGCCAGGGTAAATCGACACTGGTGAAAACGGTGGCGCGGGACCTGGCAGCCATTGGCGGCGAGATCACCGAAGGCAAGGGGCTGAACATCGGCTATTTCGCCCAGCAAGAACTCGACGTGCTGCGCCCCGCCGACAACCCGCTGGAACACATGATCCGCCTGGTCAAGGAAATGACGGTGGCCGGCAAAATTGGCGGCCAGGCCACACGTGAGCAAGACCTGCGCAGCTTCTTGGGCACCTTCAATTTTGGTGGCGACATGGTCAAGCAGGCCGTGGGCAGCATGAGCGGCGGCGAGAAAGCCCGCCTGGTGCTGTGCATGATCGTCTGGCAGCGCCCCAACCTCTTGCTGCTGGATGAGCCAACCAATCACCTGGATCTGGCAACCCGCGAAGCGCTGTCCATGGCGCTCAACGAGTTCGAAGGCACCGTGATGCTGGTCAGCCACGACCGTGCGCTCTTACGCGCAGTGTGCGACGAATTCTGGATGGTGTCGCGCGGCGGTGTAGAGCCCTTTGATGGCGACTTGGATGACTACCAGCGCTACCTACTGGACGAGGCCAAGCGACAGCGCGAAGAGGCCAAGGAAGCTGCCAAGGCGCCGGCAAAACCCGTTGTTGCCGCAGTCCCAACAAAAACCAAGAGTAAGGGTGACACCTCGCCAAAGGCCAAGAAAGACTTACAAGACGTGGAAGCGCGCATGGAGACGCTCAACGGGGAAGGCGCCGCACTGGAAAGCCGTCTGTCGACCAACCCGCATCCGCAAGAGATTGCAGAAATTGGCCGCAGCTTGAAGCTGGTGAATGACGAATTGGCGCTGCTGGAAGACCAGTGGCTTGAACTGTCCAGCCGGGTGGAATCCTAAGCCACAGTGGATGGACTTGAGTTGCCATTAACTTGCCCACGACGCATCGGTAATCGTAGTACGGCCTTAGTCAGTCCACGTAGTCCAAACAGTATCAACAGTGGGAGCACGATGGTCTGCAATAGAAACACAGCCATCAACATCACGACGTGCTCCACCGCTTCATTTGCGGCTTTCTGGATCGCCTCGTATTTGGTGACGCTGGCTACCGCTTTGTTTTTTATCCAGGCATTAATATTGTCCGCCAGTTCATTGAGCTTGCCAAAAACGTTAGAACCAGAACTGCCTGGAACCTGCGGTAACTGAGATTGCGCAAGTGGTTTTGGTGTATTCGACGCATGTGCCAAATCTTCATTTTGTGTCACGGCAGTGCCTTTGGACGTAGCGTTCAGCCCCGCATGGCTGATCTGGTATTTCTCGAGCAAGACGTTTTGGAAGATCAAGTCTGACCCCAGAACAGCCACTGGCACTGCAAATCTGACCAACAACATGACGATCAGAATGGTGCTCAGCCACGGCGGTGCTGGTCTGCGTTGCAGGAATATGGAAAGAGTCCATGCAAGAGCGGCAACACTCAATGCAATGGACACGGCAGCATATCCACCAATTGCGATCAGCAGCTTTTGAATTGCAAACGAAGCACAAACAATCAACATCAAATCGGAAAACTGCTTCAACATCTCCGCTGCAGGTGCGAGGATTTGACCTGGTGTAAATGTTGCGCCAATCCCGGCCGGGGCAGCATCAATT
>JBBQBG010000376.1:0-3071 GCA_038317285.1 Burkholderiales bacterium | reverse complement strand
GTTGGCACCGTGTGGATGGGCTGGGCAACGCCGGGGGGTGTCGTCACCGAGTTGCAGCACTTTGCTGGGGATCGTGCCCAAGTACGCGCGGCCACGTTGCAGTACGCACTGCAACGGCTGGTCGGATTGCTACAAACCGCCTAGCAGTTACGCCCGGATGAAGTCCTTCAAACGCCGCCGGGGCGATGGCTCGACGGCGGGCGCATAGCCCACACGCGCCCACATTTGCACCGTCTCGCCCGGGGCTTTGGCACCCGCCAGCGCATGGATATTGGCATAGGGCTGCTTTTGCTCCGGGTATTCCTGCAAGGCCTGGGAAAGTGGTTGCATGGCCAGCCCCTGGCCCGTTGCGGCCAGTTGGGCGCGCACGTAGGCACGGCCCGCGTTGACCTGGGTCGCGCGGTCATTGCCCGGCGTCACCAGCCACCAGAAACCGGGCGTAGAGGCCAGCTTGGCATCAAACTCTTCGATCTGGCTGGTGGTGGCGTAGTCGCCCGGCGCCGGGGCTTTGCTGCGGTCAAACAGGCCCAGCGTGTTCAGCGCGACCACCATGGGTGCTGTCAGCGACAGTCCATCGCGGTGGGCTGCAATCTCGGAACGGCCCACGCGCAGCACGTCGAACGACTCCATGATGGTGCGCGGCACCGTCAGCTCAATACGGCAGGCCTCGCGCGCGATGCGGCGGTGTTCGACCAAAGCACTTGCCTGTTCGAGACCGGCAAAGCCTATGCGCAACAGTGCCGTCGACGACACGCCCGCGGCCGACATCGCAGCCCAAGCCGCGCCGGGCACAGCACGGGCGATGTCGTAGCGGCTGCGGTTGGTGTGGCGCTGCAAAATCTGGGCGAACAACGGGTCTTTTGCCACGCCGGAGTCGGGCGTCAGGCGCACCGTGGCGACGGGCCTTGCGTCCAGCTTGCCGGGGCCAAAAGCCCCTTGCGGGAACAGCGTGGTGTCGGCGCGCAAACCGCGCTCACGGGCGGCTAAATCCAGCAACTCCAGAAACGTGCCGTGGCTCATCATGATCTGGCGCGACAGTGGGTCGGTCTGCGGCAGCACCCGCTTCAAATCGCAATACAGCGTGATCTCCCCCGGCGTGCCCAGGTCGGCCACCCAGGACTGCAGGTTGTGCGAATGCGGTGCCAGGATGGCATAGCTCAGCAACCAGTGCCGCACATGAGTAGCTTGGGCCAGTGCCTGGCTTGGGCCTGCCCAGGCTTCAATCGCCTCGGCCGGCATACCCTGCGCACAGCCGGCCAAGCCAAGGGTACCCGTGGCCGCAATCGCCGACACGGCGCCGCCGCCGACCAGGCGTATGAACTGGCGGCGCCGCAGGGGCTGGCCGCGTGTGGGGTTGGGGTTGAGGGAGGGCATGCGGGTACTCCTGGGTGCTTGTGTTGATTTACGACTGGGCCACGGTCGCGTGCTGGATCTCTGCGCGCCCAGCACGGCCGCTGCCAGCTTGCACCATAAGACCCAGATCCACCAGCGCGGCCTGCACGGCCTGCGGCAAGGGTGTGAAGGGCTCTGCGCCTATCAGTGCGGTGAGCTTGTCATTGGCCAGCGCATGCGGGGTTTGCCACAGGTAGCGCATCTCCAGCAGTGCGGCCCAGGTGGGCACGAACAGCGCACCGATGCGGATGATGGGCCAGGGTAGCTGGGCCATTTTTAGCCCAGCGCCGGGTTTCACCCAGCCCTGGGCCTGGGCTAGCGGGGCCAGCACATCCAGCCAGCGCTGGCCGGTAATGCGGTGACCGGCAAAGTGCAGCACCTCAAAAGCCGCCAGGTCGGCACGTTGCTGAGCCACAGCCACAAAGGTGCTCGCCAAGTCTGGCAAATAGGCCCAAGCCCGGGAGACCGCCGGTGCACCGGGATAGGTGAAAACGCCCTTGCGGATGTCCTTGACCATGGCGGTGTCAAACCAGGTGCCGGTGCCGCCGCCGAAGAAGTCGCCCGCACGGATCACGATACTGCGCACACCGGATTGCTGCAGGCGCGCTTCCATCTCTATCCGTATCTGGCCCTTGACGGTGCGCGCACGTTGTGGCGTGTCTTCGCGCAGCACGGCCGGCATGTCGGCACCAAAGTTGTAGACATTGCCCGGCACCATCAGTGTGGCGCCCAGTTTGCGGGTGATCGCAATGGCTGCGTCGGTCATGGGCAGCACCTGGGTTTGCCACGCCTTGTTGGTGTAGGCCGGGTTGAGCGCGTGCACCACCACCGTAGCGCCTTGGGCCGCCTGCGCCAGACCTTGGGTGTCTTGCAAATCAATGCCCAGCCATTCGATCGCAGCATCCTTCGGAACTTCGGCTTGCGGTCGGGTTTGGCCCAGCACACGCCACCCGGCTTGCGCAAAGGCACGGGCCGTGCTGAGGCCAAAGCGGCCTCGTGCGCCCAGAATCAAAACGGTGTTGCTGCTGGTAGTGGCGGTTTTCATGGTGTTCCTTCTGTGGTGAATGGAGCAATTGTGGAAAGCTTCAGTCTTTTCCACAATTGCATATATGCTCACACCAGATATGCACTTTTGAATACCATAATGCCCCAAATCAATCCCAACAGCTTTGACTGGAGCCTGATCCGCTCCTTCCTCGCCGCGCTCGACCAGGGCAGCCTGTTAGGCGCAGCGCGCGTACTCAAGACCAGCCAACCCACGCTGGGGCGGCACATTGCCGAGCTGGAGGCTCAATGGGGCGTCGTGCTGTTCGAGCGTACCGGGCGCGGCCTAGTGCCTACGGCCACGGCCTTGCAACTGGCCGATGCGGCGCGCGGCATGGAGGCCGGCGCACTGCAACTGACCCGCACCCTGAGTGGCGCGCAGGCCCAGACCACGGGCACAGTGCGCATCACCGCCAGCGTGCCGGTGGCGGTGCAACTGCTGCCACCGGTGTTGGCGCGCATGCGTCTGGCGCTGCCCGATATCCAGATCGAACTGGTGTCCAGCAACCAGGTGTCCAACCTGCTGCGCCGCGAGGCCGACATCGCCATTCGCATGGTGCGGCCGGAGCAGGGCACGCTGGTGGCCAAGAAAATTGGCAATGTGGTGGTGGGTGCCTACGCACACCGCGCGTATC
>JBBQBG010000375.1:0-3075 GCA_038317285.1 Burkholderiales bacterium | reverse complement strand
TGGGCTCAGGTCAGCGGGTGGTGAATTGCTTGGGTGGCAAGGGCTTGCCAAAGAAAGGGGTTTTTTTGCAGAACAATTTGAAGGCCTGCCAGTGGATGCGCAGCACTACGCCAATGGTCATGGCGGGGTAGTGCCACAGGGCATGGCGCACGGACTGGCGGGTTAGCGGCTCCAGTTGGCCACTGACGCTGGTCTCTATCAATGGGCCATTGGCGTCGTCAAAATCGACGCGGGCCACCGTGTGCTGGCGGTCAGGGGTGAACATGAACCGGAACCGGTAGCCGCCCTCAACGGGTGCAAATGGCGACACATGGAATACCTTGTTGGCGCGCTGCTCTACGCCAAACTGCGGGTGGTCCAGCAGGTAGCAGTGCCGCTCGCCAAACGTGTTGTTGACCTCCACAACGACGGCCCGCAGCGTGCCGTCTAAACGGTGGCAGTACCAGAAGCTCACCGGTTTGAACGTGTGACCCAACACGCGCGGGTAGCAGTGCAGCCAGACCTCGCCATCTGCACCACCAATGCCTTCTTTGGCCAGCAAGGCGTCTAGCCAGGCCAGCGCCCCGCCCTGTTCCGGGCCGCGGCCGTCACCATGGTCGGTATCGTAAAAACTTAAGGGCGCAAAGCGGTTGCAGGCCAGTGCCGTGCTGCCATGGGTGCGCAGGCTGCGCATGGGTAGCAGCAGGAAATAGGTGCCGTAGTTAAAGGCATTGCGCACTGGGGCCAGGCGGGTATGTCGCACCTGCCCAAAGCCGATCATCGGAACCACTGGAGGAGCCAGCGGTGCTATAGGCGCGGCGGGTGCGTTGGGCTGTTCCATAGGTTGAGAGGCGGGTGATGAGCGGGCTACGGCGCCAGCTGCAGTTCGGCTTTCAAGCGGCGCGCCACGCCCAGGCCCGACTTCAAACCGTCTTCATGGAAGCCATAACCGGTCCAGGCTCCGCAGAAGTAGGTGTTTAGCTGGCCTTGCAGCGCATCGATCTGACCCTGGGCGCGGATGGCCGCCACGTCGAACACTGGATGTGCGTAGTCAAAGCTCGCATGCACATGGGCTGGATCAATCTCGGCAATCGGGTTCAGTGAAACCACCACCGGCTGCTCAAAAGGCACGGGCTGTAGCATGTTGATCAAGTAGTGTAGGCAGACCTGCGCCGCATCCCGGCCAGTAGGTGCAGACCGCTGGTAGTTCCAGGCCGCCCAGGCGCGACGTGCGCGGGGCAGTACCGACGTGTCGGTGTGTAGCACGGCGCGGTTGGCTTGGTAACGTATTGCGCCTAGCATCTGCCGCTCGGAGTGGCTAGGCTGGGCCAGCAGGGCCAGGGCCTGGTCCGAATGGCAGGCCAGTACCACCTTGTCAAAACGCTCACTCTGGCCATTGGTGTGGATGCTCACACCCTGCGCGTCACGCTCGATCCGTTGCACCGGTGTGTTTAAACGCTTGTCAGCAATCTGCGCGACGATTTTTTCCACATACTGGCGTGCGCCAGCAGCAACCGTCCACCATTGCGGGCGGTTGCTGACCTGGATCAGGCCATGGTTGTGGCAAAAGCGGATCATCGTGGCCACCGGAAACTGCAACATCTGGTCGGTAGGGCAACTCCAGATGCAGCCCAACATGGGTAAAAAATACCAGTCGCGGAATTCTCCGGACAGGTGATGCTGGTCCAGGAACGCAGACAACGGCTGCATTAGCTCGGCCTCCCCATTGCGCACTGCAATGTCCGTACATAACTGGTTGAAGCGCACGACGTCGCGCAGCATGCGCAGAAAGCGCGGGTTGAGCAGGTTGCGGCGCTGGGCGAAGACCGTGTTCAGCGAAGAACCACTCCATTCCAGTGGTGCATGCCCCGGGGCCCCGGGCACCTGTACAGAGAACGACATATCAGAACGCGCGGTCGGCACCTGCAGATCGGCAAACAGCTGGATCAATTGTGGGTAGGTGCGCTCGTTGAAGACCAAAAAGCCAGTGTCTACGCCGAAGGTCTGCTTCGAGCCTGTACTGTCAGGCAGGCTCAAATCTACGGTGTTGGTGTGCCCACCGAAGTAGCTGCCCGCCTCAAACAAGCTGAGCTCCGCCTGGCCGCGCAAGGCATGGGCCAAACCCAGGCCGGAGATGCCGGAACCGATGATGGCGATCTTCATGGTGCGATACGAAGTGGATAAGTCACAAGCAAATTTACGCTTTGAACTAGTTAGTAATTTTGTGACTGTATAGTAACTTATCGCCCAAAGAAGTTTTTACCCACAACCACAATGTGGATATAGGGTACATATCAGGGGGTTAGCTGCGCGCCGAGCGGCGTGCGTGCCGGGCCGCTTACCAGGGGCGTTCGGACGAAGGCATAGCGGTGAGCGGCAACAGGCGCTCCAGATTGATCTGAACCTTGACCTCGCGGTGTGGGACGCTGGCCACGATCCGGAAATCGCGGGTGCTCGTCTCGCGAATGGTGGGTTCCATCGTCGGCATACCGCTGCGGTTGATCAATACCGCCACGCGCGGGGTGCTGGTGTTGAGTCCGCGTTTGATCACCACCGCTACCTCATCGGTCGCCAGGCGAACAAAGGAGCCTGGCTGGTAAATGCCCACCGCTTTGATCAACGCAGCACCGGTTTCGTCCACCTGGCGGTTTTCGTCGAAGTAACAAGCTTGCATGGCTGCCGCTGGTGAAATAGGTACCCGCGAAGCCCGCGGCGCTAGTCGTGCGGCGAACATATCTGCGCGCTGGATCAGGCGCGCAAGCTGCTGCGCCGGTGGGCGGGTCTGCAGCGAACCGGGTGTCTGCGTGTGGTGGTCGCGCACGGCCTCTATCCACAGCGCATCGGTGACGCCCATTTCCACTAGCATCTCGGCGGATTTGGCAGCATGCCCATCAATCGCCTGGCGTTGCACGGGAGAAGGCACTTCGACCTGCTTGGTCAACTGGTCTTGCAGCCCCGTCATGCTGAGGTTCATGGTCAGAGCCGCCTTGCACAGCGAGGCTTCTTGTTCGGCCGGCCACTTCAGCACCTCCCGTGCCGCCAGGCCACACATCACGCTGACCAGCATGGCATGGGTGGCGCTGTACATGCGCACTT
>JBBQBG010000374.1:0-3076 GCA_038317285.1 Burkholderiales bacterium | reverse complement strand
CACCGTGCCTGCAGCGTTCAACACCACGCGCCGGCCGCGCCGCTCGAACAATTCAAACCCGAGTTGTTGCTCCAGCAACCGTATCTGCTGACTGATAGCACTGTGGGTCAGGTGCAGTTGCTCTGCCGCCGCACGCAAGTTGGATAACTGTGCGACCGCGCGAAATGTGGGCAGTGTCTGTAGCGGTATACGACTCATGGTTGCAGCTCCTTTCTGGTAAGTATATCTAACCAACTTGCCCACAATTGCGCGATATACAGGCCGTCGTTGGGTAGTTAAGCTACCCAGCACGCACAAAGGATTTCACCATGACCACTACTTGCTTTCGCCCCGCACCGACCATGGTAAAGCTGCCAAGCGCGGCCGTGCGCCAGCCCGCGTTGCGCGCCTGGCAAGCCATGGCAAGACTGGGTTCTTGGGTGCGCGCCTTGCTACAGGCCAGGCAAGCGCGGCGGCAGGATGCCAACGCCCTTGACTATTTCAATGCGCACCAGTTGCAGGATATTGGCGCTCCAAAGTGGCTGCAGCAACGCGCTGCATCGCGCGAGGCGTTGGATCGCTATGAGCACTTCAAGGCAATGACCCGGCTGAAGTACTGACCCACTGCGTAGTCTCAAATATCCTGCTCAAGACCCGCGGTAGGTGGAGTAGCTCCACGGGCTCACCAGCAGCGGCACGTGGTAATGCTGGTCCGCATGGGCCACCCCAAAGTCCAGGCTCACGCGATTCAAGAAGTTGGGCTCCGGCAGACTCACACCGCGCGCCTTGAAGTAAGCCGACACATCAAACACCAGCCGGTAGGTGCCGGCGCGCAAACTGACATGGTCGTACAGCATGCCGTCAGGGTTGCGGCCATCGGCATTCAGTACAAACGATTTAACCAGCGTGCCCTGCTCACCCTGCGTGGTGTACAGCGCCACCTGCATGCCCGCAGCCGGGGTGCCGTGCATGGTATCCAATACGTGTGTGCTCAGGCCCATGGTGGCATCCTTCGTTGGTTGGTTTTCGTCGATTTCCGCTCGCGTTGGCAAAGTGTATACACTTTTTGGATTTACCGCTATGATGACCGGATGGACTCCACTACCACCGGTTTCATCGTCGAAGCGCTGACCCGCTCCATCATCGAGCACCGCCTGCAACCCGGCGCCAAACTCGTGGAGCAAACCCTGGCCGACCAGTTCGGTGTGTCGCGCACGCTGATCCGCCAGGCGCTGTTCAAGCTGTCGCAAAACCGGCTGATCCGAATGGAGCCGGCACGCGGGGCTTTTGTCGCCGCGCCGTCCATCGCCGAGGCGCAACAGGTGTTTGCCGTGCGCCGTATGCTGGAGGCCGGCATGACGCAAGCTTTTGTGCGCGGTGCCAGGCAGGAACACATAGACGCGCTGCAAGACCATATCGCCGAGGAAGAGGCCGCCGTCATGCGCGGCGATGTGCCGGGGCGCACCACGCTCTTGGGCGACTTTCATGTGCGCATGGCGCAGCTGATGGGGAACGAGGTGCTGGCGCACTTGATGATGGATTTGCTGTCGCGCTGCGCGCTGATCACGCTGATGTACCAATCAGCCGGTGCGGCGGAACATTCGCACGAAGAGCACCGCGCCATCGTCGATGCACTGCAGGCACGCGATGAAGCATTGGCGCTGCGGTTGATGGACGAACACCTGCAACACGTCGAAGCCTCTTTGACCCTGGCACCGGCAGCACAAGCGACCGCAGCATGAAACATTACGACTCCACCCAGCCCTACCCGCGCGACCTGGTCGGCTACGGCAAGGACGTGCCCCACGCGCAATGGCTGGGTGGCGCCCGCATCGCCGTGCAGTTTGTGCTGAACTATGAAGAAGGCGGCGAGAACTCGGTGCTGCATGGCGACGCGGGCTCCGAGCAATTCTTGTCCGAGATGTTCAACCCGGCCAGCTACCCGGAGCGCCACATCAGCATGGAGGGCATCTACGAATATGGCTCGCGTGCGGGGGTGTGGCGCATCCTGCGTGCATTCGAGCAGCGCGGCCTGCCACTCACCGTGTTTGGCGTGGGCATGGCGCTGCAACGCCACCCAGAGCTGACTGCCGCGTTTGTCGACTTGGGCCATGAGATCGCTTGCCACGGCTGGCGCTGGATCCACTACCAAAATGTTGACGAAGCCACTGAGCGCGAACATATGCAACTGGGCATGCAGGCCATCGAGCAACTCACGGGCCAGAGGGCCCTGGGCTGGTACACCGGCCGCGACAGCCCCCGCACCCGCCGTCTGGTGGCCGACTATGGCGGCTTTGAATACGACAGCGACTACTACGGTGACGACCTGCCATTCTGGATGAAGGTGCAAAGGACCGATGGCACGGTGGTCCCCCAGTTGATAGTCCCCTACACGCTGGACTGCAACGACATGCGATTTGCGCTGCCCCAGGGTTATTCGCACGCCGACCCCTTCTTCCAGTACCTCAAGGACACCTTTGACGTGTTGTATGCCGATGGCGATCCTGCAGGCCATGATCGCCCCGCCATGATGAGCATTGGCATGCACTGCCGCCTGCTAGGCAGACCCGGTCGTATCACCGCGTTGCAACGCTTTCTGGACCACATTGGCCAGTACCAAGATGTCTGGGTCTGCCGCCGCGTGGACATTGCGCGGCACTGGAAAGCTACTCATCCTTTCACCGCCGCATAAGACACCATGGCACTGACACTCACCCAACTCAACGCCGCCCCGCTGGAGGAAGCCACCCAATGGCTGACAGGTTTGTACGAACACTCGCCGTGGATTCCCCAAACCGCATTGGCGAAACGGCCTTTCACCAGCCTGGCCCAACTGAAGTACGCGATGGTCGGCGTGCTCAACGCTGCGGGCATCGAACCCCAGCTCGCATTGATACGCGCCCACCCCGAATTGGCGGGCAAGGCCATGGTCGACAACAGCCTGACCGCAGAGTCCAGCAACGAGCAAAGCAAAGCCGGCCTGACGCACTGCACGCCGCAAGAGTTTGAAAAGATTCAACAACTCAACCGCGACTACAACGCGCGCTTTGGTTTCCCCTTCATCCTGGCGGTGCGCGGGCCGCGCGGCACGGGCCTC
>JBBQBG010000373.1:0-3091 GCA_038317285.1 Burkholderiales bacterium | reverse complement strand
TGGCGCGCTGGCGTGGCTGGACGCCTTGTTGGCCAGCGAGGGAATCGGCAGTGCACACACGGATGCGCACACCGACCCAGCCTATGGTGAGGTCTGGCTGCATTGCTACCCGCGCGTGCTAGGCCACACCTTCAAGCCAGTCAGTTTCTGGTACTGCCACCGCAAGGACGGCACATTGCGCGCCGTCGTCGTCGAAGTCAACAACACCTTTGGCGAGCGCCACTGCTATATGTTGGACCACCCGCAATTCGGCGTAGAGCAGCGCGCCGACAAGGTCTTCCATGTGTCGCCATTTGCACCCGTGGAAGGTGGTTACCGCTTTCGGTTCATGTTCACCCCGGACCGCCTGCACACCGTGGCCCGCGTCGATTTTGACGACGCCAATGGCCCATTGATAGAGACCAGCGTCAGTGGCCAACTAAAGCCGCTAACCCGCCAGTCCGTGCGCCATGCCCTGTGGCACTACCCCGCCATGACGATTGGCGTAGTGCTGCGCATCCACTGGCAGGCCTTCAAATTGTTCTGCAAAAAAACCCCTTTCTTTGGCAAGCCCTTGCCACCCAAGCAATTCACCACCCGCTGACCTGAGCCCACACCATGAACAGCATGAACACCACAACAGCACCCACCGCCTTCACCATCCCGCGGGGTACACCCGCTGCCGCGCGCACCGTGCTGCGCCTGCTGCAAAACCTGCGCCATGGCACGCTGACACTGCAGTTACCAGACGGTAGCATGCAGCGTTTTGGCAAAGGCGACATGCCCCACGCCACGCTGAACCTGCACAACTGGAACGTCTGCGGGGCTGCGCTCAAATCCGGCGACATCGGCTTTGCCGAGACCTTTATCGCCGGCGACTGGAGCACGCCCAACCTGGTGGACCTGTTGCGCGTGCTGGTAAAGAACCGCGCCGAGGTCGAGAGCGTGATTTACGGCACCTGGGCCGGGCGGCTCCTGTACCGCGTCAAGCACCTGCTCAACCGCAACACGCGCAGCAACAGCCAAAAAAACATCCATGCCCACTATGACCTGGGCAATGCGTTTTACCGCCTGTGGCTAGATGAAACCATGAACTATTCAAGCGCATTGTTCCATGGGGACTTCACACTGACGATGGCCCAAGCCCAAAAAACCAAAGTGCGCCGTGCGCTGGACCAAGCCCGGGTAAACGCTGGCGACCGCTTGCTAGAAATCGGCTGCGGTTGGGGTGCACTAGCCGAGATGGCGACGGTGGAACGCGGTGCCCACGTTACCGGCGTAACCCTCAGCAGCGAACAATTGATCTCCGCCCAAGAGCGGCTGCATCGGTTGGGCAAAGCGAGCCAGTCCGATTTAAGGTTGCAAGACTACCGCGACATCGACGACGCGCCGTTTGACGCCATTTGCTCGATTGAAATGGTCGAAGCCGTGGGCCGCGAATATTGGCCCACGTACTTCGCTGCAGTCGCCAAACTGCTCAAGCCTGGAGGCCATGCGTGTGTCCAAAGCATCGTCATCGACGACGCATTGTTCGAGCGCTACGTGGGGTCAACCGACTTCATCCAGCAATACATCTTCCCGGGTGGTTGCTTGCCCTGCCCGCGTGAATTCCGCCGTCAGGCCCAGGCCGCCGGTTTGGACGTGGTGGAAGAACTGGCCTTCGGCCACGACTATGCCGAGACGCTAAAACGCTGGCGCGAAGACTTCATGGTCCAGCGCGCCCAAGTTCTCAAGACCGGGTTCGATACGCGCTTCCTCCACATCTGGGAGTTCTATTTGGCCTACTGCGAAGCAGCCTTCATGGAAGACAACATCGATGTCGTGCAATACACGCTGCGCAAGCCCTCTGTTTGAGGCGGACAAGGCCCACTTACCGCTACACACGCACTCCACGCCATGCCGAGCCGCCGCACCATCATTCTTGCCAGCGCTGCCAGTATCGGTAGCCGGCTGACCGTTGTAGGGTTGTGCGCTCCGTCCATGCTGAGCGCACAGGAGCCGGGACCTGGATCGACCGCATCGGCTGCACTGCCAGAGCTCGCGGCTGAATTGCCCGCCATGCAATGGGCCGGCAATGCCCGCATGCGGTACTTCACCTTCAACGTATACGACGCATCGCTTTGGGTGGCGCCTGGTTTCAGTGCTAGCCGCTACGCACAATCGGTTTTTGCACTGCAATTGCGTTACTTGCGCAATCTGGATGGTCACGCCATTGCCCAGCGCTCGCTGGCAGAAATGCGCAAGGCGGCAAGCTTGACGCCGGCTCAAGAGCAACGCTGGCTGGCCGCCATGCAAGATGCGTTTCCCGACGTCAAAACGGGTGACCGCCTCACCGGGCTGCACCAGCCGGGTGTGGGTGCGCGTTTTTGGCTCAACGGAGCCATACGCGCCGTGGTAGCCGACCCGGAATTCAGCCGCGCGTTCTTCGGTATCTGGCTGTCCGAGTCCACCAGCGAACCCCGCCTGCGCGCGGCCTTGCTGGCCCACGCCACCCCATGAGCGCCGCGAGCCCCATTGCTGCAACTGCCTTCACTTGGCGCCAGGGTTGGCGCTATGGTTTGATGGGCCTGCCACTGGCGTTTGTGGCGCTGCCGCTTTATGTGCTGCTGCCCAACCACTACGCGCGCGCTTTCGGCGTGCCCTTGGCCAGCCTGGGCCTGCTGCTGCTCTCGGCCCGCTTGTTCGACGCGGTCATCGACCCGCTGCTTGGGCGCTGGAGCGACGGGCTGTTTACACGCTCTGCTGCGGTTGTTCTGCGCTGGGGTGCAGTGGCGGCTATAGCGCTGGGCGTGGGTTTTACCGCATTGTTCTTCCCACCAGTTCGGGGCTTGCAACCTGTGCTGGTGTGGGCTGCGGTCGCATTAGCGCTAACCTATGCTGCCTACAGCGCTTTGAGCGTGCTGCACCAGTCATGGGGCGCCCGGCTCGGTGGCGACGAAGTGCAACGCAGCCGTATCGTCGCGTGGCGTGAGGGTTTGGGCCTGTTGGGCGTAGTCATTGCATCAATTAGCCCGGTAGCCCTCGGATTACCTGGCACGACCGCTCTGCTTTTTATAGCATTGGCATTGGCGTGGTTGGGTTGGCGCAAGGCCATGACCCCGCCATTTACCCC
>JBBQBG010000372.1:0-3131 GCA_038317285.1 Burkholderiales bacterium | reverse complement strand
CACCACAGGCACCGGTGCCTCGGGTGAAATGCGGTCAACCGCGCCGTACCAGTAACGGTCCAGCATCACGTCACCGACCACCAGCACCTGCGCGGTGGACATTCTCTCTTTTGAAATGGTCATAACTCTTCAACCCTACGGGCGGGGTAACTGTCCCAGGCTTGGCAGCCAGGGCATTGCCAGAAATGTTGTTTGGCTTCAAAGCCGCAGGCGGCGCACCGGTAGCGGGTCAGGGGTTTGACTGCCTGGTCTAGCGCCCGTTGCACTTGGGGGTGGAACTGTTCGTGCTCCAGTTTTTCACCCGCAATCCACTTGGCAGCGGCTACCAGTGATGGCTCGGTTTCCAGATGCCGGGCATACCATTCACGGGCCGTGGCGGTGGGTGCTCCGCTGGCAGCTTCGAGGGCGACGATTGCGTCTAAAACGTCCAATGAGGGGATGTGGGCATAGAGCGCCTTCAGGCGGGCCAGGGCGCGCATGCCTTGGCCTGCCGCAATGGCGTTTTGGGCCAAGAGCGGTGCAATGAGGCCGATAGCCGAAGGGGCGGTGGTCAGGGCCTGGGTCAATGTCTCGCAGGCCAGTGCTGGTTGACCCTGTTGGCTTTGCAAACGTGCCAGATCCATGCGCGGGCGTGGCGCGTCGGGGGCAATGTGCATGGCCTGGGACAGGTGCTCCAGTGCCTGGGGAATATCGTTGGCTGCGGCGCAGGTCGCCGATTGCTCGCACAGGTAATGGGCCAGGCGACCCTTGAAACTGCCTTGGCCAGAGGACTCCAGTTTCTTGGCGATGAGGGCTGCGTGTTCCCAGTCGCGTGAGCGCTCGTAATTGGCCAACAGCGCTAGCCGCGCCTGGCCTTCAAAACGCGTGCCGTCGAGCTTAAGCAAGGCATCCTCGGCCCGGTCCAGCAGACCGGCTTTCAGGTAGTCCAGGGCCAACGCATGTTGGGCACGGTGGCGGTCGTCCAAGGCCAGATCGCCGCGGGACAGCAGGTGCTGGTGCACGCGTACGGCACGCTCGTATTCACCGCGGCGGCGAAACAGATTGCCCAAGGCAAAGTGCAGTTCCGAAGTGTCGGGGTCGTTTTGAACTGCTTCGATAAACGCATCTATCGCCTGGTCTTGCTGTTCGTTCAGCAAGAAGTTCAGGCCTTTGAAATAGGCCTTGGGCGCTTGGCGGTTCTCTATGCGCAGTTGGCGCATATCGAATCGCGACGCTATCCAGCCCAGTACAAAGACGACTGGCAGCGCCAGCAGCATCAGGCTGAGGTCAAATTCCATACGGGGGTTGTTGGGGTAAGGCGGATTTTTCGGGGGTAACCATAGTGATAGCCGATGCTGCAGCGGCCTCCTGCCGAGCGAGCGCTGCCGCACGGCGGTGTTGCCACCAGCGGGGCACCATGCCCAGCACGCCAATCACCAGTCCCGCCGCAAATGCAATCAGTACCACCAGGACCAGAGGCGCCGTCCATTGTTGGCCAAAGAAAAAGCGCACAGTGGCATCGTGCTGGTTGTTCAGCGCGAAGGCGAAAAGGGTAAAAAAAATGGCTGCTTTAAGCATCCACTTAAAGAACCATACAAGTTGTTTCATCGATCTCCCCGGTGGCTAGAGATTCTAATAGCCTGGCGCGGGCTTATAGCCCCGCAATGGCCTCACGGCGTGGCCTTCGTCTCCAATTCGGCAGTGCGCTGATCAACGGATTCGCGCAGGGCTTTGCCTGGTTTGAAATGGGGCACGCGCTTTTCGGGGATGGCGACGCTTTCACCGCTGCGCGGGTTGCGGCCCATACGGGGTGGGCGGTGGTTGACGGAGAAACTGCCGAAGCCGCGGATTTCTATGCGGTGCCCGGCGACCAGGGCGTCGTTCATGGCGTCCAGAATGGCCTTGACGGCAAATTCGGTATCGCGATGCGTGAGCTGGCCAAAGCGGTTGGCGAGTTCTTCAACAAGGTCAGAGCGTGTCATGGCGGGAAGTCTTTATCCAAGAAAAACGACCGGTGCCCAAACACATGCTTGGTGCACCGGCCGTTTGTTCAATTCAACAGCATACTAAAAATGGTGTGGGGCAGAGTTTTGGCATTGCCCCACAGATGATTAGTTGTTGTTGTCGAGCTTGGCACGCAACAAAGCGCCCAGGCTGGTGGTGCCAGCGTTTTCACGGGCAGACGATTGGCTCAAAGCAGCCATGGCTTCGCCTTGGTCAGCCATGTCCTTGGCCTTGATGGACAACTGGATGTTGCGGGTCTTGCGATCCACGTTAACCACCACAGCGGTTACTTCGTCGCCTTCTTTCAGCACGTTGCGTGCGTCTTCCACGCGATCACGGCTGATTTCGCTGGCGCGCAAGTAGCCAAGCACGTCTTCGCCCAGGTCGATCTCAGCACCCTTGGCGTCAACAGTCTTGACCTTGCCGGTGACGATCGAACCCTTGTCGTTGATCGACACGAAGGTGGTGAAAGGATCGCCATCCAACTGCTTGATACCCAAAGAGATGCGCTCGCGCTCCACATCGATGGCCAACACGATGGCGTCGACTTCCTGGCCCTTCTTGAAGTTACGCACGGCGGCTTCGCCCGGCTCGTTCCAAGACAGATCGGACAGATGCACCAAGCCATCGATGCCAGCAGCCAGACCCACGAACACGCCGAAATCGGTGATCGACTTGATCGGACCCTTGACGCGGTCACCGCGTTTGGTTGCTTCAGCGAACTCGTGCCACGGATTGGCGCGGCACTGCTTCATGCCCAAGGAAATGCGGCGCTTGTCTTCGTCAATGTCGAGCACCATGACTTCAACTTCTTGACCCAACGTGACCAGCTTGGAAGGGGCCACGTTTTTATTGGTCCAGTCCATTTCGGAGACGTGCACCAAACCTTCGATGCCCGGCTCGAGTTCTACGAACGCGCCATAGTCGGCGATGTTGGTGATCTTGCCGAACATGCGCGTGCCCTGAGGGTAGCGGCGCGCCACACCCATCCATGGGTCATCGCCCATCTGCTTAAGACCCAGCGAGACGCGGTGCTTCTCGGTGTCAAACTTCAGGATCTTGGCGGTGATTTCCTGGCCAGCTGTGACCACTTCGCTCGGGTGACGGACACGGCGCCAGGCCATGTCGGTGATATGCAGCAGGCCGTC
>JBBQBG010000371.1:0-3175 GCA_038317285.1 Burkholderiales bacterium | reverse complement strand
TGACCAATTTCTCGCAATGCGCCAAGGCGGCGTCCCGGCTGGCATGTTGTCCACCATCCGAAAACGAGTCGGGCGTGACGTTAACAATGCCCATCACTTTGGGCGTGCAAAGATCGAGCAGAAAGCGACCGGTTTGCCATTGCATATTTTTCTTTTCCCCTTCACTTCATCCCCTACATAAGAAAACGGGGCACAAGGCCCCGTTTGCTTAGGTTTCAATGGATTAGACCACTGTCGGTGCGGGGTCGCCCGTCACTGCAGGAGTACCGCCGCTACCGCCACCGCTGCCAGTGGATATTATGCGCGGCACCCAATCTTTCGGTGGGCGCGGCTCCCGGCCCGCCATGATGTCGTCGATCTGTTCGCGATCAATGGTTTCCCAAGCCAGCAAGGCCTTGACCATGGCATGTATTTTGTCTTTGTTTTCTTCGATCAGCTTGCGGGCCAATGAATACTGCTGGTCGATGAGGCGCCGAACCTCTGCATCGACCTTTTGCATTGTCGCTTCGCTGATGTTAGTTGTCTTTGTAACCGAGCGACCCAAGAAGACTTCACCCTCGTTCTCGGCGTAGACCATCGGGCCCAATGCTTCGGACATACCGTATCGCGTCACCATGTCGCGGGCAATCTGCGTGGCTCGCTCAAAGTCGTTGCTGGCACCGGTGGTCATCTGGTCCATGAACACCTCTTCAGCAACGCGGCCACCAAACAGGCTGGCCATGTTCACCAACATGTATTCCTTGTCCCGGCTGACCCTGTCCTTTTCTGGCAAATAGAAGGCGGCACCCAACGTGCGCCCGCGCGGCATGATGGTGACCTTGTGAAGCGGGTCATGCTTGGGTAGCATCATCATGACCAAGGCGTGCCCCGCTTCGTGGTAAGCGGTGTTCTTAAGGTCATCCGGGTCCATGACAGCGCTCTTGCGCTCAGGCCCCATGAAGATTTTGTCCTTGGCCTTCTCGAAATCTTGCATCTCGACCACACGCGCATTGCGCCGCGCTGCCATCAAGGCCGCTTCGTTGCACAAATTAGCCAGATCGGCACCCGACATGCCGGGCGTACCGCGAGCAATGGTATTGGGATTGACGTCCTGGCCCAACGGAATCTTGCGCATGTGCACGCCCAAAATCTGCTCACGGCCACGGATATCGGGCAATGTGACATAGACCTGGCGGTCAAAACGGCCTGGACGCAACAGCGCGGAATCCAGAATGTCGGGGCGGTTGGTAGCGGCGACCACGATGACGCCCACATTGGTCTCAAATCCGTCCATCTCGACCAACATTTGGTTCAGTGTCTGTTCGCGCTCGTCGTTGCCACCTCCCAGGCCTGCGCCACGCTGACGGCCGACGGCGTCAATTTCATCGATGAAGATGATGCAGGGCGCGTTTTTCTTGGCGTTATCGAACATGTCGCGCACGCGGGATGCGCCCACGCCGACGAACATTTCCACGAAATCGGAACCCGAAATGCTGAAGAAAGGAACCTTGGCTTCACCGGCGATGGACTTGGCCAACAAAGTTTTACCCGTACCAGGGGGGCCAACCAGCAGCAAGCCACGCGGAATACGACCGCCGAGTTTTTGGAATTTGCTAGGGTCTTTTAGAAAATCAACGACTTCCTTGACTTCTTCTTTGGCTTCGTCGCAACCGGCCACGTCGGCAAAGGTCACGGTGTTAGTGTTTTCATCCAGCAGGCGCGCCTTGCTCTTGCCGAAGCTGAAAGCCCCGCCCTTGCCGCCGCCCTGCATCTGGCGCATGAAGTAAATCCAAACGCCGACCAGCAGCAACATGGGGCCCCAGCTAACCAATAATGTGGTCAGCAATGAGCCTTCTTCGCGGGGTTTGACGTCGAACTTGACGTTGTTGTTAATCAGGTCGCCTACCAGACCCTTGTCAAGGTAGGTCGCCGTAGTCTTGACTTTGCGGTCATCGGTGGTGATGGCCAGGATCTCGGTGCCGCCTTGGCCCTCCTGGATCAGTGCACTCTTGACATGCTTGTTGCGCACTTCGTCCAAGAATTCGGAATACCCGATTGTGGTGGCGCCTGAGACGCCGCCCTTGTCAAATTGCTTGAACACGGTGAAGAGCACCAAGCCAATCACCAACCACACTGCAATTTTAGAAAACCACTGATTATTCAAGCGAAGCTCCAATAGGGGCACAGACTAGGACACTGTGCATATCTGAGTCGCATTTTAGGCGTTTCAAGGTGGGCGACGCGGTATTTTCCAGTTTTATGCCACATATAGCGCAAGCTTATGTAATGCGTGTGTCGCCCAGCCCTGGTTTTGGGCCTGGGTCAACCGGCCAGCCTTTTTAGCCCCATGCCCACCAAAAACGTCTCGGACGAGCGGTCACGTGAAGCCTTGGGCTTGAGCGGTTTGACCACCTCGAACGCCGCCTTGAAGCGTTGCACCACGTCGTTGTAGCTTCCGCCGTGGAACACTTTGGCCACCAACGCACCCTGGGGTTTCATGTGGTTTTGGGCAAATTCAATGGCCAATTCAACCAAATGCTCGATACGCGCCGCGTCCGCCGACGAAATGCCGGACAGATTGGGGGCCATATCTGAGACCACGACATCGGCGTGTCGACCCTGCAGTGCTGCTTCCAGCTTGGTCAGCACGTCAGCCTCGCGAAAATCGCCCTGGATGAAGGTGACGCCCTCAATCGGCTCCATCGGCAGCAAGTCCAAGCCAATGATGGTGCCGTTGAGTGCGCCCACTGCGGCCCCGGTAGGCGATAGGCGCCTGCGCACGTACTGGCTCCAGGCGCCGGGCGTGCATCCAAGATCTACCACTAGGTAGCCTGGTTTGATCAGGCCCAGGGTTTCATCGATTTCCTTGAGCTTGTAGGCGGCACGGGCGCGGTAGCCCTCCCGGGTAGCCAGTTTGACGTAGGGGTCGTTGATGTGGTCGTGCAGCCAGGCCTTGTTGACCTTTTTGTTGCCGGCTTTGGTTTTCATGGGTGCTTTCTGAGTGGGCGGCTCTACCACCCTGTTTCCATTCAACCGATAATACAGGTATGCCCTTAATTCAATTGACCCCTGCCCAGCGCAAAGATCACCGTGCCGAAGCGCACCACCTGGACCCCGTCGTCATGGTGGGCAATGATGGCCTCACTGACAACGTTAAAAAAGAGATCGATAGCGCACTGAATGCGCACGGCCTTAT
>JBBQBG010000370.1:0-3176 GCA_038317285.1 Burkholderiales bacterium | reverse complement strand
CCCAGCCCGAAGGCTCGGAGTGTCAAGAGCTTCTGGACCCTCCAGAGCTGCCCATTCTGATATCGCCAAAATCCGCCGTTCCCTACTCTTGGTGGGCACCCTTGTTGGCAGGCGTTGCAGCCGGCATGGTGTTGCGCTTTTTGTTCTCGGGCGTGGCGGGCGGCAAGTGGTCGGCCATGGCGGGTGCCTTCATCTATTTGTCTCCGCTGGTCGTAGGGGCGCTGACGGTCTATGTGGCCGAAACGCGGGAGCGCAGGACCTGGGGCTACTACCTGTGGGCACCGTTCGTGGCCAACTGCCTCTACGTCCTGGGTACCTTGCTGATCATGGTGGAGGGCTTGATCTGCGCCATCGTCATCATTCCCATGTTCGCCTTCCTTGGTGCACTGGGCGGTTTGCTGATGGGCGTGGTCTGCCGCATGACCAATTGGCCCCGGCAAACCTTTTATGGCTTGGCCCTGATGCCGCTGGTCTTCGGTGCACTGGGTGACTACCTGCCCGAGCCGACGGTGCTGAGCGACGTGCAGCGCAGCACGGTTGTCCACGCGGCGCCTGAGCAGGTGTGGGCACAGATCAACCACACGACGGACGTCAAACCCGAAGAATTTGGCGCTACTTGGGCCGCACGCATAGGGGTGCCCATGCCGCTGTCCGGAATTACGCAGTCCACACCCAGTGGCCGGGTGCGCGTCACCCACTGGGACAAAGCCGTGCAGTTTGACGAGCCCATAGCCGATTGGCAGCCGGGCCGCTACGTGCGCTGGACCTACCGGTTCACGCCTGCATCGTTCCCGCCCCGTGCGCTGGACGACCACGTGCTGATCGGTGGCCACTACTTCGACCTGCACGACACCAGCTTCACGCTGACCCCCGTCGCCGATGGCACGCGGCTAGATGTTGCGGTGCATTACCGGGTCACCACCCAGTTCAACTTCTACGCCGACCGCGTGGCGCAGTTGCTGATCGGTGACATGCTGGACGCCGATCTGCAGTTTTACAAGAAGCGCAGCGAGGCGGTGGGCTTGT
This sequence comes from Burkholderiales bacterium, assembly GCA_038317285.1. Lineage (GTDB taxonomy): Bacteria > Pseudomonadota > Gammaproteobacteria > Burkholderiales > Burkholderiaceae_C > Allorhodoferax. Next base: position 2,150 of record JBBQBG010000370.1, on the reverse strand, counting down.
AGCAGGCGTTTGTAGTTTGCGCTGCGGGCTATTGAATCCCGTCCAGCAAGTCTTTCTGCAACTCGGCGGGTGGGCCGTAGCCAACCTTGCGACGCACGGGCTTTCCATCGCGGTAGGTCACGTAAATCGGCAGTCCAAGCAATCCTATTTCCTTTGCAAAGGGGTCACTGGTCGCAGTCGTCCAAGGTGTAAAGACGACGCGGGTAAAGCGGCTTTTGCCTTCGGCGGATTTAGCAAATTCTTCAAATGCGGGGTTGCCGCGCATGCAAAACTCGCAGCAAGCTGGGCAGGTCAAGGGTTTCGTTGGCTACCGGTCGCGACGCCTCTGATGAACTCAGTAAGACCGGGAGCGACCTTCAGGTGGGTTGCAATGGTCAGCGCCTGCAACACATCGCGTGCCGACCCCATCTCTGCCTGTAATCGGCTGGCTTGCAGATGCCAGTGTTTGGAGCGACGTTTGGGCAGCAGCGGTTGCAGGGCTTCAATACCGTAACGCAGGCGTTTGGCCAGTAGGCGGGCACGGTGCGCGCTCTGCGGATATTGCGCGGCTTGGGCCAGGGCATTTTTGAGTTGTCGATGCCAATGTTTGATTTGCTCGCGGGCCCAGTCTTGCAGAGGGTTTTTAGGGTTAACAACCTCTTCAGCAGCCCAATGCGCCAGGTCGATTTCTAGCCAGCGGGTGGTGGCCAGCAGGGCATGACCCACGCCTGGGTCGCACAGCGCCGCGTGCAGTGTGTCGCGTTGTTGGTCCGCCGCGCGGGTCAAGGCTTGCTCCATGGCTCGCCAATGGTTCTGGCGCGTGCGGTCGCCGTCGGTGTAGGCATTGGCCAGCATGGGCAGGGTTTGCTGGCTGGCTACTTCCAGATCCCGCAGCGCCCCCAGTGCAGTGAGCAGCGGTACCAATGCCTGCAGTTCGGCGGGACCTTCGCTACCGGCAATCTTCTTAAACAACTTCAGGCCGGTTTTGAAGCGCCGCCAGCCGACGCGGGACTGGTGGACCAGCTCGGGGTCGTCGCTGTGCAGCAGACTGTTGAGGTTGGCCGTGAAATGGGAGAAAGATTCGCGCATCACCCGCAGCGCTGCGTCTGCGATGGGCAGGTCGGATGCCAGCGCAGGCGGGCGGGCCTGCTGCGGCGCATTCAAGGCGTTGCCCGCAAAGGCATAACCGCGTTGCGCCTTGCTGATTCCCAGCGGCAGCGTGGCAATTGCCACAGCAATTTGCTCAGCCACGCCGAACAGTGCGCTGGGCTCGCCCGCCAGTAACTCCAGTTCCAACTCGCAAATGGGCGTTGTGTTGCCGTGCACCGCGATGTGGCCGATGTCCAGTGCCACCTCTACAACGCTTGCATCGCGCTGGCGCACTGTCCAGATGGTGCGGACGAATTGGGTGGTAAAGCAAGGGGCTAATGCAGCGAACAGGCTGCCATCCGGGTCCAGCCTCGACCAAGGTGTGGCGGCCAATGCTTCGGCATCCAGTTGGGCATCTGGCACCGGGGTTTCCCATTCGCCGCGCTGGCTCAGGGCCGAGTCGCTGCTACCACCCATCTTCAGGGTTTGCAGCCATTGGGCTTGGCCCGCCTTGCCGTCCAACCGGCGCAGGCGCAGCGCCACGCGGCCTTGGTGCAGATCCTTCTGCGGTGTGTCGTAGTAAATGTTGTGCAACTGCTGCTGCACCGCCTTGCGTCGCACAAGCAGTGGTATGTGGGCCAGGCTGCGCGCCAAGCCCGCCGGATCGGTAGTGGGCAAGGCCAGTTTGAGTTCTATTTCCATAGGTCTGCAGATAGGTGCCGCCCGGTAAGGGGTCGTTTGCTATTATTTAGATAGCGAAATAATCATATTTCACGAGGGCTAATGCCGTATTCATTATGTGTAAATCTAGCTGGAGCCCCGCAAGTTGATTGCGAAGGTTGGCTAAATCATTCTATGACTTGAATATGACGAAGCATGGCCGTGCACCCCATAAGTGCTCTATGACGTGGCATCTGCGCCACTGGCATTTCGGCAACGTTTAGGCGGCGATTGTTGTCACATAACTGCCACCAAATTGACGTGAGTGCGTCACGTGTGCCTTTGAGAATCGTCGCACAACAAGCACGATGGAGAGCGCAAATGGGAAAACATCTGAATGCAGCGGTGGAGTTTGGCAAGTC
>JBBQBG010000369.1:0-3219 GCA_038317285.1 Burkholderiales bacterium | reverse complement strand
TTCAGCTCGGCCTTGAAGTACAAAATTTGCTGCACCGGTATGCGCTCGGTGCGGCCACGCTCCTGGATGATCAGCACATCTTCTTGAGGTAAATTGGCCGATAGCCCTCGTCGGGCCTGCACGATGCGCTCTACTTTTTGTAGCGCCTGTTGCAGGCGCTCTAACCGCACGGGCTTGGTCAAATAGTCCACTGCTTCCAGATCGAAGGCTTGCACCGCATGTTCGGCATGGGCCGTCACAAATATGAGCGCGGGTGGCAGCGGCAAGGACTGCATGGAGCGCGCCAGTGTCAGGCCGTCGGCACCAGGCATGTGGATGTCAATCAGAGCCACGTCCACGGCCTGGTGCAGCAGCATCTCCATGGCCTGCACAGCGTTAGCCGCCTCGCCCATGCAATGGACCGCAGGCGTCGTGCAGTCGGACAGTAGAGTGCGCATGCGGGCTCGCGCCAGGCTTTCGTCGTCAACGACCAATGCGCGCAGCAAGCCATCACCGGGGCTTTTCGTGGCAGTCATATGGGCACCTCCATCCGCACCTGGTAGACGCCATCCTTGAGGCCGCTTTTGAATTGCCCCTGCACATCGTGCAGCAGTGCCAAGCGCTCGCGCACATTGCGCAGTGCCAGTCCCTGGCCCTGCGCACCCTGGCCGCTTGGCACGGTATTGGTTACTTTGATTACCACGATGGAACCCCTGCGTTGGGTGGAAACGCGCACGTCAGCGCCCGCTTCACTGGGCTCTACACCATGCCGTACTGCATTTTCCACCAAAGGCTGGAGCAGTAACGGCGGCAGCTTGGCGTCGTCGGCGGCCGGGTCCAGCGCCCACTGCACCCGCAGGCGTTCGCCAAAACGCACCTGCTCGATGGCCAGGTAGCGCTGCGCCAGTTCGATTTCCTGGGCCAGGCGCACCGGCTCGCCGGAATCGTTCAAGGCCTCGCGGAACAGATCGCTCAGGTCTTCTAACAGCGCCTCGGCCTTGGCCGGCTCTGCCCGCACCAAGGCGATGGCGCTATTGAGTGTGTTGAACAAAAAATGCGGCCGAATGCGCGACTGCAACTCAGCCAGCCGGGCAGATGTATCGGCGGGCATGCGGCCTTTGCTACGCATGACCAAGGCTGCCACCAAAATGCCTGATAGCAAGAGACCGCTGAAGGCGCTGGCAACCCACGGCGGCGCCACCAGCAAGCCCGACCAGGCCAACATCGCACAGCCGTATACACCCGCCAAGGTACCCGTAGCAACCGCTACCGTGTATTGCAACACTGCTGGCAAACGCGCAACCAGCCGCTTGGTCAGACAGGCCAACAGCAACCAAGACAGGGTGGCAGGAAGCGCGCCGCCGGTCACCATCGCCAGGCGAATGACCCAGTCCACAGTGTCAATGGCCGCGAACGCTACCCCAACCCCGGCACTCACCTCCACAAACAGCACCGCACGCAGCACCACTCCGGTCTGGCAGGCATCAAACACCAACGCCGCTTCCGGCGATGGTGTTCCGGCTGGCGGTTCGCTGTTCGCCGGTGCCAAATCGTGGAACGCCGATAATATTTGGGTGTCTTTCATGAACCCGGATTTTGACTCCATTACCAGCCCCGTACCCCATGTCCAAAAATCAACTCGATAAAAAGTCCCAGGCGTGGTCCGCGCTGTTCTCTGAACCCATGAGCGATTTGGTCAAGCGCTACACCTCCAGCGTGTTCTTTGACAAGCGCATGTGGCAGGCCGATATTGCAGGTAGCCTGGCCCATGCGGAGATGCTGGCGGCCCAGGGCATCATCAGCGCCGAAGACCATGCCGCGATTCAACGCGGTATGGCGCAGATCACGGCCGACATTGAATCCGGTAATTTCGAATGGAAGCTGGACCTGGAAGACGTGCACCTGAACATCGAAGCCCGCCTGACCCAGTTGGTGGGCGACGCCGGCAAGCGCCTGCACACCGGCCGCTCGCGCAACGACCAGGTCGCCACCGATGTGCGGCTGTGGCTGCGCGGCGAGATAGACCTGATTGGCGAACTTCTGATCGATCTGCAAAAGTCCTTGCTCGACGTAGCCGAGAAAAATGTCGATGTGATCCTGCCCGGCTTCACCCACCTGCAAGTGGCGCAACCCGTGAGCTTTGGCCACCACATGCTGGCGTATGTAGAGATGTTCAGCCGCGATGCCGAGCGTATGCTCGAAGTGCGCCGCCGCACCAACCGCCTGCCATTGGGTGCCGCCGCGCTGGCGGGCACCAGCTACCCGCTGGACCGTGAGCGCGTGGCCCGCATGCTGGGTATGGTCGATGCCGCTGGCAACCCCCAGGTCTGCCAGAACAGCCTGGACGCCGTCAGCGACCGCGACTTTGCCATTGAATTTACCGCCGCCGCCACGTTGTGCATGGTGCACATCAGCCGCATGAGCGAAGAGCTGATCTTGTGGATGAGCCAGAACTTTGGCTTCATCAAAATTGCCGACCGCTTCACCACCGGCAGTTCCATCATGCCGCAGAAAAAAAACCCCGACGTGCCCGAACTGGCGCGCGGCAAGACCGGTCGCGTGGTCGGCCACCTGATGGGCCTGATCACCCTCATGAAGGGCCAACCCCTGGCCTACAACAAGGACAACCAGGAAGACAAAGAGCCGCTGTTCGACACCGTGGACACCTTGAAGGACACGCTGCGCATCTTCTCTGAGATGGTGGGCGGTCAAATGAACCCGGCCACCGGCCAAAAGGAAGGCGGCATCACCGTCAACGCCGCGGCCATGGAGCAGGCCACGCTAAAAGGCTACGCCACCGCCACCGATCTGGCCGACTACCTGGTCAAGAAAGGCCTGCCCTTCCGTGATGCGCACGAGATCGTGGCCCACGCGGTGAAGGCAGCCACATCGCACCAGGTGGATTTGTCAGAGCTACCCTTGGCCGTGCTGCAGGAGTTCAACCCGATGATCGAGAAAGACGTGTACGAGTGCCTGAGCTTGCGCGGTTCACTCAACGCCCGCAAGACCCTGGGCGGCACTGCGCCGGTGCAGGTAAAGGCGCAGGTTGCGCGGCACCGGGTGCGGTTGGGGTGAGTGGTCGGGTCACGCGGCTAGCAAGCCGGGTCCCGCATTTCGAAACGAATCGCATCAATAGCGGCGAGTGTCTCGGGGCTGAGTGTTGTGCCGTATGCGGTAACGTCTTCATCCAGTTGCGCCAGCGACGTCACGCCAATGATCGTGCTGGCAACCTGCCACTTG
>JBBQBG010000368.1:0-3235 GCA_038317285.1 Burkholderiales bacterium | reverse complement strand
GACCCACACGTCCAGTGCCTGTGCGCCATCACCACACACATCCACACGCATGGACGCGCGCACCAAGCTGCGCTGCAAGGCCGTGCGCAAGGCAATGTCGTCTTCAATCAACAATAAATGCATGGCGTAAGGCGACGGGTTGTTCGGGTTTCCCCTAGGGGTTTTGGACAGCGGTTTGACAGGCTGGCCACGCATCATAGGGTGGAAATCTACAACTCCAGGAGACCTACTATGCGCCGCGATACCTTCCTCAAATCCATGCTGGCCCTCACTGCTTCTGCGGGCCTGCCGCTGACCGCCCATGCCGCTGCCAACATCAAGATGATGATTCCCGCCAACCCTGGTGGTGGTTGGGATGGCACCGGGCGCGCCTTTGGCAAGGCGATGCTGGATGCCAAGGTGGTCGACACCGTGCAGTACGACAACAAGGGTGGCGCGGCCGGTGTCATTGGCTTGGCACAGTTTGTCAATTCGAGCAAGGGCGACCCCAATGCGCTGATCGTCATGGGTGCTGTCATGCTGGGTGGCATCATCACCGGCAAGCCCCAGGTTTCGCTGGACAAGGCCACACCGATTGCCCGCCTGACCAGCGAATACAACGTGTTTGTCGTGCCCGCCAGCTCACCGATCAAGACCATGAAAGAGGTGGTGGCGATGATGCAAAAAGACCCTGGAAGCGTGAAGTGGGGTGGTGGATCACGCGGCACTACAGAGCACATTTGTGCCTCCATGCTGGCATCCAAAGTGGGTGTGGACCCGAAGAAGGTTAACTATGTCGCCTTCCGCGGCGGCGGCGAGGCCACGGCTGCTATCTTGGGCGGCAATGTGACGGTGGGCGGCGGCGGATACAGCGAGATGGCCGAGTACATCACCGCTGGCAAGATGCGCCCAATTGGCGTGACCTCAGAGAAGCGCCTGCCAGGCATCAATGTGCCCACGCTGAAGGAATTGGGCTACGACGTGGTGCTGGGCAACTGGCGCGGCCTGTATGGGGCCCCGGGGCTAACCGCCGAGCAACGCGCGGCATTGACCGACATGGTCACCACCACGAGCAAAAGCAAATCGTGGACCGAGTCCATGGAGAAAAATGCCTGGACACCGGCCCTGATGACCGGCAAGGCATTTGATGATTTCGTGGACGCAGAATTTGCCAGCCTGCGCGGCACCATGCACTTGGCAGGCATGCTGTGACCACGGTCCAGGATATGGATCTGCGCTACCAGACCGTCGTTGGCGCGGGTGTGTGCCTGGTGGGCGTTGGCATGGCGGTGGGTGCGGTGGGAATACCGTCCGAGGCCGGTTACTCGGGCGTAGGACCCAACTTCTTGCCCTGGTTGGTGTCTTGTGCCTTGTTGCTGTGCGGTGCCTTCCTGGTGTACGAGTCGCGCACGGGCGGCTTTCGCGACATGGAGGACGGCGACGATGAGAAGCCGTATTGGCCCGGCTTTGTCTGGATGTCAGCCGGCCTGCTGCTCAACGCAGCCTTGATCACCACGATTGGGTTTGTGTTTAGTTGTGCGCTGTGCTTTGCCATGGCTACGCGTGGCTTGCGCAATGCACAGGGCGCGTCTAGCGGTGGCTTGCGGACTTGGGTCGTGGATGCCGTGCTTGGCTTGGCGATCGCTGCACCGGTGTACTGGATGTTTACCAAATTTCTGGCCATCAACTTGCCTGGCCTGACGCAAAGTGGGTGGCTCTGATGGAAATCTGGAACCAACTTCTGCAAGGCTTTGCAACCGCCGGCACGCCGGTGAACCTGATGTGGGCTTTTGTCGGTTGCGCCCTGGGCACGGCCGTGGGTGTGCTGCCCGGCATTGGTCCGGCCACCGCGGTTGCCATGCTCTTGCCCATTACCGCCAAGGTGGATGCAACGGCGTCGATGATCTTCTTCGCCGGTATTTACTACGGTGCCATGTATGGAGGATCGACCACTTCCATTCTGCTCAACACGCCGGGCGAAACGGCCAGTATGGTCACCGCCATGGAAGGCAACAAGATGGCCAAGAGCGGGCGCGCCGGTGCTGCACTGGCCTCTGCGGCCATTGGGTCGTTCTTTGCAGGCACTGTGGCTACCGTGGTGGTGACGCTGTTTGCGCCGCTGGTAGCGGAGTTTGCCGTCAAGCTGGGGCCACCCGAATACTTTTGCCTGATGCTGTTGGCCTTCACCACCGTGAGCGCGGTGTTGGGGCAGAGCACGGTGCGCGGGCTCACTGCCTTGTTTGTGGGCTTGGCCGCCGGCTTGATCGGCATGGACCAGATCACCGGCCAGGCGCGCTACGCCGGCAATGTGCCGGAGCTGCTCGATGGGGTGGAAATTGTGCTGGTGGCCGTGGGCCTGTTCGCAGTGTCCGAGGCCCTGCACGCCGTGCTGTTTGAAGGCAAGGTGGTGGAGTCTGAGAACAAGATGAGCCGCGTCAGCATGACCCGTGCCGATTGGCGACGCTCCATCCCCGCCTGGATACGCGGCACGATCATCGGCACACCCTTCGGCTGCATCCCCGCCGGTGGCACCGAGATACCCACATTCTTGAGCTATGCCGCCGAGAAGAAGCTGGCCAAGGGCGAGAACTTGGCGGAGTTCGGCACCAAGGGCGCGATTGAAGGCGTGGCCGGCCCCGAGGCTGCGAACAACGCCACGGTCACCGCAGCGCTGATACCGCTGCTCACGTTAGGCATTCCGGTGTCCAACACTACGGCCATTTTGCTGGGTGCCTTTCAAAACTACGGCATCCAGCCCGGGCCGCAGTTGTTCACCAGTTCATCGGCTCTGGTCTGGGCGTTGATTGCATCGCTGTACATCGGCAATGTGATGCTGCTGGTGCTGAACCTGCCGCTGGTTGGCCTGTGGGTCAAGTTGCTCAAGGTGCCTAAGCCGCAGCTGTATGCTGGCATCTTGATTTTTGCCACGGTGGGGGCTTACGGCATGCGCCAAAGCGCGTTCGATTTGTTCCTGCTGTACGCCATTGGGGTGCTGGGGCTGGTGATGCGGCGCTTTAGCTTTCCAACCGCGCCGGTCGTGGTCGGCATGATCTTAGGCCCCTTGGCCGAGGCGCAACTGCGCAACGCCATTGCCATCGGCGAGGGCAGCCCACTTATATTCTTGCAGCGGCCCATGTCGTTGACCCTGTTGGTCATTGTGATGATCGTCTTGCTGGCCCCGCGGCTGGTGAAAATGCTCTCCAAACGCTCCATACCGGCTATGGGCTGAAAATGTTTAAGAGAAATAGGTCGATAG
>JBBQBG010000367.1:0-3251 GCA_038317285.1 Burkholderiales bacterium | reverse complement strand
CTGGCGCGGTAGGTGTCGATGCGCAAGTCTGACGGGTTGATCTTGATCGCCTCAGCCTCGTCCTGCTCGGCCAGCACGGCGATGGTGCAGGCGCTGGTGTGGATGCGGCCCTGCGTCTCGGTGGCGGGCACGCGCTGCACGCGGTGGCCACCGCTCTCAAACTTTAGCGCACCGTAGGCGCCGGTGCCGTTGTGGAAGCCTTCCATGCGGACTACGACCTCTTTGTAGCCACCCAGCTCACTTTGCGATTCGCTGACGATCTCGGTTTTCCAGCCGCAGCGGTCGGCGTAGCGGGTGTACATGCGCAGCAGGTCGCCGGCGAACAGCGCCGATTCGTCGCCGCCAGTACCGGCGCGGATTTCGACAAACGCGGGTCGCGCATCGTCGGGGTCTTTGGGCAGCAGCATGCGTTGCAGTTCACTCTCCAACTGCGCCAACTCTGCCGTGGCGCTGGTAATTTCTTCCTCCGCCATTTCCGCCATGTCGGGGTCGGACTTCATGTCTTCGGCGCTTGCCAAATCGGCCTCGCGCTGCTGGTATCGCGCCCAACGGCTGGCGACGGCGGACACATCGGTGTGCTCGCGCGACAGCTTGAGGAACTGCTCCATATCTTTCATGATGTCCTCGCGTGACAGTAAGAATTCGAGCTCTCCTTGGCGGTCGGCATAGCGGGCGAGTTGTTGGCGGAGAAAAGGTTTCATGGGAGCAAAGTAATTGGCGATCAACGCTACGACCGTAAGGCCCTAGCCGAAGCAAAATAACAAAATGTGACTCTTAAGGCTCCCCTCTCGCCCCATGGGGGAGAGGGGTTGGGGGAGAGTGGGTGCCAGCGCAGCTAACGCTCTTTGCGTAGGAAAAAGTGCGAAATGGCATGGCTAGCCCGCTCACGGGCTTCAGCATCCCCGGCATGCAATTCGGCCATCGCGCCATGCAGCATCTTCTGGGTCAAGCCCTTGGACAAGGCTTCCAGCACCGCATCCACAGGCTCACCCTTGGCGATCAGCTTGCGCGCACGGGCCAGCTCGGCGGCGCGCCAGGCGTCTGCCTGGGCATTGAGCTGCTGGATCAGCGGGACCGAGCTGCGCTGGTCAATCCAGTGCATGAAGCTCTGCACCCCAGCATCCACAATCGCCTCGGCCTGGGCCACGGCGGCCTGGCGGCTGGCCTGGGCGGTCTGCACCACGCCGGCCAAGTCGTCCACGGTGTAAAGGTAAACGTCTTCCAGCGCCTTCACTTCCACTTCAATGTCGCGCGGCACAGCCAAGTCCACCATGAACATGGGGCGGCGGCGGCGTTTTTTGAGCGCCCGCTCCACAGCGCCCAGGCCGATGATGGGCAGTGTGCTGGCTGTGCAACTGATGACGGCGTCAAATTCGTGAAGGCGGTCCGGCAGATCGGCCAGGCGCATGACTTCGCCGCCAAAGCGTGAAGCCAGCTTTTCGCCGCGCTCCAGTGTGCGGTTGGCGATAGCGATCGATTTGGGGGACTTGGCCGCGAAATGTGTGGCGCATAGTTCGATCATTTCGCCCGCGCCGACAAACAGCACCCGGACCTTGCCCAGGTCTTCGAACAGGTTGCCAGCCAGGCGCACGGCGGCGGCGGCCATGCTGATGCTGTGGGCGCCGATTTCGGTCGAAGTACGCACCTCTTTGGCCACGGCAAACGAGCGTTGGAACATTTGCGAGAGCGTGGTGCCCAGCGCACCCGCTGCATCGGCGGCGCGCACGGCGTCTTTCAATTGACCCAGAATCTGCGGTTCGCCCAACACCATGGAGTCCAGGCCGCTGGCCACCCTGAACGCATGCCGTGCCGCCAGGCCGTCTTGCAGGCTATAGGTGTGCGAGCGCAGCGCGTCAGATGAAATTCCGGCGGATTGGGCAAGCCAGCCCAGCGTGGGCTCTAGCTCCGACTGATCACCGGCACAATAAATCTCTGTGCGGTTACAGGTGGAGATGATTGCCGCCTCGGGCATGCGCTGCAGCGTCTGGCGCAGGCCGTTCAAATGGGGTGCAACCTGGTCCATGGCGAACGCAAACCGACCGCGCAAATCCAGAGGTGCGGTGGTGTGGTTGATGCCTAAGGTCCAGACGGCCATGCGGGGAATACTTTGGAGGGTTAAACCTCGATTATAAAATCGGACCCACTTCATCCACCTGACGGCCCTTTGCGGTCACCTTCCATGGGCCCATTGGACCAAATCCTGCACCTGATTAATTTCTGCGCCCCAGCCTTGGCCGTGGGCGTGGTACTGGCCCTGGTGGGGCCAATGCTTATGGGAAAAGGCCCGCTAGCCCTCGGATTACTTGCACGTGCAGCTATCAATTGTGTAGCAGGAGTATTGGCCTTGGTTCTGGGGCTTTGGTTCTTTGGTAACGATGGCAAGATGGCCAGCTACGCGGCCATGGTGGTGGTTATCGCCACCAGCCAGTGGTTAGGCACACGCGGGCGACGTTAGACCGCGGCTGGGCTGAACAGGTCTACCCGGTCGGTAATGATGCCGTCGGTTCCCAAATCGATCAGCCGCTGGGCTGCCCATTCGTCGTTCACCGTGTAGCTCAACGTGCGAAAGCCTGCGCTTTGCGCCTGCGTCACGCTGCTGCGGTCCCACAGCGCGTGGTTGCAGACGATGGCGGTGCATTCGAGTGTCAGCGCCGTCTCCAGCCAGCCGGTCCACAGCGTGTCGAGCAGCAATCCGCGCGGCAGCTCGGGCTGGGCCTCTTGTGCGCCACGCAGCGCATCGACTGAGAATGAGCTCAGCAGCGGCGGCAACGTCTGGCCAGCCCACAGGCGTGCCGCGTGCTGGGCCACCACTTCGCCGGTGTGGCGCTCGGTGCCTGGTGTTGGCTTGATCTCGATATTCAGGTAGTAGCCGTTGCGAATGCAAAAGGCGGCGATATTGTCCAGCGTGGGCATGGGCTCGCCCGCATAGGCGCGGGAATGCCAACTGCCCGCGTCCAGTTGGGATAGTGCACTCCAGGTATGGTCTCCGGCGACGGCGCTATTGCCTTTGCCGAGCTTGTTGCGGGCGTCGGTCGTGCGTTGCAACGTGGCGTCGTGCAGCAAAAAGGGTATGCCGTCGGCGCTGAGTTTGACATCGCATTCAAACATGCGGTAGCCGTGGCTGGCCCCCAACCGAAAAGCCGCCAAGGTGTTTTCGGGTGCCAATTTGCCGGCACCGCGGTGGGCCACCCAACGGGGGTAGGGCCAGAGCGGCAGATCAAGAGACATAGAGGTATGGTGTGAACGCCGCC
>JBBQBG010000366.1:0-3275 GCA_038317285.1 Burkholderiales bacterium | reverse complement strand
GTTTGGGGGTGTTGAAGACTTCGATCAAGGGTTGAAAGCGCACCGCATCGGCCAGACGGGCTTCTAGCACCGGCACATCCACAATCCAGTTCAAGGCCTCGGCGGCAGTTTGTGCCGCGTCAAATGCCACCTGGCCTCCGTCATCGCCCATCACTTGCATAGACAGCACGGGTGTGGCCTGCTGCGGCTCGGCCCAGCAACGCACAGCATCGAGCAATTGGCGCGATGGCAGGTTCAAGGCGTAAGCCCGCACATCCGTGGCGGCGTCGTGTGAATGGGTTGGTTGGCTTATTGCGGGTGCCACCAGGGCCACCCGCAATTGCTTCGCCGCCAAATGCAGGGCCAGCGTGCGTCCCACGATGCCCGCGCCGCGGATGCAGATATCAAACGGTCTTGTCATAGGGCGATTGTAAAAGCCGGGTGGCAGCAAACGCCTTGCGGTGCGCGCATGACCCTATGTGGGGTTAGCCGACGACTCCCAGGCCGATGTCTCAGTGGGCACCGCCTCCAGGAATCGGATGGGGCGGCGGGTGTTGGGGGACATGTCCGCCAGCAGGCCGCGCAGATCGTCCAGCACGCGTTCGGGTGGCACCGGATTTTCGTGCAGCAGGACGCATGCTGCCTGGAAGTGCAGCGTCACCTCGGGCACCAGCCCGGGGAGGGGTATCAGGCCCGACCCCACTAACTTGACCATGCGCTCGGTCAGTGCCTTGCGGGTGGTGACGCCCTCCATCAGCAGGCCGAACTGCGCGGTGCCAACGCGACCCGCCGGGTCGACGTCGCGCAAAATGCGCTGTATCTTCACCACGGCCCGCAGCAGGCATTGCTCGCCTGTGGTGTCGCTGTAGGCCTGGCGTATGTGGTCGTGGTTAGTGACCTGAACCAAGACCAGGGCAAGGGGTTCGCGGTGGTCAATGGCGCGCTGCACGGCGCCCTCCAGATGGGTCTGAAATACTTCGGGTGTCAGCAGTCCCGTTAAGGCATCTTGAGTGGGCAAGTGGTTGGCCCGTACCACCAACTCCTTGCGGTCATGGGTGAGCTGGGTCAGGGCATACATCAAAATGGGAATGGACACTGCGACGCAGCCCGACGTCAGATAACGCATTTGCCACAGCAGCGGCACCAAACCCACGGTCTCGCCCAACATATACGTCAGCGCAAAAAACTGGGGCAGCAGCGCGATCATCATCCATCGCCCCACGGTCGAGCCCTGGTGCCAACTCAGAACAGTCGCGCCCGTCCCGATCAACGTGGCAAACAGCATGATGACGGAACACACGCGGTCGGCGACGAAGCGGTCGACGATCGCAAACAGCAAGACCGACGCGATCGTTCCCCAGCCCACGAACGACAGGAAACGGTCGTAACGGTGAAAGTTCACATGCAGCACAAACACATTGCGGATAAACAGTAGCGTGCTGCCCACCGCGATGACTGGCAGGACGTTGGACGCGGAATTGGCAAGTTCCGGCACATGTGCCCATACTATTGCGTTCAGCACGCCAGAAATTTGCGCCAGCGTGATGGCGATCAAAAGCGCGAACAGCGCGGCCCAACCGTCAATGGCCTTGCGGTGTTCGAGGAAGCGCAGCATGGACAGCACGGTCAGGCTCAACAGCGCACCGAACATCAGCCCCAATCCTATGAATTCCTGTTGGCGCTGTGTCTCGCGCAGGCGCACCGTCGCGAAGCGAATGGGCACCGCCAGTTCTTTGAAATTTTGCACCTGCAAGTAGAGGATTTGCGGTGCGCTATCGGGCAGTTCGAATTCAAAATCGGGGTAGAGGCCCGGCTTGTGCCAATCGGCCTGTGCCAGCGTATCACCCGCTCGCTGGACTCTCCGTTGCCCGGTTGCCTCGGCGCTGTAAAAAGTGACTTGGTCTACGAAGGGCAGCGGCAAGTTCAGGGCCCAATGCGCTGCAGAGCCGGGTGTGCGTTTGACGCGCAACCTGATCCACATCGTGTCGAACTTGTTCAGGGTGTTGCGTGTCAGCGCAAGTTGAGGTTTGAAGAGGGCGGCACCTGCTCTGACCTGCTCAATCGTGCTATGCGAGCCCTCGTCAATCCAGGTGTCGATGTGGGTATCAATTTGCAGCGAAGGCGTGTTGTCATCTAGCAGCAAAACGTTGCCGGATGCTGGTTCGGCGGCATGGCCGGACAGACCGCCGAGGCACAAAACGATCACCAACAGTCGCACGAGCAGGGATGGCATACACTTGTCTCCCCCGTTTTTAGAGGTTTTTATGAGTCTGAAGTGTGGCATTGTAGGCCTACCCAACGTGGGTAAATCCACGTTGTTCAACGCCCTGACCAAGGCGGGCATCGCTGCGGAAAACTACCCGTTCTGCACCATTGAGCCCAATGTGGGCATCGTGGAAGTACCCGATTCCCGCATGGCGCAACTGGCCGACATCGTCAAGCCCGAGCGCATGGTTCCGGCCGTGGTCGAGTTTGTGGATATCGCCGGTTTAGTGGCGGGTGCCAGCACGGGCGAGGGGCTGGGCAACAAGTTTCTGGCCCACATCCGCGAGACCGATGCCACCATTAATGTGGTGCGCTGCTTTGAAGACGACAACGTGATCCACGTGGCCGGCAAGGTGGACCCGATCTCCGACATCGAAGTCATTCAGACCGAGCTGTGTCTGGCCGATTTGGCGGCGGCAGAAAAAGCCCTGCACCGTGTGACCAAGACTGCGCGTTCGGGCGACAAGGAGTCCATCAAGCTGGTGGCGATTTTGGAGAAATGCCAGGCCGCCCTGAATGAAGCCAAGCCGGTGCGCACGCTGGACTTCACAAAGGAAGAGCTGCCGTTGTTGCAACAGTTTTTCTTCATCACGGCAAAGCCCGCCATGTTCGTCGCCAATGTGGCCGAAGACGGGTTTACCAACAACCCCATGCTGGATCGTCTGACTGCATACGCCACCGCGCAAAACGCGCCGGTGGTCGCCATCAGCGCGAAGATGGAAGCCGAGATGTCGGAGATGAGCGACGAGGATCGCCAGATGTTTCTGGAAGAGCTGGGTCAGTCCGAACCTGGCCTGAACCGCTTGATTCGCTCGGCTTACAAGCTCTTGGGCCTGCAGACTTATTTCACGGCAGGTGTAAAGGAAGTTCGTGCCTGGACCATCCATGTCGGCGACACCGGCCCGCAGGCCGCGGGCGTGATCCACACCGACTTCGAGAAGGGCTACATCCGCGCCCAGACCATTGCGTTTGACGACTACATCGCGTTCAAGGGCGAGCAGGGCGCGAAGGATGCGGGCAAGATGCGCGCC
>JBBQBG010000365.1:0-3295 GCA_038317285.1 Burkholderiales bacterium | reverse complement strand
AACCTGGACAGCGCTCAAGGTGACGAGGTGATGCGCATCTTGCGCGAGCTAAACGCCGAAGGCACCACGCTAGTCATGGTGACGCACTCCCCCGCGCACGCGGCGCAAGCCTCGCGCACGCTGCGCCTGCTGGACGGCCACGTTCTGGTCGATGCACTGGCCGCTTGAAGGACGCACGAACATGAAACTCTCCGATCTACGCGTCAGTTGGCGCCAATTGCTGGCCGAACCGGCCTATTCCCTGGTGGTGGTGCTGGGCCTGGCAGTGGCCATTGCCGCCGGCTACCTGATCGCTATTTTGCTGATGGACCGCTGGCTGCCCGACCCCACGGTGCCTGCGCCAGACCGTGTGGTGCGCCTGGAGTTCAAAGGAAACATCCCGGGCCGCAGCGACGACTGGTTTGACAGCTCGCCCTACGTGTTCCGCGATGAACTGCTGAAGGACAAGGCTCCAGTGACCCAGGTGACCCGCGTATTGGACGATGAACTCACGCTGCGGGCCGGCGAACGCTTGAGCCGCGTCAAGATCATGTTTACGGACCCCGACATCGAGCCCATGTTCGGCCTGAAGGCTCTTCAGGGCGACCTGAAAGCGGCTTTGCAGAAGCCCGATGCAATAGCGCTGACACCGGTGGCAGCGGAACGCCTTTTTGGCCGCACCACTGACATCGTTGGCCAGCGCGTGCGCATGCGCGGCCAAGATGTGACGGTGACGGCCGTCGTGCCGGTGCAGGCCGGCAACAGCCAGCTCGAATTTGATGCCATCGCCAACTTCGACTCCCCGTCGAACGGCCTAGACGACCGTGCCAAAAAAGCCTGGTACACGGTCAGCGGCCGCGTCTTTGCACGCTTGGCCGATGGCGCCACACCGGCGCAAATGTCCACGCTGCTACAAGACATGTTTGACCGCAGCCCCGGCACGCGCGAGAGCCCCCCCGAATGGAGCGCCAATGGCCGCAAGGCTGGGTTCATGCGCGCCACCAGCCTGAGCCGCCTGCCATTCGACGGTGCACGCCAGTCCACCAGCCTGATGTTGTACGGGGCACTGACCGCAGTGGCCGCGGCCATGCTGACACTAGCTTGTATCAACTACGTGAACCTGAGCAGCGTGCGCACGTTGCGCCGCCAACGCGAGATCGCCATCCGCAAAAGCCTGGGCGCCAGCCCCATGCGTTTGGCCGGCCAGTTCATCACCGAATCCACACTGGTGGCCTTACTGGCCGGTGTGCTGGGCCTGCTGCTGGCCTGGATGCTGGCACCCGCGATGAGCGATTTGCTGGACGCGCATTTCACCGCCAAGCTGCTGGCGCCGTTGCAATTGGCCGCACTGGCGCTGGGCTGCGTGGTACTGGGTTGCCTGACCGGTTTGTACCCGGCGCGCGTGGCGCTGGGTGTGCACTGCGCGCCTGCACTGCAGGGCCGCAAGCAAAGCGAAGGCAGCCGCGGGCGCCAACTGCGCCGCGCCATGACGGTGCTCCAATTTGGCGCGGCACTGACGCTGTCAGGGGCCGCCGTCATCGTGGTCTGGCAAAGCAACTATATAGCCGGCCTGGATATGGGTTTTCAGACCGCCAACCGTCTGGCCGTGAACCTGCCAGAGGATCTGAAACCCGACCAATACCGCAGCCTGTTTGACGCGCTGAAGGCTAGCCCCGCGGTCCAATCCATCGGCGCCAGCCGGGACGTGCCTGGCTCCAACTCGGTCGGCATGGTGGACGGGCTGAGCAACGGGGCAACAAAGGTCCAGGCCCGCATGTCTGCCGTGGACCTGGACTTCCTGAAGACCTACCAGGTGCCCATTCTGGCCGGCACGCTGGACGGATTGCAACTGCCAGAGGCCCGCCCTGCCCCGGACGCGCCGCCTTTGCAGGACCGCCCCATCGTGCTGGACAGCACAGCCGCGACGGCACTGGGATTTGCCACATCGCAAGACGCCATAGGCGCCAGCCTGAAGCGCGGCCGCAATAGTGAACGCACGGTGCGCGTGGTGGCCGTGGTGGGTGCCATCAAGCAAGAAGGTGCCCGCAACATCCAGCAGCCGCAGGCGTTTGTACCCGCTCGGTATGGCATGGCCGTGTTGACGCTGCAGGGCAAGGACATGGCTGCCATGCGCGCGGCGGTGAACGACATCTGGCCACGGTACGTGCCGGACGAGGTGGTAGACATGATTGGTGTGGACGAGCAGCTGTCGCAGCGCTACCGGTTGGACCGCAACACCGGCCTGCTGATCGCTGGCACCAGCCTGATTGCGCTACTGCTGGCCGGCTTTGGCGTGTATGCGCTGGCAGCCTATACGGTACAACGCGCAGCACTGGAGATCGTCATCCGCAAACTGCACGGCGCCGGCCACCGACACATCGCCCAGTTGCTGATCAAGGAATTCCTGCCGCTGATGGGCCTTGCAGCACTGGTGAGTCTGCCGTTGATCTGGTGGCTCGGTCAGCAGTACCTGGCGGGATTCGTGGAACGCGCCAATATGGGTGGTTGGCCGCTGCTGGCCGCGCTAATGGGCACACTGCTGATGGCGGGTCTGGCCGGGCTGCGCCACGGCTTGGCGGCTATGGCTATGCGACCCATACTGGCACTGCGCGACTAGTCACACGGTACCGGGAAAATTACCCGGTAGCCCTCGTCAGTGTTGCGTGAACAGCTACCAAATAGATAGCGCTTACCATCAAGCCTGGTACTGCGCCCGCAGCAAATTCTTTTGCACCTTGCCCATGGTGTTGCGCGGCAGCTCAGCCACCACATAGCAGCGTTTGGGAATCTTGAAGTTGGCCAGCATGGTCTTCAGCACCGCGAGTATCTGGGCGGGCTCCAACTGCGCACCGGGCTTGGCGATAAGCACTGCCACGCCCACCTCACCAAAGTCCGTATCAGAGACGCCCACCACGGCGCTCTCGGCTACCCCATCCAGCGTGTTGATGGTGGCTTCGATCTCGGCCGGGTAGACGTTGTAGCCGCCGCTGATGATCAAGTCCTTGCTGCGGCCCACAATCGTCACGTAGCCATCGGCATCGATCTTGCCCACATCGCCGGTCTTGAAGAATCCGTCTGCCGTGAATTCCTCTTTGGTTTTTTCGGGCATCTGCCAGTAGCCGGCAAACACATTGGGGCCTTTGACCTGAATGCCGCCGATCTCACCGGTGGGCAGGTTGTGGCCTGCGTCGTCTTGCACACGCAGGCTGACGCCAGGTAGCGGGAAGCCCACCGTGCCGCCCCGACGCTGGCTTCTGTCCCCATAACGCGCATCCGCGTCATAGGGGTTGGAGGTCAGCATGGCGGTCTCGCTCAT
>JBBQBG010000364.1:0-3302 GCA_038317285.1 Burkholderiales bacterium | reverse complement strand
ACAGCTTGATCACCCACACCATGCCGCTGGAAGACATCAACAAGGGGTTCGACCTGATGAAGCGCGGCGAATCCATCCGCGGCGTCGTTCTGTTTTGACAAATCAGGCTGTAGCCCTCGGCCAACCTGCGTAAGACGCTATGGTTTTGGTAGCAACATGACAACACCCTCGCTCGAGCTTCTGAGCGCGCACGCCTGCTTTGGCGGCGAGCAGCGCTTTTACCAGCACCACTCTACTGCCGTCGGCCTGCCCATGCGGTTCTCGATCTACCTGCCGCCACAGGCCAGCAATCATCGCGTACCCGCGCTGCTGTACCTGGCCGGCCTGACCTGCACCGAGGAAACATTTGCGGCCAAGGCTGGCGCGCAACGCGTGGCCGCCGAACTCGGTTTGGCATTGATCGCACCCGACACCAGTCCTCGCGGCGCAGGTGTTGCCCGTGAAGCGGACAGTTGGGATTTTGGTGTCGGCGCTGGTTTTTACTTGGATGCCACGCAGGCGCCCTGGTCCACGCACTACCGCATGGAAAGCTACCTGTTGCAAGATCTGCTGCCGCTGGTCGGCGATGCGCTGCCCATAGATGTACGACGACTGGGCATCACCGGCCATTCCATGGGCGGGCATGGCGCGCTGACGCTGGCCTTGCGCAACCCTGGGCGGTTTCAATCGCTGTCGGCATTTGCCCCCATTTGCGCACCCAGCCAGTGCCCGTGGGGCCAGAAGGCATTTGCCGGTTACCTGGGCGACGCGCCAGAAGTCGGGCAACAGCACGATGCCTCGGCACTGATGGGCTTGCGCAGCAGCGCCCTGTTTGCGCAGGGCATCCTGATCGACCAAGGCCTGGGCGACAAGTTTTTGGACACGCAGTTGCACCCGCACCGGTTCGAACAGGCTTGTGCGGCTGCGGGCCAGCCGCTGACCCTGCGCCGCCATGCGGGCTACGACCATGGCTACTATTTCATCAGCAGCTTCATGGAAGACCACCTGCGCCACCACGCCGCAGCGGGGTTGCAATAGCGCTACGCAGTAGCCAGAGCCTGTGCCGACATCGGCAGCTTGCGCACCCGCTTGCCGGTAGCGGCAAATACCGCATTGGCAATGGCCGGCACCACCAGCGCGGTCGCGGGCTCGCCAATGCCGCCGGGCTTCTCGGTGCTCTGCACCAGCACGATGTCGATCACCGGCGCTTCGTGCATGCGAACTACAGGGAAGTTGTTGTAGTTGGTCTGCAGCACGCGACCCTTCTCCATCGTGATTTCCTGCATCAGCCCAGCGCCCATGCCAAACACGATGCTGGACTGGATTTGTGCCTCCACCGTGTCGGGGTTGATCATGTGGCCCACATCGGCCGCCACGGTGACCTTGTGCACCTGCACCTCGCCGTTCTTGATGGACACCTCGGCGACCTGGGCCATGTAGGAGTCGTACCCTTCCATGAGCGCAATGCCGCGTGCTCGGCCCGCAGGTAAAGGTGTGCCCCAACCGGCTTTGTCGGCCGCCAGCTTGAGCACATTGGCGAAACGCGGGCGGTTTTTCAAGAGTGCCATGCGGTATTGGTACGGGTCTTTGCCGGCGGCGGCGGCCAGCTCGTCCATAAAGCTTTCGTTGGCGAAGGCATTCATGTTGTGGCTGACGGCGCGCCAGTAGCCGACCCGCATGCCGGTGTCATGGATGATGAGGTCGTGCTGGGTATTGGGTATCTCATAGCCCGCCACTGCGGCCTCGCCCATGAAGGCGTCAAACGTGTCTTTGGGCAGGCCAAACGCACGCTGCGTGACAGACTGCGAAGCCACCTTGAAATGCAACGCCACGGGCATACCCTGCGCATCCAACCCCGCTTCTAACTGGTTCACGCCCATGGGGCGGTAGAAGTCGTGCGTCCTGTCGTCTTCGCGCGACCACACCAGCTTCACCGGCTTGCCCACCGCCTTGGAGATTTGGGCAGCCTGGGCGATGAAGTCCACCTCCAGGCGCCGGCCAAAGCCGCCACCCAGGAAGGTGGTTTGCACGGTCACATCTTCGGGCTTGATGCCAACCGCCGCAGCCACCACACCCACCGCGCCGGTCTGGAACTGGGTGGAGCCGATGACGGTGCATTTGCCGTCTTTGAAGTCGGCGGTGAAGTTCATGGGCTCCATCGGCGCATGCGCCTGCATGGGGCTGACGTACTCGGCCTTGACCGTTTTGACCGCGCCTTTCATGGCGGTGTCCACATTACCCACCGCGGTGCCGATGGGGATCACCTTGCCGGTGGCCAGCGCGCCGCGCGTGCTGGCTAACACGGTGGTGTGGTCCAGTGCGGCACCCGCACCCTCGTCCCACTTCACCACCAGCGCCTTGCGCGCCTTCTGTGCCTGCCAATAGCTTTTGGCCACTACCGCCACGCCATCGTTGATTTGCACCACGTCGACCACGCCGGGCATGGCTTTGGCCGCAGCGGCATCAAAACTTACCACCTTGCCACCAATCACCGGGCACTGCTCCAGGCTGGCGTACAGCATGCCAGGCAGCTTGACGTCGATGCCGTAGACTGCGGAGCCGTTCACTTTGACGGGGGTGTCCAGGCGGGCGGTGCGTTTGCCCACGAGCTTGAAGTCTTTGGGGTCGCGCAGGGCCACTTTTTCAGGTACCGGCAATTTGGAGGCTGCCGCGGCCAAGGCCCCATAAGTGGCCTTTTTGCCGCCAGGGCCGGTCACCATGCCGTCTTCGGCCACCAGCGTGCTGCGGTCAACTTTCCACTGGTCGGCGGCGGCGGTGATCAGCATTTCACGCACCTGGGCACCGGCGGTGCGCAGCTTTTCCCAGCCATCGCGCACCGACGTGGAGCCGCCGGTGATCTGTGCGCCCAGCAAGGCATTGTTGTAGACGGCCGCCGCCGGGGCGTTGGCCACTTTCACTTGCTTGAGCGACACATGCAGCTCTTCGGCAATCAGCATGGGCAGGGCGGTGTACACACCCTGCCCCATTTCGGAGCGGGCGCACAAGAGGGTGATGGTGTTGTCGTCTGCAATGTGCACCCAGGCATTGGGCGTGTGCACCGTACCCGCTGCCAGCAGCTTGCCGGGCAGTGCCACAGCTATGAGCAGGCCACCACTGGCCAGGGCAGAAGTCTTGAGAAAGTCGCGACGTGATGTAGTCATGGTGTTGCTCCTCAGGCTTTACGCATCATGGTGGCTGCATCCTTGATGGCCGCCTTGATACGAGGGTAGGTGCCACAGCGGCAAATGTTGCCACTCATCGCGGCGTCGATATCCCCATCGGACGGGTTCTTGTTGCTGCGCAGCAGCGCCGCAGCACTCATC
>JBBQBG010000363.1:0-3314 GCA_038317285.1 Burkholderiales bacterium | reverse complement strand
GCCCTGTCCGCGCATCAGCATTTCCGCCATCAGCGTCATGGCCTCGGCGTCGCCCTGCTCGGCGGGCTCGGCCAGTTCCTTGCGCGCATCGGTGTAGCGCAGTTTGGTGTGGGCTTCCACGCCCTCTGGTACACCCGCCTGTACTGCAGCGCAGAAGGTGGCAAGGGTCGCAAGAAAACTGATCAAGTGGGGGCTGGGGCGCATAGTCGTCTCTATAGGGGTTGACGACCAATATACCCGGTGTTTGCCTCCAACTGCTAAGCTCGCGCGGTCGCAAACTATGGGAAACCCATGACAACTAAGCTATTTCGAAACCTGTGCGCCGTCAGCCTGTTGCTGGCCAGCGCGTGGGGCGCGCACGCCGCTCTGACCCTGTCGGACCCCGTGCCCATCGGCCCGCAGGTAAAAGTCGGCCAACTGGCCAATGGCCTGACCTACTACATCCAGAAGAACAGCCGTCCCGAGAAACGGCTGGAGTTGCGCCTGGTGGTCAAAGCTGGCTCCATTCTGGAGGACGAAGACCAGTTGGGCCTGGCCCATGTGACTGAGCACATGGCCTTTAACGGATCCACCCACTTCAAGAAGCACGAGCTGATCTCTTACCTGCAGTCCATAGGCCTGAAGTTTGGCGCCGACCTGAACGCCTACACCAGCTTCAATGAGACGGTCTACATGCTGCCCATTCCTACCGAAAACCCGGACAACATCGAAAAGGGCTTTCTGGTGCTGGAGGACTGGGCCCACGGCGTAGCCTTTAACGACCCCGATATCGATTCCGAACGCTCCATTGTGCTGGAAGAGTTGCGCCTGGGCCGTGGCGCGCAGGAACGCATGAACAAGGTCTTGCTGCCCAAGATCTTCAGCGGCTCGCTGTACGCCCAGCGCCTGCCCATTGGCACCGAAGACAGCATCAAGACCTTCAAATTTGATGCCATCAAACGCTTTTATAAAGACTGGTACCGACCCAATCTGATGGCCGTAGTGGTGGTGGGTGACATCGAGCCACAGGTCGCACAAACCTTGGTGGAATCGCACTTTGGCAAACTCACCAACCCGGTCAACCAACGGCCACGCCTTTACCCGGCCATACCGGCCCGCAACGAGTCTGAGGCGGTCGTGGTGACCGACAAGGAGGCCACCAATAACGTCATGATGATCCGCTACCCGGTGCAGCCGCAGCCGGCCGAAGTCACGCTGGGCGATTACCGCCAGGCCTTGGTAGAGCGCCTTTTTGGTGCCATGCTCGGCCAGCGCATGCAGGAGCTGACCCAACAGGCGGCACCGCCCTTTGTCGGTGGTGGCAGCGGCGTAGGCCGCTTGGTGCCGGGCTACCGCTCGTTCAATTCCAGCGCGTTGTTGGGCCGCATGGGCGCAGAGCCCGCCGTAGCCGCCCTGGTGCAAGAGAACGAACGCGCCCGCCAGTTCGGCTTCTCGGTCGCCGAAATGGAACGCAGCAAAAAGAACCTGCTGCGTTCGGTAGAGCAAGCCTACGCCGAACGCGAGAAGACCGATTCGGCCCGCTATGCCTCCGAGTACTTGCGCAATTTCCTCGAGGGGGAGCGCATTCCTGGTATTGAAAATGAGCTGGCCTATGTCCGCGAGATGCTGCCGACCATCCAGCTTGCCGATGTCAACGCGTACGCCAAGGTAGCCATACCTGACAAGGCCACCAAGCTCGTGGTCTATACCGGCAGCGACAAACCCGACAACACCACACCGTCCGCACCACAGTTGCTGGCCAGCGTCGCGCAGGCCGAGCAACGTGTGGTGGTCGCCAAAAGCGAAAAGGCCTTGGCCACCAGCCTGATGGCACAACCGCCTGCGGGCGGCAGCGTTGTCGCGGAGCGGCTCAAGCCTCTACTGGGTGTGACCGAATGGGATTTGTCCAACGGCGTCAAAGTCATCCTCAAACCCACCGACTTCAAGAACGACGAAATCACGCTGGGGGCCAACCGCTTTGGCGGGCAGTCGCTATATGGCCTGGCCGACATGTACAACGCCGGCTATGCCAGTTCTGCGGTTGCGGCCATGGGCCTCAGCGAATTTTCGCCAACCGATCTGCAAAAGATGATGGCTGGCAAGGTGGTGTCGGTGAATGTGGGCACGGGGGCCTACAACGACTATGTCAGCGTCTCCTCCAGCATGGCAGACCTGGAAACCGCGCTGCAATTGTTGAGTCTGAAATTTGGTCCTACCCGCCGGGATGTGACCCTCTACCAGTCGTTCGTGTCACGCGCGCAAGATGCCGCCAGGAATGCCATTGCCCGGCCCGAGTCGGTTTTTTCAGATGCCGTGCAGACGACGCTGTACAACGGCCACCCACGGGTCTGGCTGACACCGCGGCCTGCCAACTTTGACCGTCTCAACCTTGAGCGCATGCGCAACATTTACCAGGAGCGCTTTGCCAGCGCAAAGGGCATGACCTTTGTGCTGGTGGGCAGCTTCACGCCAGAGGGCGTCAAGCCACTGGTGGCGCGCTACCTGGGTAGCCTGCCCACACCCAAAATCGCCAACGACTTCATAGACCTGGGCATTCGCCCAGTGTCTGGCGTGGTGAAGAAAGAGGTGCGTAGCGGCAGCGAGCCCAAGAGCCAGGTGTCCATTACTTTCGCCGGTCCGGCCACGTATTCCGAGGCTGAGCAGTTGCGCATCAGCGCCCTGGTCGAGGTGCTGAACATCAAACTTGTTGACGTGCTGCGCGAAAAACTCACGCTGGTCTACAGCGCCAGTGCACGCGGCAGCCTGGTGCGCACGCCTTACCAGCATTACCAGCTGTCGTTGACGCTGCCGTGCGCGCCTGAGAATGTGGACAAGGTGATTGCCGCCGCCTTTGTCGAGATGCAAAAAATCCAGGATGCCGGTGCTGACCCGACCGATTTGGCCAAGGTCAAGACGAATTGGCTGACCACGCACCGCAAGAACCTGCGGGAGAACGGCTATTGGATGGGCCGCCTGCAGACCGCAGCCTTGTATGGCACCGACCCGGCCGCCATGCTGGACTATGAGAAGCAGGTCGCTGCCATCACGCCCGAAGACGTGCAAGCCATGGCCAAGCGGTACCTCGCGCGTGACAACTATGTGCAGGTCGTGCTGTACCCGGAAAATTAGACGAATCTTTAGCGAAAAGCGCGCGGTGCTGCCAGGAATTTGCGGATTTCCTCAAAGCTCTGGCGCGCTTCCGTCAGGTCCGGGTCAAAGATGTGCCACACGTGCACCATGTGGTTCCAGGTTTGCAGGGTGACCGGTGAGCCGGCCGCCCGCGCCTTGTTGGCATAGCGCACGCTGTCGTCCAGCAGCATCTCCACATCGCTGGC
>JBBQBG010000362.1:0-3327 GCA_038317285.1 Burkholderiales bacterium | reverse complement strand
ACCCACCCCACCCGGCACCATGGAGCGCATCCTGCGCTTGATGAGCGAGAAGAAGGCCTCGGACGTCTATTTGTCGGCCAATTCACCGGCCTTGATCAAGATCAACGGCCAGTGCGTGCCTATCAACAACCAGTCTTTGCCAGTAGAGGCCACACGTAACCTGCTGGCCGAGATCTTGCCGCCCGAACGCATGGCCGAACTGGATGCCGAGGGCGAGTTGAATATGGGCTTCCCCATTGCGGGCCTGGGGCGGTTCCGGGTCAGCGCCATGCGACAGCGCGGTAGCATCGCCGCGGTCTTTCGCTACATCTCGGTCGATGTGCCGCCTTTGGCCGATCTGTTTTTGCCACCCATTTTGGGTGATTTGATCATGGAGAAGCGCGGCTTGGTGCTGATGGTGGGCGCCACCGGCGCCGGCAAGAGCACCACTCTTGCGTCCATGATTGACTACCGCAATGGCTTGGTGTCCGGCCACATCCTGACCATTGAAGACCCGGTCGAATTTCTGTTCAAAAACAAAAAATCGGTCATCAACCAGCGCGAAATCGGCAGCGACACCAAATCGCTGCAAGTGGCCCTCAAGAACGCACTGCGCCAGGCACCCGACGTGATCCTGATTGGCGAAATCCGCGACCGCGAAACCATGTCGGCTGCCATTGCCTACGCCCAGTCCGGCCACCTGTGCTTGGCCACCATGCACGCCAACAACAGCTACCAGGCGCTCAACCGTATTCTGAGCTTCTACCCGGTGGAAGTGCGCCCCACCATGCTGGGCGACCTGGCCGCAGCCCTGAAGTCCGTGGTGTCGCAGCGTCTGCTGCGCAACACAGCTGGCACCCGCGTTCCCGCTATCGAGGTCTTGCTCAACACCAAGCTGATCTCGGAGCTGATCGAAAAGGGCGATTTCTCTGGCGTCAAGGAGGCCATGGAGAAGTCCATGGCTGACGGCTCTCAGTCGTTCGAACACGACATTGCCCGCATGATTGTTGAAGGCGTGGTCGACCGCAAAGAAGGTTTGGCCAATGCCGATTCACCGACCAATCTGATGTGGCGCCTGCAAAACGATTTCACCAAATCACAGGCACCCACCGCCGCGCCTGAGGAAACCGAAGAAGCGTCGTTTACTGAAATTACACTGGACGTTAAGCATTGATGAGCGCTACGCTGCAACTGGCTGAGCAATTGATTGCACGGCCGTCGGTTACCCCCGCTGATGGTGGATGCCAGGAACTGATCGCACAGCGGCTCAGCGCACTAGGCTTTCACTGCGAGACCATCACCAGCGGCCCAGCCGACTTTTCAGTCACTAACCTTTGGGCGAAACGGGCTATAGCCCTCACGGAACCTGCGCAAGCCGCTACAAATTCTGTAGCAACCCGAGTATCAACTCCGGCCCCCAAGACCCTGGTATTTGCCGGTCACACCGACGTAGTGCCCACCGGCCCGCTGGGGGAATGGCACAGCGCTCCCTTCACCCCCACGCACCGCGATGGCAAATTGTTTGGCCGCGGTGCCAGCGACATGAAGGTCTCAATCGCCGCTTTTGTTGTCGCCATTGAAGAATTCCTGGCCGCCAATCCCAATCCCCAACTGAACATCGCCCTGCTGCTAACCAGTGACGAAGAAGGCCCTGCCAACGACGGCACCGTCGTCGTCTGCAAGGCTTTGACCGCGCGCGGCGAGACGTTTGACTACTGCATCGTCGGAGAACCCACCTCGGTCGAACGCACTGGCGACATGATCAAAAACGGCCGGCGCGGCACGATGAGCGGCAAGCTCACGGTTAAAGGTATACAAGGCCACATCGCCTACCCGCATATGGCCAAGAACCCCATTCACCTGGTGGTGCCGGCCCTCACCGAGCTAGTGGGCGTGGAATGGGACAAGGGGAACACCTTCTTCCCCCCAACCACCTGGCAGGTCAGCAATATCCACGGTGGAACCGGCGCCAGCAATGTGATCCCCGGTCATGTGGTGATCGATTTCAACTTCCGCTTCTCCACCGAATCCACGCCTGAATCTTTGCAATCGCGCCTGACCCGCGTACTGGAGAAATACGAGCTGGAGTACGACCTGACCTGGACCGTGGGCGGCCTGCCCTTTTTGACAACGCCCGGCACCTTGGTCGCAGCCGTGCAGGAGTCCATCCTGGCCGAGACCGGTATTGCGACACAGCTCTCCACTACCGGCGGCACCAGCGACGGCCGCTTCATCGCGCAGATCTGCGCCCAGGTGATCGAGATGGGCCCCCCCAATGCGACCATCCACAAGATCAACGAATACGTCAACGTGGCCGACATCGAGCCGCTGAAAAACATCTACCGCCGGGTGCTGGAAAACCTGGACCGACAGGCGCGCGCATGACGACGCTGATAGAACTGATTGAATCTGGCTCCCAGCAGCTCGGTGACGCCAAGCTGTCATTTGGCCACGGGACGACCAATCCACGCGACGAGGCCGCGTGGCTGGTGCTGTGGAGCCTGGGCTTGCCGCTGGATACCCCGCTGGACGGCGAAGGCTCTAAGGCAAATGAGCCGGTAGCCCTCGTAGATGCTGCACGAGCCGCTAGCATTTTGGTAGCACGCATCCAAACGCGTAAACCCGCCGCCTACCTGACCCAAGAAGCTTGGTTGCAAGGCGTGGCCTTCTACGTAGACGAACGCGCCATCGTGCCGCGCTCTCTGATTGCCGAACTGATCGTCGATGGCAGCATCGACTACTGGTTGAAAGAATCAACGCACACGGTGCTGGACCTGTGCACCGGCAACGGCAGCCTGGCCGTCATTGCGGCACTGACCTACCCGGACGTGGTTGTCACCGGCTCCGACCTGTCTGCCGAGGCGCTGGCCGTGGCCCGCATCAACGTGGACAAGCACGGCTTGCAAGAGCGCATCGCCTTGGTGGAGTCTGACGGCTTTGCTGCAGCGGCACTGTCAGCACGCGGCCCGTTCGACCTGATCCTGTGCAATCCGCCGTATGTCAACGCACAGAGCATGGCTGACCTGCCCGCTGAATACAAAGCCGAACCCGCAATTGCCCTGAGTGGCAACCAGGCGGGTGGCAGTGACGGAATGGATTTCATCCGTGGTTTGCTGAAAACTGCGCCACAACACATGACCGAAGACGGCGTGTTGGTGCTGGAGATTGGTAACGAACGCCCCTACTTTGAAGCCGCTTTTCCAACATTGGAAGTGGTTTGGCTGGAAACCAGTGCAGGTGAGGATCAGGTTTTATTGGTTACACGCGAAGCGCTTGGGCGCACGCCTGAGCCAGATGGGCAGGGTACGTAACTCCGTTCGTGTCCCCCGCCCGTTCCGGGCTCCTCCT
>JBBQBG010000361.1:0-3330 GCA_038317285.1 Burkholderiales bacterium | reverse complement strand
GTGGATCGCCACCTCAAGGACAGGGCCAACCAAGCGGCACTGATCGCCGTTTCTACCGAAACCAATACCGAGCAGGTCTATACCTTCTCCCAATTGCATGCCGAAGTGCAAGCGATGGCTGCTGCGCTGCTTGCACTGGGTGTGCAAAAGGGCGATCGGGTGCTGATTTACATGCCCATGATTGCCGAGGCGGCGTTTGCCATGCTGGCCTGCGCCCGCATTGGCGCCATCCATTCGGTGGTGTTTGGTGGTTTTGCGGCCGGCTCGCTGGCGTCGCGCATTGAAGATGCCAGCCCCACGGTCATCGTCAGTGCCGATGCGGGCTCGCGCGGCGGCAAGGCAATTGCCTACAAGCCCCTGTTAGACGAAGCCATTAACTTGTCCAGCCACAAGCCTGGCGCGGTTTTGTTGGCAGACCGGCAATTGGCTGCTATGAATATCGTAGCGGGACGTGACCATCTGTGGAGGGCTCTAAGGCAGAAACACCTGGACACCGTGGTGCCCTGTGTGTGGCTCGATTCCACCCACCCAAGTTACACGCTTTACACCAGCGGCACCACCGGCAAACCCAAGGGTGTGCAACGCGACACTGGCGGCTATGCTGTGGCGCTAGCGTCCAGCATGGAACACATCTTTTGTGGCAAGCCTGGCGAAACGTACTTCTCCACCAGCGACATTGGCTGGGTCGTGGGCCACAGCTACATCATTTATGGTCCGCTGATTGCGGGCATGGCGACCATCGTGTACGAAGGCCTGCCAACACGCCCTGACGGCGGCATCTGGTGGAGTCTGGTTGAAAAATACAAGGTCAGCGTCATGTTCAGCGCCCCCACGGCTGTGCGCGTGTTGAAGAAGCAAGACCCGGCGCTGCTCACCAAATACAACCTATCGAGCCTGCGCGCGCTGTTCCTGGCCGGTGAGCCGCTGGACGAACCCACTGCGCAGTGGATCAGCCAAAGCTTGGGCAAGCCCATCATCGATAACTACTGGCAGACCGAGACCGGTTGGCCCATCCTGAGCATTGCCAACGGCGTAGAGCCCAAGCCTAGCAAGTTCGGTAGCCCGGGAGTGGCCATGTATGGCTACAACGTCAAACTGCTCGACGAGAACACCGGCGAAGAGTTAACAGGTGCCAACCAAAAAGGCGTGGTCGCCATCGAAGGCCCACTGCCCCCCGGTTGCATGCAAACCATCTGGCGTGACGATGCGCGCTTTGTCAAAACCTATTGGCAAAGCATCCCCGGCAAGCTGGTCTACAACACCTTTGACTGGGGCGTGCGGGACGCGGACGGCTATTTCTTCATCTTGGGCCGAACCGACGACGTCATCAACGTGGCGGGTCACCGCCTGGGCACCCGCGAAATTGAGGAGAGCATTTCCAGCCACCCGAATATCTCGGAGGTGGCGGTGGTGGGCATTGCCGATGCGCTCAAGGGCCAGGTCGCCGTGGCCTTTGCGGTGCTGCGGGACGCAAGCATGCTGGTGGATGATGCCGCGCGCGCGAAGCTGGAGGCCGAGGTGATGAAGGTGGTCGACAACAGCATTGGCGCAGTGGGCCGCCCGGCCCGGGTGCGTTTTGTTACCGTGCTGCCCAAGACCCGCAGTGGCAAGCTGCTTCGCCGTGCTATCCAGGCGGTATGCGAAGGGCGCGATGCCGGCGATTTGACGACGATGGAAGATCCGGCGGCTTTGCAACAGATACGGGACGTGCTGGCCTAGGCGTCGCCGTAAAAGCAGCGCGCGCACACTTGTTGGTAGCACTCGTTGCCGCCAATTTCCACCTGAGCCCCCGCGTGCACACGCCGACCCTG
Source organism: Burkholderiales bacterium (assembly GCA_038317285.1). Taxonomy (GTDB): domain Bacteria; phylum Pseudomonadota; class Gammaproteobacteria; order Burkholderiales; family Burkholderiaceae_C; genus Allorhodoferax. The sequence goes on along the minus strand of JBBQBG010000361.1, from coordinate 1,519 downwards.
GTCATCCAGGCGGATGTTCATGGTCGCCTTGCGCCCGCAGGCGCAGATGGTTTTGAGCTCTTCGATGTCGTCGGCCAGCGTCAACAATTGCGCCGAGCCAGGAAAGGCGTTGCCCAGAAAGTCTGAACGCAGCCCAAAGCAGATGACGGGCACATTGCCCACGTTGGCCAAACGGTGTAGCTGGCGCACCTGCTGTGGCGTCAAAAATTGCGATTCGTCGATCAGCACGCACGCCAGGCCATTTTCGGCGGAGAGCAGCGTGAGGAAATCCGTGCGCTCATCAAACACATCGGCTTGTCGCTTCAATCCCAAACGGGAGGCGATGCAACCTGCGCCGCTACGGTCGTCGATACCGGCGGTGAACAAGTGCACGTGCTGGCCCTGCTCCTCGTAGTTGTAGGCGATTTGCAGCAGAGCAGTGGATTTGCCGGCGTTCATGGCCGAGTAGCGGAAAAACAGTTTGGCCATGGAGCGTTGGATGAAAGAGACGAGGGGGGTGGAGCGGGATGCTCCTCTTTTAGTAGCGCTATACGCTTAATTGGCGAGGGCTATAGGACTTTTTTCTTTTTAGTCTTGGTCTTCGACATGGAGGCCGCAGGCTTTTTCTCTTGCAAATCGCCGTTGCCGATCGCGTCTACATCGACCCAGACCGCATCGTCGGCATCGACCACGGTTTCATGCTCGAAAAGATCCACTGCGGTCTTGGCAACCTGCAGGGTGTCGAAGTAGGCGTAGGCGCCCACGCCGACGGCACCCAGCAGCGGCACAAAGCGTGAGGCACTCTTGCCGATCACGGCCTTGGACACTTGGACACCCAATTGTTGCGCCAGGCTTTGCAAGACTTTCAACGACGCATGCTTGACCACAAAGCGTTCACCCACCCGCACAACGACATCGCGAAACAGTTGCGCTGATACATGCCTGAACAGGCAGTACAGCATCTGTTCACGCCCCAGTGTTTGCGATTTACCATAGACACCGGCAATGTCAGACACCATCTGCGCCTGCAGCCTCCAGACACCCAGCAACTCGGGTACTACGGTAAACCAACCGATGAAGCCTGGTGGCAAGGAGAGCGACCCCGATACGACGCTGGCCGTGCGCGCCGCTTTGCGGGCGATCGCGTGCGCCCGTTCAGCCGGGTGGGCCAATACCGGCTCGGCGCTAGCGGGAACATGCAAGACCAGTTCCAGCATGGCGTCGGCCAGCTTGCTCTCTTTGGCGGCGCGTTTGGTGGATGCCATGGCGCTTAGACGATGTCCATCTGGTGGATGCTGTACTGGCCGGCCCTGCGGTCGGCAAAATAGCGCTCAAGCGTTTCTTTGACGGTACGAAAGGCAATCTCGTCCCACGGAATTTCGTCTTCGGCGAACAACCTGGCCTCTATGGTCTCGGTGCCGGGGTCGAAGACGTCGCTGAGCAGGCGCGCGCGGTAGAAAAGATGCACCTGGCCGACCCGTGCCACGTTGAGCAGCGTCAGCAGGCCCTGCATTTCGAACTGCGCGCCCGCTTCTTCGAC
>JBBQBG010000360.1:0-3331 GCA_038317285.1 Burkholderiales bacterium | reverse complement strand
GACCAGCATGGAGTTGCTGATCGTCTGGCGCACCGTCCAAGGCGCGGCCATGGGTGCAGCGGTGATGTGCGCACGCGCCATCGTGCGCGATCTGTACACGCCGGTGCAAGGCGCCAACGTGATGTCCAAGGGCCTGAGTGGCCTGGGCGTGATAGCCTGCTTGAGCGCACCACTGGGCGGCTTTCTGACCGCGCTGTTCAACTGGCACACGGCGCTGCTGGCGCTGTCGGTTTTTGGCGCGCTGAGCCTGGCGCTGATTGCATTGCGCTTTGAAGAGAGCATTCCGGTTAAAAATCCGCAGGCGCTGCAATTGGGCACCTTGGTGCACACCTGGTTGGGCATTGTGCGCAACCCCACGTTTCTAGCCTTTACCGCCTTGTCGACCTTTGCCTACAGCGGGTTGTTCACCTTCTTGGCGTCGTCGTCCTTTGTGTTTATCCGCGTGCTGGGTTTGAGCACCCTGCAATACGGGCTGGTGATGTTTGCCAATTCCTTCATCTATCTGCTGGGTACCTTCTTGTGCCGTCGCCTGCTACGGCGGTTCGGCGTGCGCCGCGCGGTGGCAATTGCCGGTGCCCTGACTTTGGCGGGTGGCAGCACCGTGGCCGTGCTCGCCTTCGCCGGTGTGCAATCGGCCTGGGCGATTGAGCTGCCGTTTGCGCTGTTCATGCTGGCGCACGGCATCCACAACCCCTGTGGGCAAAGCGGCGCGGTCGGGCCGTTCCCGCAGGCTGCCGGTGCTGCTTCGGCTTTGAATGGCTTTCTGGCCATGGTCAGCGCCTTTGCCACGGGTCAGTGGCTGGGCGCGCACATGGACGGCACGACCGGCCCCTTGGTCACGGGCATATTATTCTGGAGCGTGATGATCACACTCACCGCCTGGACGCTGGTACAACGCTATGGCAAATCCTGACGCCCTGCCCTTTTACCTGTGCCTGGCTGGGCCCACCGCCGCTGGCAAGACCGCGGCCGCGCTGGCCATCGCACAGGCGCACGATTGTGAAATCATCAGCGTCGACTCAGCCCTGGTCTACCGCGGCATGGATATTGGTACCGCCAAACCCAGCGCTACCGAACAAGCCTTGGTACCGCACCACCTGATCGATATACGCGATCCCTTGCAGCCCTATAGCGCCGCCGAGTTTGTGCGCGATGCCAAGGCTCTGATCGCCGATATTGCAGCGCGCGGCAAACTTCCGTTGCTGGTAGGCGGCACCATGTTGTATTTCAAGGCGCTGTTCGATGGCATAGACGACATGCCCGCTGCCGACCCCGCTGTGCGTGCGGTTCTGGAGCAAGAAGCTGCTGACAAAGGCTGGCCCGCGATGCATGCCGAGTTGACGCTGGTTGACCCGATCACGGCCCAGCGCCTAGCACCCGCGGACAGCCAGCGTATCCAGCGGGCGCTGGAGGTATACCGAGTGTCTGGCCTGCCACTGTCCCACTTTCACGCCGCCAAGGATGCTACAAAATCAGTAGCTTCTCACGCACATTCCACGAGGGCTAGCGGCCTAATTTCCTTAGAGCCTCTGGACAGAAGCTGGTTACATGGGCGCATTGCCCAGCGCTTTGACACCATGCTGGCGCAGGGTTTTGTGGACGAGGTGCGGGCCTTGCGCGCGCGGGGCGACTTGAACCCAGACTTGCCGTCGATGCGCTGCGTGGGTTACCGCCAGGCCTGGGAGGCTTTGGATGCACACGAAGCCTCCGGGGCAAGCGGACCTTTGCCGACTGCCGGGCTAAGAGAGCTGGGCATCATCGCCACCCGCCAGTTGGCCAAGCGCCAAGTCACTTGGCTGCGTTCCATGCCGCAGCGGCACATCGTGGCCGCGGACCAACCCCATGCCTTGCAAGCTGTCTTGGATATGGCGCGTCAGCTGATTGCTTCACGCGGTTGAAGGGCTACCAGCCCAAGACTTTAGCTGCTCTGTGTCAACACCGCGTATGCGGGACTAACCGTCCACCCAGCCCGCACATTGGCCTGCACCGCCAGTTCCCGCTCCGCCGCGTTGGCGTAATCACGATCCCACGCAAGCACCTTCGGCGTCATCCATCGGTGCCACAACGGGGGGATCAACGCGACCGAAATGGTGGTGAGGTAGCCACCGATCATCATGGGTGCGTGGGGGTACGGCTTCAGATCCTGGTAGGGCACCTCGCCTTGGGCATGGTGGTGCGAGTGGCGGGTCAGGTTGAACAGCGCCCAGGAGCTGATGCGCCGGTTGGTGTTCCACGAGTGGCGTGGCTGCACTGGCTGCGCCGGGTCGCGCACCATGCCGTAGTGCTCCATGTAGTTCACGATCTCCAACAAGGCCTTGCCCCACAACGCGCAGGCACAAAAGAATAAGGCTGCGGCAAAGCCACCCATGGCCCAAGCGGCGGCCACCAGCACAGCGCTCATGCCCAGCCCGCGCAAAAAGGCGTTGTGCCACGACCAAACTGGTAGTCCACGGCGCTGAAGGCGCGCGGCTTCAATGTGCCAGGCACTGGCATTACCGCGTGCTGTTGAGATGACGATATGGGCGTACACGTTGCGCCCGCGCGGTGCGGTGGCGGGATCGTCCAGCGTGGAGACGTAACGGTGGTGCCCATACACATGTTCAATGGCAAAGCCCACGTCAAAACTGAAGGCCAGCAGCCAACGCCCCACCCATAGCGACACCGGCTCCCAGGTGCGATGGGTCAGCTCGTGGCCGGGAATGGTCCCCACCGTGCCGATCATCAGCCCGGTCAAGAAAAACGCCGACACGTGGTGGCCCCAATGGGTTGCTGCGCGCGCCGCCAAAAGATCTACGCCGCTCCACTGCGACAGCACTGCACCAACACCCAAGACGTCTGCTGTGCTGACGCTCCATACCGCGGCGAAACAAATCAACAGCAACACGGGCAAGGCCATCCACAACTGCACCGTCAGCACCCACGGATGGCGGTAGCGCGGGGTGGTGGTGTCATCCCCGAAGAGCATATCGCCCAGGGTGTTAAAGAGGTTCAGGCCAATGAGTGCCAGCGTGATCCAGCCACCGCCGGCAAACAGCGCCGCCGCCACGGCAAGCCCCTGAACGTGGAAGAGAAAGAACTTGAGGTAGTGCCACAGTGCCACCAGTGTTTCGCCAACATTCTGCGGTGGCGCTATGCTTATTGGAGCAGTAGATTCAGCATTGGCGAGGGCTACCACATCATGGCGTGTAGTGAAGCGGTCCGCATGGAGGTGCGCCTTGGGCAGGCCCGCCTGCTGCAACTGCGCGCTGGCCGCGTCAATCATGCCCGGTGGACCGCACAGGTAGGCGTGCATGCCGGGCTCCAGCACCTGCGACAGGTGCTCGGTGACCAA
>JBBQBG010000359.1:0-3373 GCA_038317285.1 Burkholderiales bacterium | reverse complement strand
GGAGTTGCAACAATTGGGTCTCTCTGATGCCATTGTCAAGACCGAAATTGTGGTGTCGGGCGAACCCGCCCTGCTGGCCTTGAGCCAGGCCTCATTGACACCGGAGTTCGTCAAGAACCTGGACCGCAGCCTGGGCGCCATGATGCAGGATGGCCGCTACAAAAAAATCCGCGAGCAATACATTCCCTGCAACGCGTCAGTTACCAAACTGGCCTGCCGCTGACAGCGGCTCGGGCCTGGGCTATGGCTTGCGATGGCACAATAAAGAGAATTTGTTCGCTATCTTGTAGCTATTCACCACCATGGTCGACACCACGATTGTCTTCGCCGATTTCACAGGAAGCACCGGCCTGTATGAAACGCAAGGCAACTCCAAGGCTGCCGAGACCCTGACACGCGCTACGCAATGGATCGGAAAACTGTGCGAATCGCGCGGCGGTCGCGTGATCAAATATCTGGGCGATGGCGTGCTGATGGCGTTTTCCGACAACACGACCGCCGTGCATGCCATGGCTGAGATGCAACGCTTGCACCACGATCGCATCAGCACCTGGCCAGCGCGGTTGCGCATGAAAATCAAGATAGGTATGGCTCGCGGCCCCGTCGTGGAGCAAGACAGCGACTGCTTTGGCGATGCGGTGACTCTGGCCGCCCGCCTGAGCGACCTGGCCGGGGCCGAGCAGATTTTGGTGTCTCAACCTGTCATTGCGGCGCTGGTGGACCCTGTGGAGATCCGGTCCCGCAATCTCGGCATGATGGACATACGCGGCAAGGCTGGCCCCGTGGAGGTGCACCGGGTTGAATGGCAGGGTGATACCTCAGCCGAATTTTTGACCGTTCCGGCTTCGTTGGACTCCTTGATGGCACCTTCGGCGCGGCCGCTGAGCACGCTGACGCTCAAATGCCTTGATCAGACGACGACGTTTTCTGGACTCGATTTCCCCATTTATGTCGGGCGTGAAAGCGATTCCCACTTTCCGGTGAATGACCAGCGCGTGTCGCGTATGCACGTTCGCATCGACCGCAGAGGGAATAACTTCTTGCTGGAAGATTTGAGTAGCTACGGGACCTGGGTACGCTTCGCTGGCAGCGATTCGGTCATTGCCTTGCGGCGGCAAGAATGCACACTGGTGGGAAACGGCGAGATCGCACTGGGTGCTTCGTTTGACGACTTCAGTGCACCATGCGTCAGCTTTGCCATTGGTGATGTGCCCAAGTAAGACTTGGCTAAATTGGCCTCAGCGGATCTTGTCAAAGCGCTTGCTATAAAGCGCATCCACGCCCGTCACCGTACCGCCTCGTAACGCGACAGACCAGTGGGGTGTCAGCGCATAGATCAATTTTAAAACGCTCTCGGCACCGGCCAGGCTTTGTTCGTAGCCGATGTACAGGCGGTCAGAAATCTCCTTTCCAAGGTTGACAACTTGTGCACCGACGAGCCCATATTTACTCTCACCGATGGAGATGGTGTCCAGTCCGACGCTGCGCGCAGCACGCCCGGCGCCAAATTTGTTAAATAGGCCAAGTGCGGCGCCCTGAACGGCCGCTTGCGCCTGACCGGCTTCCCCGCCCGAACTGTTGCGTCCGAACACGAGCCATGACAATTGTTCATCTCGTGGCAGGTCGGGTTCCGACACCAACTGCACTCTGGGCTGGCGTGCGTTTCCCGTCACGCGCACCCCTGCGGCAACATCCTGCTGGCGGCGCATGGCCAAAATGTTCAGATTGGGATCGCTGAGCGAGCCCTGGAAATTGATCACCCCGCTGTCGACTGCCAGTCGGGTACCAAATGCCTCATAACTGCCTTCAACTACGTTTACAGTGCCAAATGCCTGCGGCGTTGCGCCCGGTTCACTGCGCAGATTCAATACCCCCGCCAAACGCAGATTGACGCCTGCGCCTTTGAACAAGAAGTCGTTGCCCAGATCCAGGTCGACATTGATGCGCGGCGTGAATGCCCCAGCGGGCTGCTCGGCCGGCTTGCGATTGATGCGCGCGGCCGTTTGCGTTTGCTTGCCCCTGAGCACGACTACATCGGCGTCGAGTTGGGGTGCAGCTTGCTCTGGCAGGTTAAACAGTCCATGGTCGACTGCAAATTTGCCCGTCACCAGCAATTGGCCAGCCGCAGTGGCCGCTTCGGCGTTGCCCGTCACGGTCAGTTGCGCCGAGGGGCTGGCCAACAACTGCAGCTTGCTGGCAACGATCGTCGCGTTCAACCCGCGCTGGGCGCCGTCCAGTGCCATGTGACCAGTCGCCTTCAGCGTACCGCTGCCACCGTGGAATTCCACACGCTGCAGTTCCAGGATGTTGTTCTCCAGGCGCAAGCGTGCAATGCCATCGTGCAAATGCACGCCTTGGTCATACAGAGTCAGACCCAGACGGTCTCCCGTCACGGTGCCCGAAAAAACGGGCACTCCGAGCGTGCCACTCGCCGTAAGATCCATTGCCACTTCGCCGGCCAGTGCCATGCGGGGGCCGGCAAGTGCGGCTATGGTCTGCAGGCTTGGGATCGATGCTGTCATGCGTCCAGAAACCGGAGAACGTGGGGAGATGGCAAGCCTTCCGTCCACCCGCTGCAGCCCAATCTGCCCTTGTCCGTCCACGGTGCCCATGCGTGTCGCTTTGGCTTGCGCCTGCAGTGCAATGTGATCGGCCTGAAAGTCGGCGCGCAAAGCCAACAGGCTAAGCCCAATCGCGCTTTGCCCATTCAAGCGAAAGTCACCTCCACGTCGGTTGATTTCAACAAAACCGTCGGCGCGGTCAGCGAGTGTTAGGTTCCACCGACCGTCCAGAACCAGATCGGTGGACATGGCGGGCGCTTGGCCGGTGAATTGTTTTTGCAAGGCCAAGAGCTGGGCCACTTCCAGCGACTGGATGCTACCTTCAGAACGCACCAGGTCGTCGCGGTAAACCAGGCTTTGCAAGTCGATAGCAGCGTTTGCCATTGTCAAACGGCCGGCACCCAGTTCCAGGCGGCCAGGCCCAACCGCCAATTGCAGGGGAGTTTCGAGCTGCAGGCGCGGTGATGTCAGATTCTGCAGGGTGCGCAGCTCACCATTCCACGCCAACGATTGCGCCTCTTCAAGCAATTGGCCCGAAGCCTCCATCGACAACTGCAGCGCTTGACCGCGAACCTTTCCATCAGCGGCGATGCGGATGGTGTGCTTTGCATACGTGCCGTCTATGTTGGCGTGGAGCTTGCTCAGGCTCAGGTCTGCGCTGTGTAGGCCACGGGCATTCAAGTTCAGCAATACCCGCGCTTGGGGGTCCTTGCCGGGTACGCCTTGGGTGTGTGCTTCTCCAGACAATGACTCCAGCCGATGGACCCCGAACGCAAGATTCTCTGCCTTGTAGTCAGCGTCGATGACAGGGC
>JBBQBG010000358.1:0-3419 GCA_038317285.1 Burkholderiales bacterium | reverse complement strand
GTTTCCGTTGGCGGGCTTGGACGCCTCACAGGTAGAGCGCTACTACCAGGTACAACACGCCGTACAAAAACTCTCTTACGCGGGAAACATGGTGGCCAGGGTAGCCCTCGTGGCTGGCGAGGTCGACGGCGCGGCTGATCTGCATCGGGAAATCGGTGTTCACCTGGATCAGGCTGCTGCTATTGCCCAGGTACCAGTTGTAGCCACTCCAAACCTGGTTGGTGACGTATTCCAGGCGGAAGGTCTCGTCATCCGGCAGGTCAATGAATTGCTTGGTGCGCGCACGCGATTCTGCAATCGCCGCGCTGAACACAGCATCTAGCCGGTCGCGCGGAATGGCAAAGGCTTGGTTGAAGGCAATCATGCGGGTGTTGAGCGCGCCATCGCCGGGGAGCAGGTCGGACAGCTCGGCCAAGATGCCCTCCAACTGCGCCTCGGTCACCGTGGGCGACACGGCGTCGTACAGCGCTTGAGATTCTTCATCAAACGTCATCGTCTCGCCCATCAGCTTGCGCACATAGGCGTGGGCGGCGCGGATGTGCAAGCCCAGCAGTTGCTGACGCAACTCTTCGTCGGGCGCGGCAGGCGGGCATCGGCCGAACTGGTCCACCAAGGCACTGGCGCTGGCCAGCACGTGCTCTAGCGGCAGCTTTTGCGCCTGCGCTTTCCATTCGGCAGGGCCGTAGTAAGCGTCCACATAGCCACTGTCGTGCTGGCCCACCGCGAGCACGAGGTGTACGTAGGATTCGGAGAGGTCGTTGAGGGTCATTTGGGCTCGTCCTTAGCAGCGTCAATATTCAATGGATAGGGAAATATCTTGCGACCAATGCCAGTAGATCGGCCCTGCGTGAAAGGGCATCACCATAGCGCGCTAGCACCATGTCAACGCGGTACCGGTTGGAAGGGCCTGATGCATTGGCGGAGGTATCGCCTATCGCCAACACATTGCAATTGAGACAGATCAACAGGGTCTCCAGCGTTGCCCTTTTCTCATCGAGAAACCGAATCTGGAAACCCGGTGCGAATTGGCATTGCGATGGATCTGGTGCTTTGTCGAGGCGTGGGCTTGCTGCTAGCCATTGGCCCAACGCTGCTGCGTCTGGCGGACTCAGTGTTTTGCTGGACTTGTCCCAATCGGCTTGGTCGATCATCTTGGGGGTGCGTCGCATCCATCCGATATCCGAGATGATGACGCTGTTGGCGCGCACCATTGCCGCAGCTTGGTTCCTGGAGATGAAGTGTTGCCCAGTTTCACCGGCCACTGCGCAGCCCGTCGTCAGGCACACTGCCAAGCCCAGGCCGAGAAAATATCGCATGTTCAATTGCATCGGTTGTTGCTCCAGGGGACAGCAGTTGCAAGCGCTTGGCATTCTCGCACCACCCTGCCCGACACCCGCGTCAGCATCATTCACTCAGCTATCGGTCAAACGCTCGCGCAGCGCATCGGGCAAGCCATCGTGCGGGCCTAGGCTGCGCGCAGGAGTGTCGGACCAATGCTGTTCTTTGAGCGCGGCATTGCGCTCGGGGTGCAGCGGGTAATGGATCTGGTTGTCCTCACGGTTCACATCGCCCACCACCAGCAGGCGCACATCCGTCTGTGTGTTGTTGATGAAGGTGTGTGCCATGCCGTCGCCCGCGCTGAAGCCCACGCCATCGCCCGCTTGCAGGCGGTGCAATGCACCATCCAGCCAAACGTCGGGCGTGCCTTCGATCACGTAGATGAACTCGTCCTCGGTCTTCTCGGCATGGGGCCAAGAGGTGCGCCGACCGGGCGGAAGCACTTCATGGTGAATTGCCACACGTTTGAAGCCGAAAGCCCGGCCGAAAGGCGAGCCGATGGACAGCAACTCGTCGCTGCCGGGGTAATGGGAATCGTCGGCCGACTGCAGCGCCTGCCAATGCTTGATGTAGGGGGATGTGTTCATGTGCGCCATTTTATCGATAGGGCTTCCAACCGCACAAGCGCGAATTTTGCATCGTCACGCTGCATGGAAAACCCCACTCCCGCCTTCGGTGGCCCTGCGAATTGCCAAATCCGTAGTCCCGGAAACCCCTAAGGTCATGCGCGAATAGCCCGGTTTCACTGCCCTGTTATTTCATCGCGTCCTGGATTCTGCAACACCCGATCGATGCGGCTCTTCAGAGAGCCTACTCCCCAAGACAACGCCAACGCTTGCATACGCATCCAAAGAATTAGCGCTTCCCTTGCAGCAACTGGGCCGCGAAGCCGGCGTGCGCCTCATCCTGCGGGGCACGCTGCTGGCAAGCACTGACAATATCAGCCTGGCGGTGCAACTGGACGATGCCAGCACGGGCGCGATGGTGTGGAACGAAACCATCAACGGCGATGGGACCGACCTATTCGCACTACAAGACAAGGTCACCCAGCACGTTCGCGCCACTATGGGGCCGGCGCTGATGGTCTCAGCGGCCCACCCCAGTAAAAAAACGCGCAACGGCAATCTGCGCGCGGTGGATGCGATTCTGAATGCCAAGGCGCTGACCTTGCAGCCAATCAGCCTGGCGAATGTGAATAGGATCACCGACTGGTACCACGAGGCGCTCAAAATAAAACACGACAACGCGGCCGCTCAATTCGGCTTGGCGGGAACGCTCTCACTGCGTTTAGAACACAACGGCTTGAAGGTGCATTTTTTTGTAAAGCAGACGTTGAAATGTTGAGCGACACAGTTCGCTGTGAGACCATTTCGCGAATTTGAGACGCTATGTCGGGATACTGCAATCTGCAAGGTGTTGCTGGTGGTGGCAGCGACCGGGCGTGGTCGGCATGGTGTCGGACAAGTATGCTGCGAAAGCTGGGACACAACTTGGCGTGGGGAACTCACACAATCAGACGACACCGGTCATCCGAAGAATCGCCCATTGCCGGCCGGTCGTGCTTAGAATCAGAAGAGATGGCACCACATAAGGGGCTTGGTCCAAAGAGCCAGAACAAGTTGGAAAAACAATGCAGGAAAAAGCTCATTTGCCCCCAGATGCGGAAGCAGTTAGGTCTGCCATCGCTGACCCTGAACGTATTGATGCGGTGCGAAAAACCTGCCTTCTGGACACTCCGCCCGACGAAAGCTTCGACCGGCTAACACGTTTAGCCGCCAAACTGATCGGGTCCCCGGCGACATTCTTATCCTTGGTCGATCAGAACCGCGATTTTTACAAAAGCTCCTTTGGCTTTGGCGAACCCCTCAAAACCACGCGGCAACTGGAAGGCACCACCTTTTGCCACTACGCACTGGTTTCAGACGGCCCTTTGGTGCTCGATGATGTCACGCAATTGCCGGTATTTCGTGACGTCCCCACCGTGCAATCCTTGGGTGTGCGCGCCTATGCGGGTATTCCGTTGGTCACAGAGGCTGGCCAGGTCCTTGGCAGTTTTTGCGCCATCGATTTCAAACCCAGAA
>JBBQBG010000357.1:0-3452 GCA_038317285.1 Burkholderiales bacterium | reverse complement strand
ACATCGTTCTTTTCCAGGTTGGTCAACAGCGCGGCCAGGTCCTTGGGCTTTTCCAGCACCGGGCCGCTGGTCTGGCGCAGGTTGACGCCCAGTTCGGCGGCGACGATATGGCTCAGTGTGGTCTTGCCCAGGCCGGGTGGGCCGAACAGCAGCACATGGTCTAGCGCCTCGCCGCGCATCTTGGCGGCGCTGATGAAAATTTCCAGTTGCTCGCGGATCTTGGCCTGGCCCACATATTCGTCGAGCAACTTGGGGCGCAGGGCGCGTTCAATCGCCTCTTCCTGGGGCGAGGTGGGTGCTGCCGACACCATGCGCTTGGAAGGCGGGGCGGCAAAGTCGTCGATCTGGATGCTCACGGAGGATACGGGTTCGTGCAAGGGGACAAGCGGACGCCCACTATAGCGCGCAGATGGGCACCCACCGCAGCACAATTCAAGTTCGCGACCGGTTTGGCCGATACGATGCATGAAAGCCCGCACCTTTGACGGGGGGCGAAAGATTCCGCAGTTAGCAAAAAGGCACGCACACGCATGACGAAACCACACCAACCGGACCCCCGACCCGCCGCGTTGCGTCCTCTTTTTATGGCCATGGGGCTTGCGCTGTGCGCCTCGGCTTTTGCGGCAGACCACGCGGCAGAGCATACGGCAGCGGCCGCCTCCACTGCGCCCGCGGCCAAAGCCGCATCTGCACCGGCCAAGCCTTCATCAGCTCCCGCCAAGCCAGCCTCATCGTCCGAGGGGCGCGAGATGGTCAACACAGCGGCCCCGGGGGAAGGATTGCCCAATAGCAACACCCCCTTGGCCGAAAAAATCCGGGCGGCCATGGCCGGTACCGTGGTCTCCAGCAAGAAGATGACGGTGATCGTGGAAGACAAAACAGCGGGCGAAACCAAGTCGGCCAGTCCCATTGCCGCACCGTCGGCCAAAGCCCTGTCCAGCGCGCGCTACAAACAAGCCCGCGCAGCGGCCGTGGGCGGGCACGCCATGGCCGATGCGCCCGCAATGCGCCCGTCCGTGCCAGCCTCCGAGGTCGCCCATGCCCATGGCGGCGGTGAGGTGCACTGGGCGTATGAAGGCGACAACGGTCCGCAGGCCTGGGGCAAGCTCAAACCCGACTTCAACACCTGCGCCACCGGCAAACGCCAATCGCCCATCAATATCGAAGACGGCGCCACGCTGCAAGGACCGGCAGAGCCCGTGCAGTTTGCCTATGCACCGAGCAACGGCACGGTCGTCAACAACGGCCACACTATCCAGGTAGATGTGCAAGGAGAGAACGCCATCACGATACGCGGCTCCACCTACCGGCTGCTGCAGTTCCACTTTCATACACCGTCCGAAGAGCAAATCAACTTCAAGCGCTTCCCCATGGTGGCGCACCTGGTGCACAAGAACAACGAGGGCCAGTTGGCGGTCGTGGCTGTACTGTTGGACGAAGGCGCCGCCAGCCCATTTATCGACAAAGTGTGGACCTACATGCCGCTGGACAGCGGCGACCGCGTACGCATGCCGGTCGGCCTGTTGAACCTCAACGAACTACTACCCACCGACCAACGCTACTACCAGTTCATGGGGTCTTTGACCACGCCGCCGTGCTCCGAAGGCGTGTTGTGGATGGTGTTGAAGAAGCCGGTCACCCTCAGCAAGGGGCAGTTCAAACTGTTCACGCAGTTGTATCCCAATAATGCGCGGCCGGTGCAGGCGCTCAACGGCAGGCCGGTGCGGGAGGCGCAGTAGTCCCCGCTGTCTTTTCATCTAAGTCGTTCAGCACACGGCCCAGACGTACGTCTCCCAGCTTGAACTCGGACCAACGCGAAGAGCGCTTGATGGGCGCGATCTGCAGCAGCGCCTCTCAAAATGCAACCGCTGCTGCCATGCCCAGGACCTTGAATTAAGTCGTGCGAATATTCATGGGTTTCAGTCGTCCGTGATGGCCTTGAGTTGCTTGACACGCAAATTTTCCGGCATTTTCAATGTGCCGCGGTCCCACTTCTCGAGCATCAGGATTTCATCCATGCAGTCTTGCAACTGCGCATGCGTCATGATGGCCGATTTTGCAATGGCCTTGTGCACCCTGTCGTCGTTGTCAGTGTTCTGCAGACAGTCCAACTGGTAGCGGTAGAGTTCGCGCACGGAACGCACAGCCTCGGCCACCTTGGCCGGGCAGGCGCACATGTAGATAAATCCTTCAGAAATGATCTGCTGTAGCTCGGCGTCGGAAAATCGCTCTTCGTAGACCATTTTTTACCTCTTGGCATATTGGGGGTCAGGCATTGTTGCCCCCAAATTGTTGTTCAACGATTTGCGCACATCGTGCCATTGCAGAGATGCCAGACGTCAGCGTGGTGCACGAGGCCTGACGCCATTTTCCTTCCAAGCGAATCGGCTGGACTGTGCGCCTACGCACAAAACCATATCACAGGCCTGATTATTTTGCCAAGGCGCGCAGAGCCAGCTTGATGCCCTCACTGACCCCCACCTCGGACGGCAAGGCCTTGAGCGCCGCTGCAGCCTCTTTGTCGCTATAGCCCAGCGCCAACAGAGCCTGCAGGATATCGGCCTGGGCATCGTTGGCCACAGAAGTCGGCGCGCCAATGTCCGCACCGAGTTTGCCCTTGAGTTCCAGCAGCAGCCGCTCGGCGGTCTTTTTGCCAATACCCGGCACCTTGATCAGGCGCCCAGCTTCTTGCAGCGTGACGGCCTGCGACAGTTCGCCCACGCTCATGCCCGACAACACCGACAAGGCCGTGCGCGGTCCGACCCCTGAAATCTTGATCAACTCGCGGAATGCGGCACGCTCTACGATGGAAGAAAATCCGTACAAGATTTGGGCGTCTTCCCGCACCACAAAGTGGGTCAACAGCGACACTTTTTCACCGGTGGCGGGCAGGTTGTAAAACGTGCCCATGGGCACCTGCACCTCGTAGCCTACGCCGCCGCAATCCACAATCACCTGGGGCGGGTTTTTGTCGCTGAGAATGCCTGTCAGTTTGCCGATCATCGTGTGCCCTGGGTTGTTTGCCGTAGTGGCCTATGGAATGTTGCCTATGATGGGGCCTTTTCTGTATTTGGCTTGTCAGTCCCCATCCACTGAATGGAATTATCAGCTTGATCCTCAGACACACTTTCAAACCGCTGAACAACAACCGCCTGTCCCACCTGTGCGGCCCGACCGACGAGCACTTGCGCACCATAGAAGTGGCGCTGGACATTCGCATCGCCCACCGCCACGAGCAGTTCAAGATCGAAGGCCCCTAGGCCAAAGCCCAGCGCGGCATGGACCTGATTGAGGCGCTGTACGAGCTGGCGGCCAAGCCCATCAGCGCCGCGACCGTGCAGTTGATGCTGTCCGGTGATGGCTCGGCCGGCGAGGGCGACGGCCCCAGCTTGGCTCCGCGCCGCGCCGACCTGAAACCACGCAGCAAGAACCAGGCGCTGTACCTGGACAAC
>JBBQBG010000356.1:0-3475 GCA_038317285.1 Burkholderiales bacterium | reverse complement strand
ATGGCCAAAATGGGCCGAAAACTACTTAGAAGGGCATGCGCGGCATGCCCTTCATGCCGGCCATCGCTTCATCATCTTCATCATGCCGCCACCTGAGAATTTCTTCATCATGGTTTGCATCTGCTCAAACTCCTTGAGCATGCGGTTGACTTCCTGAACATGCACGCCTGCCCCGGCGGCAATGCGGCGTTTGCGGGTGGCCTTGATGAGGTCGGGTTTTCGGCGCTCCAACGGGGTCATGCTGTGGATGATGCCTTCCTTGCGCTTGATGTCTTTCTCAGCACGGTCCATATCCACATTCCCGGCCTTGGCGGTCATGGCCGCCGGCAGTTTGTCCATCAAACTGGACAGGCCACCCATCTGCTTCATTTGCTGAATCTGGGACAGAAAATCGTTTAAATCAAAACCGGCACCGCTCTTAACCTTGGCGGCTAGCTTTTGCGCCGCGGCGACGTCCACACCCGCGGTGACCTGCTCCACCAATGCCAGGATGTCGCCCATGCCCAGGATGCGTCCGGCGTGGCGCTCGGCATCGAATACCTCCAGCCCGTCCAGTTTTTCGCTGGTACCGGCAAACTTGATCGGCGCGCCGGTAATCTGGCGCACAGACAAAGCGGCACCACCGCGTGAATCACCGTCCAACTTGGTCAAGATGATGCCGGTCAGAGGCAGCGCTTCCTTGAATGCCTTGGCAGTGTTGACCGCGTCCTGGCCTTGCATGGCGTCCACGACGAACAGGGTTTCGACCGGATTTCCTACCGCGTGCAGCTCCTTGATTTCGGCCATCAACACTTCGTCAATCGCCAGGCGGCCGGCGGTATCCACCAGCAGCACGTCAAAGAAGTGCTTCTTGGCGTAGTCCAGCGCGGCGCGACCAATGTCGACCGGTTTTTGGTCGGGAGTGCTGGGGAACCATTCGGCACCTGCCTGCGCAGTCACGGTCTTCAACTGCTCGATCGCTGCGGGGCGATAAACGTCGCCAGACACGGTCAGAACTTTTTTCTTGCGCTTCTCGATCAGGTGCTTGGCCAACTTGGCCGTGGTGGTGGTTTTACCCGCGCCTTGCAGACCAGCCATCAAGATCACGGCGGGGGGCTGGGCGGCCAGGTTGATGTCGCTGACGCCTTCGCCCATGGTGGCGGCGAGCTCTTTGCTGACCATACTGACCAGCACCTGGCCGGGCTGCAAGGAGCCCAACACCTCCTGGCCCATGGCCTTGTCCTTGACGCGGGCAATGAAGTCGCGTACCACGGGCAGGGCTACATCGGCCTCCAACAAGGCCATGCGGACCTCGCGCAGCATGTCGGTCACATTGGTCTCGGTGATGCGGGCTTGGCCACGCATTTCTTTAACGAGACGAGATAGTTTGTCGGAGAGGGCTGAGGCCATGGATGGGTTACCGGTGCAGAAAGCAAAACGCTAAACTGTGCATATGATTTTAACCAGTGCGCCTCACCTCAGCCTAATCCTGTCGATTTTGGCTGCGGCGGCCTATGGCTGGCCTGCATTGCGCACGACGCAAGTCAACGCACCTGCAGCGCGGCTATGGGTCGGCGCGGCCTGGTTGATGCACGGCGCGGTGCTGGCCATCACGCTGTTGGGCGAGCATCCCCATTTCGGTTTTGCACCAGCCATGTCGGTGACGGCTTGGCTGGTGGCTGCGATTTATGCGGTCGAGAGCCAGATATTTCCACAACTACCGACCCGCTGGACACTGGGTGTAGTGGGTGCGGCGGCCGTGATGGCGGCTTTCTTCTTCCCTGGTGGGCCTATGCCCGTCACCGCCTCGGCCTGGTTGGCAGTGCATTTGGCATTTGGCATTGCCTGCTATGGGATGTTCGGCATTGCCGTCGTGCATGCGTGGTTCATGACCCGTGCCGAGGCACGCATGCGCCATGCCCAGGACCCCAACAGTGGCCTGCCACTGCTGACGCTGGAAAGACTGACCTACCGCTTTGTCGGTGCCGGTTTTGTGTTGCTCAGCGCCACGTTACTGGCTGGCGTCTTGTTCGGGGAGACGCTGTACGGCTTTGGCCATGCCTGGCGCTGGGACCACAAAACCGTTTTCTCCACGCTGGCCTGGGTCACGTTTGGCATGCTGTTGATCGGACGAACGGCCTTTGGCTGGCGCGGCAAACGTGCTGTTAACGTGCTGTACCTGGGCTCGGCTTTTTTGCTTTTGGCCTATGTCGGCTCACGCTTTGTCATGGAAATTATTTTGGGTCGCACAGCCTGATGCGATTCCTGCTCGTTTTTCTGGTGGTTTTGATACTGGCGTGGCGTTGGCGCACTTGGCGCGAGGCTGGCCAGCAGGCAAAGCGTCAGAAAAGTCACGCCACACCCCCTACGACCAACACTGTGATCTGCAATAACTGCGGTATTCACATACCCGCCTCAGACGCACTGGTGGGTGCCTTGGGGGTCTATTGCAGCAGCGCCCACCGCCTTCAGATGGAGCCATAAATGGGGCCAAGTCAACCGGCCCAGTCTTGGCTTGAATTAAACACCGCCGAAGCGCAATCCGTGCCGTCGAACGATACCCGTGACCTAGCACGCCAGTGGCAGGGCTTTATGACCGCTCGTTTGGTACTGGGGGTGGTGCTGGTCGCCCTGCAAACCGCCCTGTATGTGACCGGCACGTCGCACGGCGATGCACAAATTCTCATTAGCGCCGCCTATCTCGTGGGCACCGTGGTCAGCAAGCTGCAGATTCGGCCTCGTCCACTGGGTCAGTCCTTCAATCGAGTATGGGGCGCTCTGGTCGGCCTGGATTTGTTAACGTTTTCTGCACTGCAAATGCTGCAAGGCGGCAGTGGCACCAGTATTAACTACACACCCTTGTTTGCGCTACCCATCTTGCTTGCGTCAGTATTAGGCTCACTGCGCCTAGCCATGGGGACCGCTGCGGGTATCACGGTGTTGATGTTGGTGGAAGCCGTTTTGTCATACCTCAAGGCCCCCACCGACGCAACGCCCTATTTCGCACAAACTGCGCTCAGCGGGGTCGGCTACTTTGCCATCGCCTGGCTTTCCAACCAACTGTCCACCCGCTTGGCGAGCGAAGGGCTACGGGCACGCCAGAGTGACCTGGCGGCGACTATCCAGCGCCAGGTCAATGAACTGGTGATCGAATCCTTGCCAGACGGCGTACTGGTCATCGATGAACGCGGAAGTGTGCGCGCCGCAAACCCATCCGCGCGGCAACTACTGGGCTCGCAGCAGGCCCTGCAGGCCCAAATGTTTGACTTGAACGACGAAGTGGGATGGCGGCCCTTGCTCAACTTGTCACGCCTTTGCGTGGGAACAGGCCACAACCAGGAAGAAGACATGACGATACGGCATGGCAACGCCGGCCCCCGCCGTGTGCATGCCCGCGCCCGGCTGGCGGCGCACCAGGGACAAACCGGCGACAGCCTTTGTGTGCTTTTTTTGCAGGACCAGCGAGAACTGGAAGCGCGCGTGCGCACTGAAAGAC
>JBBQBG010000355.1:0-3492 GCA_038317285.1 Burkholderiales bacterium | reverse complement strand
CTGTTGTTAAGCCGTCAAAACATTACATATGCACCCAAAGGCGACTCTGCCTTGGCACCGGATGCCAGCGGGTTGGATGCCATCAGCAAGGGCGCCTATGTGCTGGCCGAGCCGTCTGAAGTGGGTCTGAAGAAAAAGGCGCAAGCCGTCATCATCGCCACCGGCTCTGAAGTGCAATTGGCGCTAAAGGCCCAATCGCTGCTGGCCGAGCGCAAGATCGCTGTGCGCGTGGTCTCCATGCCCAGCAACACCACGTTTGACAAACAAAACGCGGCGTATAAAGCATCCGTGTTGCCAGCTGGCATTCCCCGTGTCGCGGTGGAAATGGGCGTGTCCGACGGATGGTGGAAATATGGCTGCGCCGCCGTGGTCGGCATCGACACCTACGGTGAGTCTGCACCTGCACCGGTGTTGTTCCAGCACTTTGGGTTTACGCCGGAAAACGTGGCGGATACGGTGCAAGCTGTGTTGCAGGGCAAGGTCTGACAGTTGCCGCAGCGCATGGATCAGTCCTATGATGGCGCCGGATCGTAATCTTTGACTGCTTACGGCCAACCATCAACAAAACATAGGGAGATCGAACATGCGCTACAAACAAAATATCAAAACGCTACGGATGACTGTGACAGGGGTAGCAGCCTTGGTGCTAGCCTCGGCGGCGTTTGCGGGAGGATCGAAGCCGGTCATTCCGGGCGTTCCCGAAACGATGAACACGGGTCGCTCGGATATGTCGGCGTTGCGTGACGACGCATGGGCGCAGGTGCCGCAGGGCGTGCAGGTGATTTCTGCCGAATCGGCCACCGTCATGGAACAGAGCCAATGCCAGTTCACAGGGCCAATTGGCAAACTACCGTACCCGGCTGGGGAGAGAACACCCGCAGGCAACGTTGTGCTGCGCCTGAAGTTCGTGCAGTCGGATGCGCCACCCGAGGTTGAAGTGGTCTACGCGGCCAAACACTACCTGTTGGCTAAAACCGGTGAAACCATGGCCAAGGAATACCGCATGCACTGTGAGAAGCCCTTGACCTCCCCGGTGTACGCCACGCAGACCATACGCCTGCGTACGGAAGGTGCCCAAGGAATGGCTCTGAAGGACATGGAATTTGTCTCGTTCTTGCAGTCGCTGGACCGCGCCAGCCTGGGCAAGGTCAAATTTGACCTCAATGCCATGGCCTGTCCGTTTGACGTCAAAGTCCGACTGATTGAGCCCTTTGCTGAAAACGCGGTCTCGGAATCCGAGGCCCGCAATCCCAATCGCCAAGAGTTTCTGGCTTGGATGCGCAAGTTGGTATTCAAGTACCCCGCAGAAACCGAACGCTTTTTGGTGGGCGAGTCCACCAAGGTCACAGTGCCGTGCATGGTGCTGGACCTCACCTAGTTTTTTAACCCTCGGAGCATTTTCATGACTATCAAGATTGGCATCAACGGCTTTGGTCGCATCGGACGCAATGTGTTGCGCTCGGCACTGCAGAACTTCAGCGACATCGAAGTGGTTGGCATCAACGACCTGCTGGAGCCGCACTACCTGGCCTATATGCTGCAGTACGACAGTGTGCACGGCCGCTTCAAGGGCGAGGTTTCGGTGGATGGCAATACCTTGGCCGTCAATGGAAAGAAGATCCGCTTGACACAGGAGCGCGACCCAGCGGCCCTGAAGTGGAGCGAAGTCGGCGCTGATATCGTCATCGAATCCACCGGCCTGTTCTTGGACAAGGTCACGGCGCAAAAGCATATCGATGCCGGTGCCAAGAAGGTCATCTTGTCTGCGCCCAGCAAGGACGACACACCCATGTTCGTCTTTGGTGTGAACCACACCACCTACAAGGGCGAGGCCATCATCTCCAACGCATCCTGCACCACCAACTGCCTGGCACCTTTGGCCAAGGTCGTGCACGACAAATGGGGTATCAAGCGTGGCCTGATGACCACGGTTCACGCGGCTACCGCCACGCAAAAAACGGTAGATGGCCCTTCCAACAAAGACTGGCGCGGTGGCCGCGGCATTCTGGAAAATATCATCCCCTCCAGCACTGGCGCAGCCAAGGCGGTGGGCGTGGTGATTCCCGAGCTGAACAAAAAGCTAACCGGCATGTCGTTTCGCGTGCCCACCAGCGATGTGTCCGTGGTTGACCTGACCTGCGAGCTGAACAGCCCCGCTACACTGGCTGAAATCTGTGCCGAAATGAAGGCCCAATCCCAGGGCGCGCTCAAGGGCGTGTTGGGCTACACCG
This sequence comes from Burkholderiales bacterium, assembly GCA_038317285.1. Lineage (GTDB taxonomy): Bacteria > Pseudomonadota > Gammaproteobacteria > Burkholderiales > Burkholderiaceae_C > Allorhodoferax. The sequence continues at coordinate 1,261 of JBBQBG010000355.1, read as the reverse complement.
AAGACAAGGTCGTCGCCACTGACTTCCGTGGAGAGACCTGCACCAGCGTGTTTGATGCCGATGCCAGCATTGCGCTGGATGGCACTTTCGTCAAGTTGGTGAGCTGGTATGACAATGAATGGGGTTACTCCAACAAGTGTTTGGAGATGGTGCGCGTCGTCGCCAAATAAGAAGCTAGTTTAGAGATTGTTGAACTTCAAAGCCCACGCCGCAAGTCGGTGTGGGCTTTTTTTTATGTAAATGCTTTTGGATATGCCGTCGCATACCAGCCTTCCACCTCGTGGTGCTCCAAGGCCATCAGGGCACGGAACCCGGGAACGACGGCAATCGAGAGTGCGGCCAAGCCGCCGAGGAGTCCGAATGTGGTGTACACCCCTTGAATGGGCCAGTGCATCAGGGCCGCGCCGGCAAGCATAGGGCCCAGGGAGGCTGCGATGTGCGTGGTCATCATGGAACCGGCCGACATCCGGGCGCGAAACGCGATCGGACGCGCCAACGTGCGATGGGTCTGCCCGACCAAAACCATGGCAGAGTTGGCCATGCCTACAAATGCAAATGCGGCGACCAGCACCAGCGGTTGGGCGGTGATGCCTGCCACGGCCAAGCCAACTCCCTGCAGCGCTGCGCACAGGACACGCGTGTTGAACCGCCCGTAGCGACCCATCCACCAGCGCGACACGCCCAGCGCACCGGCCAGCATGCCCAAAGCCAATGCCGCTTCACACAGCCCCAGCCACAGGGCCGACAGCTGAAGCGACAGCACTTTCAATGGCACCAACATGGTGAACGCCGGAAAGAAAAACAGCCAGGTTACAAAATTGGAAGCCATCCAACCACGCTCAATTCGAACCAGCCAGTTGGCCCGTAACCCGGCGCGTATGTCGGTCCACCAACCGGTCGCACTAGCGGGCTTTGGCAACCCGGTGGCGCTGGGCAGGCGCATCGCAAAAACCGTGGCGAGAAGTAATAGCGCGGCATAGAGCCACAGCGTTGCCACTGTTCCCGTCATCGCCAGTGCCATGCCGCCCAATGCCGGACCGGCCAGTCGCCCGAGGGATTGCGCAGACTGTTGCCAACTGACGGCCCGCGTCAAATCAGACGTTGGGACCATTTCGGCCACGAAGCTGGTGCTGGTCGGCTGCACGATGGCCATCGCCACCACGGGCACTACCTGCAGCACCAACAGAGCGTTCAGTTGGTACCCATGCGAGCCTACCCACCACGCCAAAACTGCCGCCGAAGCCGCAAAGGCCGCCAATGC
>JBBQBG010000354.1:0-3517 GCA_038317285.1 Burkholderiales bacterium | reverse complement strand
CCAGCAGCTCGACCCAACAGCCTACAGCCAGGACGGAATTGGTATCCGCCGCATCGGAGGCAGCAGGGGTGTCTACGGCCGCAGCGACCGCTTCGCCCGCAGGGTTCTGGGTCTCAGGCATTTCCATGAAGTTCGAGGCCTGGGCTTCTTCCGGAGCCACCCACGGGTTATCCTCTTCCACCGAATGGGTGCGCGGTGCACTGGAAGCCATAACCGGTGGCACTGCGTCGGCAGCTTGTAATTTGTGATCGGCGCGGAATGCACGCTGGTGCAGGCCCATCAGCGCTTCAAAAAAAGCGCTGGTCTTGGTAGACGGGTAACGAATGGTCTCAAGCCCTTCGCGCAATGTGCTCAGCAGCGGCGGCACCAAGCGTGTGAGTTTGGGCGCGTCTTTGCGGTTGATATCAGGGTGCGTGCTCCAAAGCAGCGCAGCGACCAGTGCCTGGTACTTGTCGGCAGCACCGGGTGCAGCGGCTGGCCCATTGATACGCGCCTGCGCCACAACCTGGGCCCAGGGTCCGCACAAGAAATCGACTACGACGCCAGGCACTTTGGCCGAGTCGCGGTGCGCAGCGATCTCTATGGCAATCTTCTCGGCCAGCAAGTTGCGTTGCTCGGCATGCTCCAGCGCTACCACGGCGGCCGCACGGTTTCGCGCGCCCGCACGTGCCGCCTCGCGCCATTCTTCGCGCAAAACATCGAGCACCCGTTCAAAAGGCTCAGCACTCTCGATCGGTGCATCGTTAAGAATGCCAAAGGCCTGCTCAATAGCCGAAGCAAACTCGGCAAAACCTTTGGCCTGTGGCGATGCGTACGCCAGGCTATGGTCAGCTATCTCTTGCACCAGCACACGGGCCGGGTGCTGCTTGTTGGTAAAGAGCCGGGGGTCCACCAGTGCCAGCCGCAGCAACGGTGGCTCCAACCGACGGATCAGTTGTTGGACAGGTGCCAGCAAGCGACCGTCACGCGCGATGTTGTCCACCATCAGCGTGATCACTTCAAGACTCAGCGACTGGGCCACGCCGCGCGCGTGACTCCGTAAGTGGGCCCGCACCGCTTCGACCGAGGTGTCGCCCGCCTGCACCGGCAAAGGGGCAGCGCCGCGGCGCTGCTGCAGGCGCTGTACCACTTCATCGACCTGCTGCATCTCCTTGAGCGCTTCGAGGGCTGCGGGTACGGTCGAATCGAATTCGCTGGCCTGTTCGGCGGGGGGGTTAGGTGCGTCTTGCTCAAATTCGCGAGAAAACCGCTGCGCGAATTGCTCCATCGGAGACAACTGTTGCGACTGGGCATCTAGCTCACCAGAAAGCAGGCGGCGCAGTTTGTCCAGCGTGAGCAGGGTAGCGTCCTTGGGCGCAGCGGATGGCTCGGTCGGCGCGATCGGGGTATTGCCCGGAGTTATCGGGGTGCCCATCGCCGACGTTTGCAGATTGGGGTCCAGATACGCATCCTGCGCAATACCTCGCCCTACCCCGCGAACGCCCGCACCAGCACTGGGGGTTTGAACGACCATGTAACCGGCAGCCACCACGCCCTGGCCGCGCAATGAATCGCACAGCTGTTCGTACATCGCGCGCAATTCTTGGCCCAAGATTGAGCCCATGGCGTTGAGCCAGTCCAACTGCATTGCGGCCGGCAATTCGGTTTGCTGCACGACCGCCTTGAGCGCATTCACATAGATTTGCGGCCGCAACGGATTGCGTTCCGCATTCACCGCGCTAAGGCCCAAGGTGCTACAAATTAGCGTGTTGAGATCGGCCAGGCTGGCCTCGGCCGCCAGCATGGCCACCTGCTGGGTGCGCGCCAGCGTCACGCTGGTCAGCACCTGTACCTCGTCCATCAGTTCCAGCTCATCAAAACCCACATCGGCGCTGGCCATAACGCCAGCTTTTTTGGCCGGTTCAGGATGGGTGAAGGCATCCAGCAACGCATGAGGGTAACGCTCACACAACTTGGCTTCCCAACTGCGCAACTGCTTGGCGGCTTGGGCCAACAAGTCACGCTCACGCAGGTCACGGCAGGCGGCCTCGCGCGTCTGCAAGACCAGGCGGGCCGCTGCCACCAGCTTGCCCATCAGCAGGCTTCCTGCAGCAGCGGCCTCTTGCACCGTAGCACGGTACAACGCCTGGTATTGCGGTGACGGGGCTTGGACCGGTGCAGCGTACATGGCTATAGGTCTTACAAAGGTTTACTTCAACGCCTTGTAACGCATGCGCTTGGGCTTGGCACCTTCTTCGCCAAGTCGCTTCTTCTTGTCAGCTTCGTACTCTTGGTAGTTGCCATCGAAGAAGGTCCACTGGCTGTCACCCTCAGCGGCCAGGATGTGGGTCGCAATGCGGTCCAGGAACCAGCGGTCGTGGCTGATAACCAGCATGGTGCCTGCGAATTCAAGCAGCGCATCTTCCAGCGCGCGCAGGGTTTCCACGTCCAGATCGTTGGATGGCTCGTCGAGCATCAGCACATTGCCACCGGCAATCAGCGTCTTGGCCAAGTGCAAACGACCGCGTTCACCACCCGACAGGGTGCCCACGCGCTTTTGCTGGTCGCCCCCGTTGAAATTGAAACGGCCGCAGTACGCACGGCTGGCCATCTGGAACTTGCCGACGTTGATGATGTCGAGTCCGCCCGACACGTCTTCCCACACGGTCTTTTCGTTGGTCAGATCATCGCGGTGCTGGTCCACAAATGCCATCTTCACGGTTTGGCCAATCTTGACCTCGCCCGAATCAGCCTTCTCTTTACCGGCGATCAGCTTGAACAGCGTCGATTTACCAGCCCCGTTGGGACCGATGATGCCGACGATGGCGCCAGCCGGGATCTTGAAGCTCAGGTTGTCGATCAGCACGCGGTCGCCGAATGACTTGGTGACGCCAACGAACTCGATCACCTCATGGCCCAGGCGGTCCGCCACGGGGATAAAGATTTCGTTGGTTTCGTTGCGCTTCTGGTATTCGAAATCGCTCAGTTCTTCAAAGCGGGCCAGACGGGCCTTGCTCTTGGCCTGGCGCGCTTTAGGGTTCTGGCGCGACCATTCCAATTCTTTCTTCAGGGCTTTGGCGCGTGACTCTTCTCCCTTTTGCTCGGCCTCCAGACGCGCGCCCTTTTGGGTCAACCAATCGGAGTAATTGCCCTTGTACGGAATGCCTGAACCACGGTCCAGCTCCAAGATCCACTCAGCGGCGTTGTCCAGGAAGTAACGATCGTGGGTGATGGCCACCACTGTGCCGGGGTAGCGTTGTAAAAATTGTTCTAACCAGTCGACTGATTCGGCGTCCAAGTGGTTGGTGGGTTCGTCCAGCAGCAGCATGTCGGGCTTGGATAGCAGCAGGCGGCAAAGGGCCACGCGTCGTTTTTCACCACCGGACAGCACGCCAATGTTGGCGTCCCAAGGTGGCAGGCGCAATGCATCGGCGGCGATTTCAAGTTGGTGTTCGGAGTCGGTTCCGGCGGTCGCAATAATGGCTTCCAACTCGGCCTGTTCTGCGGCTAGCGCATCAAAGTCAGCATCTTCGGAGCC
>JBBQBG010000353.1:0-3530 GCA_038317285.1 Burkholderiales bacterium | reverse complement strand
TTTGCGCAGCGCAAAGTAGTGGAACTTGAAACTCAGTGAAGGAGTGAGGTAGGGGTTGCCAGCTTGCTCGTGGGGCAGCGCAATGTTCAGGCCCACAGTGAGTGCACCCGCTTCGGCCGCTCCCCGGTTGGCCGCCTCCATGATGCCGGGGCCGCCACCCGTGCACACGTACATGCGCTCGCGCTCGGGCATGGCCGCACACTGGGTGGCAACGATGCGGCCAAACGCGCGCGCTTGCTCGTAGTAGTGCGCGTTGCGCAGGTGGCGCTGGGCCTCCGTTATGGCTGCGGGGTTGTTGTCTTGGCGAGCCTGCTCCATGATGCGCTGGGCGTCTTCCATGGAGCTAAAGCGCGCGCTGCCAAACACGACCACGGTGTTTTCAATGCCCTGCTCTTGCTGCTCCAGATCGGGCTTGAGCATTTCGAGCTGGAAGCGGATGCCGCGGGTCTCACGGCGCAACAAAAATTCGGGGTCCGCAAAGGCCAGGCGATAAGCATCGGGCTGCAATGGGATACCGGCATCAGCATGGGCTTTAAGGTCCGCCCAGGCATCGGCCAATGTGCGTTCGTTCTGGTATTTCGGAGATTCCAAGTGACAGCTTTCTAAGGGTTGTGGGCTACAAGTGCATCAGCAATGCAGCCCGCCATACTAACGGCATTGCTGGGGTGGCTGATGCAGTCGGTGCTCCAGACCTGGCCAACGCCGGCCTGCAAGATGATTTGCAGGGCATCACCGGCGAAGAGCGCGTGGGTCACGGCCACATCGACCGACGCTGCACCTGCGGCCAGCAACAGCTTCGCCGCACCTGCCAGCGTGTGGCCGCTGCTGGCCACGTCATCCAGCAGCACGACAGCGCGGCCGTCAACTGCCATGTCGGGCAGCGCAATCTGCACGTCCTTATCGCCCCTGCGAATCTTGTGGCACACCCCGTGGTCGAACCCATGGCGCGCTGCGGCCTGGGCCACCCACTGAGCCGATTCTTCGTCGGGCCCAACCAACAGCGGCTTGTCTAGCCGACTGGCGATCAGGTCCGCCAACAACGGTGCGCCGCTGAGCACGGTGGCCTGTGCCAGAGGCACGGCTTCTTGCAGCGTGGCGATGCGGTGCAAATGCGGATCCACCGTGATGATGGCGTCAAACAGGGTTGCCAAGAAGCCACCAACGACGCGCTGGCTGATGACTTCACCCGCCTGGAAGGCGATGTCCTGCCGCATATAGGCCAGATAGGGCGCAACCAGCGTTAAGTGGGCGGCACCCAGCAAGCGTGCGGTTTGCGCCACCAGCAGCAGCTCGACCAGTTTTTCATTGGGGTCGTTCAGGGTGCGCAACAGCACCACACGCTCTGGCAGTTCGGGCGGCAGGCGCAGCTTGAGTTCGCCGTCCGGAAAACGGTGGCGCGCGATGCAGGCGTTTGACAACTGCGCGGCCTGGGCGATGCGATCTGCACTGGCCTGGTCTTCTTCAAAGTGCAGCAAAAGTGCGGTGTTGGGCATCAGGACTCCACAAAAACGTGTGACAGATCTTTTACGTCGCCAATGGTGAAGCCGCTGGATTTTTGGCAGGCCTGGCGGGCAAATTCCAGGTCGGGGCTAAAGCTGGCATACACGGTGTACAGCAGGTCGTTTGCCGACACCACGTCGCCCAGTTTGCGGTGCAAATCAACCCCTGCGCTTTTCACCTTGGGCGCACCTGCCAGCGTGGCGATGCGGGCGACCTGCAGGTTGTCGATGCCGACCACCGTGCCAGCAACCGGTGCCCGCACATCAAAACTCAGTGCGCCCAAGGCGGCGTTGCGGTGGTCAAATCCCTTGCTGCCCTGCGCCGCAATGATGTCATTCATCTTGGCCAGCGCCCGGCCCGAGTCCAGGATGTCGCGGGCAATGGCATAGCCGTCGCCGCCGCGAACATCGGGGTCACTCTCGATGAGCCGCCCCGCCAGGCGCAGTGACTTTTGCCGCAGGTCCATGGGCGCGCGGGGATCGTTCTCGAGCACGCGCATGACGTCGCGCGCCTCCAGCACCGGGCCAATGCCAAAACCAATGGGCTGGCGGCCGTCGGTGATCACCACGTCCAGCGACAAACCGATGCGCCGGGCCACGTATTCAAACAAGCGGCGCAGGCGTTGCGCCTCGGGCATGGAGTGAACCTTGGCGGTGGGGCCAATCGGAATATCCAGCACCAAATGGCTGGAGCCAGCCGATATTTTTTTGGACAGGATAGAGGCCACCATTTGCCCCGGAGAGTCCAGCGACAAAGGGCGCTCCACGGCGATCAATACATCGTCTGCCGGTGATAAATGCGCTGTGCCGCCCCATGCCAGGCAGGCACGGTGTTTGCGCACCAGATCATGCAATTGCTCGATGGGCAGTTCCACGTTGGCCAGCACTTCCATGGTGTCGGCGGTGCCTGCCGGGGACGTAATGGCACGCGACGAAGTCTTGGGGCACAGCATGCCGTGCGCGGCGACGATGGGCACGATCAACATCGACGTGCGATTGCCCGGTATGCCGCCAATGCAATGTTTGTCGACCACCAGCGGCTCGTGCCAGTCCAGGCGGCGCCCACTGGCAACCATGGCCTCGGTCAGGTAATAGACTTCTTCGCGGTCCATCTCGTCGCGGTTGGTGGCCACCACAAACGCGGTCAGCTCAATCTTGGAATAGCGGAGGTCGGCAATGTCTTGGATGATGGCCTTGAAGTCTTCCCGGCCCAGTCGCTCACCCCCGATCTTGCGGCGCAGCGCGCCAATAGATTCGGGCGGTTCGGCCTGCGCTACGGAGACTCGGTAACCCGCGGCGACATCGAGTTGCTGGAAGGCATCTTCCGACAGGCCCAGCTCACCACATCCGACCAACGCCGTGTCATCGGCGATATTGAGTGTGGCCAGAATGCGCCGCCCATTGGCACGCACCGCCACTTTGGATAAAGCCTGGAAACCTTCGGCCCGAACGACCTCGCAATCGCGGTGCAGGTAGGCTACGTTTTCACGGTAGGTGTCGATCGCCACCCGGCGCAACGCCAGGGTGGTTGACGCAGGAGCAGCCATAAGCGAAGTGGGGTCTGGCGCGGGGCCATCGGGCGTAATGTGCATGGCATAAGCGTACACCCGAAAGGCCGCACTTCGGCCCTGCTGTGGCGTTTAAGCAGCCGCCAGTTTGAGCACCAGTTTGCCGTTGTTGCCGCCGGTGAACAGCATGTCAAAGGCCTTGGGGAAGTTGTCCAGGCCGTCGACCACGTCTTCACGCGTCTTGAGCTTGCCCGATGCGATCCAGCCGGCCATCACCATGGCGGCTTCCATGGCGCGGTCGTAGTAGTCGGACACCACGATGCCGGTCATGGTGGAGCGCGTCACTAGCAGCGACAGGTAGTTGGCCGGGCCCTTGACTGGTGTGGTGTTGTTGTACTGCGAGATCGCGCCGCAGATGATGATGCGTGCACCGCGTGCCAAGCGGGTCAGCACCGCGTCCAGAATGTCGCCGCCCACATTGTCAAAGTACACGTTCACGCCCTGGGGTGCGTGCTTGGTCAAC
>JBBQBG010000352.1:0-3560 GCA_038317285.1 Burkholderiales bacterium | reverse complement strand
GAGTGAGCGACGCCACGGCATCGTCATAGCGCCCCTCGGCATAAACCGTCAAGGCTTCACTCAGGGCCTGCTCCTTCTGGGCCAGCGGATCCACGGGCTTGACAGGTTGTGGCGGTACCTCAGGTACTGCCAGCACTGGCACTGCTGGGGCCACCGGTTGATTGCGTTGTGGCATGGTTTCACAGGCCACAAGCAAAAGGACCAGCGCGCCGCAACTTGTCATACGCAGCAACAGGGATGTTGGAATTTTCATTACTCTTTACCTTGCATCAAAATCATGGGCAATAGTGACAGTTTGTCCGTCGACCACCCGCACCACCCGCTTCACCGTTTCAAATCCTGGGTTCGACAATTCGATCGTACGGGTACCTTGGGGCAAATTGAAGTGCGTCATTGGCGGCGTTACACCAAATCGTTTGCCATCCACTTCTATCCTGGCCCAAGGTGAAACCCGTAAACGTACATTGGTTTGTGGCAGGACGCTAGGTATTGCCGACTTTGCCACCGACGAACCGAACCCTGCCGCAGCTGGCAACAACGGAGAAATCGCCACGATCACCGTGCTGTTCAACGCAAACGCGCCTGCATTTTGGCCCGGCTGTATGGGTGCCAACGGCTTTCCACAATGGGCAGCCCAACGGGTTTGCGATTTTCGGTAGGCATCCCGCCAGGGTGTATTCTGGATTTCATAAGCATCCAACGAAAACGACGGGCGCGCCAAAAACGCCGCATCAAATTCAGCCTCGCAGCGAGAAGTCTCGCCATTGCTACAAAACACAAAAGCCAAGTATTTGTGTGCTAGCACCCGCTCATGCGGATTGGGCAGCCCGGCAAACAGCGCTGACTGCAACGCACGCTCCGCCATTTTGAGATTTTTGGCATCGAACAACGCGACACCCTGGCTTAGAAACTGCCGTCCTGGCGCAGCTGCACTCTCGGTCGCAGCTGCGACTGGAGACGTCTCTTGGCAATCGTTGGCCCAAGCGGTCGTGGCGGATAGCCAGAGCGCCATCAACAGGCGCCCGCTTAACCGGCCAAAAACGAGGCGCAGCGCCATGATTGCCTGCCTTACTCAAACTTGTGGTTGATGACCACAGGTTCGCCCTTCCTTACTTGAATCACTTTGCTCACGGACGGTGACGCTGGATTCGTAATATCAATCTGGTGTTGCCCTTCAGATAGCTCAAGTTGCGTCAGCGGGGGCGTGGTGCCCATCGGCGCGCGGTCGACCCGAACATTGCCCCAAGGCGTAACCCGCAACACAACCTTACCCGTCACACGCGGCTCAGACGCCTTAGCATCTGCGCGCGCAGGCGTTGTCGCGGAAAGCTGATCCGAGGGAGATGCAGCCTGGGATGCGGCAACCAAAGGGAGCTTGCTATTACGTTGGCTCGATGCTGCGGTAGTTGCGGCTGATGCCGCAGGCGACGCGTCAGGCGACGGCACCTCAACACTGCGCGCCGCTGCATTTGAAGCAGACGCTGCGCTCGACGGCGGCAGCTCTGGTGCGACCGCGACCGGTCGACTAAGGGCCAACAGGCGGTCTACTGCTTCGGCTGCATGCTCGCCGCCGGGAAATTGTTGCAGGTAGTCCTCCAGGCTCGAAACAGTATTTTCGTTCTGTGCATGGAGCCAAGACTTGGTCTCGGTAGAGGCCAGCGCGGCACTAACTGGCACCTGTTCGCCACGCCCCCCAACGAGTGACCAAACAATCCCTATACCCAACAGGAGCGACCCCACTACAAGCCAAGTCCAAAGACGACGATTCGTCGCCGGGCGGGTTGCATGGGGGGTTGGCAAAGGCGCTCTGCGCTCCTTGGGTTCGGCCAAGTTGGACTTAGTGGCCGGGCTTTGTGGCGGCTCGGCCGGCCTGGCCGGGGTGGCCTTCACCGGTGCAGGCGGCACAGTTTCTTTGCCCATTTGCGCAACCTCTGCTGAGGCCTGCAACACAGCAACATCCCGAGGCAACGTCTTGACATCAGTTTGGTCAATCGCCACCGGCACAGCTGTGTCAGTAGTCGCCAGCACCGGCATCAAATCCACTTGCAGCCGATCGGAGCCGAAGCCCGTCGGAGCCTCTACAGGTGAAGGCTGAGCCATTTCCATCAATGGCATGGCGCCTGAAGCCGCCCAGGTCGAAAGCGCGGGCGCGGTGAACGTACGTATACCCAACAAATCCCTAAGCTCAGCAATAGTTTGTGGTCGGCTTTCCGGTTTCACCGCCAACGCCCGGTGTACGCCGTGCAAAAATTCAGCGCTGTAACCCGGATAACTGTCGGCGGTCAATTGCACTACGGGGTCGCTGATCATGCGCGCCACAGAAGTCGCAGGCGTCTTGCCCGTGATGACCATATAAAGCATGGCCCCAATCTGATAGATATCAGTCCATGCACCCTGGGGCATGGAACCGTCGTCTACGTATTGCTCAATGGGCGCATATCCCGGCTTGAGCACCATGGTCAATGCCTGGGTCATGTCGCCAATGATGCGTCGAGCCGCACCGAAATCCAACAAGACCGGCATGCCCGAGGACTGCAGAAATACATTGTCCGGCGCAATATCCCGGTGGAAACAATCTGCGGCGTGCAGCATCTCTAACACGTCAAGAACCGGGCTGAGTATGGCCGCCAGCCAGCGCTCATTCATCGCCCCCGGCTGCTCCGCCAGATAGGCCCTGAAGGTTTGGCCCTCGTAGTAGCGCATCACCATGTACGCGGTACCGTTCTCCTCAAAAAATCGGTACACATGCACCAGGGCCGGGTGCGAAAACTTGGCCAGCAAGCGCGCTTCATTGATAAAGCTGCGCAAACCCGCATCAAACGCACCCTTGTGTTGTGGGCGCACATGGATTTGATTGGAAGACATGCGCCCCGCCAATGTCGCGGGCATGAACTCCTTGACCGCCACGACGCGGTCCAGGCTCAGGTCGCGTGCCTTGTAAACGATACCAAAGCCGCCCTCCCCCACTACACCTTGCAAACGGTATTCACCAACTTGAACACCCGGGGCCAGGCAATTTGCTGATCCGCTCAATTCCTTATACATGTCATCGCACCAAAAACCTCAGTTCTTAAGTTCAAGCTACAAAACAGCCAGACATGTTCAAGCACGCTGCGCAGCCGCCGAGTCTATCTCGGGTGACAATTTGTTTCACCTTATTGGTATCCCATATCTATGGGTTTTACGTATTGTTTCAATTTTGAGCGGCGCAATGCGCTTGTATAGACGATCCGTCCGGTAGCATTCACCCGTTTTGTGCCAAAGCGCTCAAGGCTACACAAAGTGCTTGGTTCACATGTTGGGTTTGCGCCCTGGCTGAGCAGGTTTGTGTTCGAAGGTACTGCGACTCGCTTTAGTCGGCGCTTCGTTTTTCCAGTTTATTTTTCATCCAAGGAGAGCTAAAAATGTCAGTCGACGCATTCATGAAAGTAGAAGGTGCCAGCGGCGAGTCCAAAGATTCCAACCACACAGGCTGGACCGACATTGACTCATTCACCTGGGGTGCCATTCAGCCCCACAGCATGGCTTCGGGCGGTGGTGCAGGCGTCGGCAAGGTCGCG
>JBBQBG010000351.1:0-3565 GCA_038317285.1 Burkholderiales bacterium | reverse complement strand
AGACCAGACCGTCAAAGTCGCTACGGGTCACCAGACGGAATTTGCTTTGGGTCATGGGGGCTCCTTTGTGCTTGGCGGATCAAATGAAAACGGTTTGCAGCGCATTGTTGCAAACCGGATCATCCTAACGCAAAACGTAAGGCTTTGTAGCGTTTGCCTCAGGCAGGTTAAAAGGAAAACCTGTCACAGAATTCTGCTATTGAAGAACTCAAAGGGCCCACTCGCGCGCGAAGATTGGCCTAGAGCGCGCGCTTTGGATCAATCCAAGCCAATGATTGCCGTACAACGGCTGCTGGTGCATATGTTTGCACCCCATTGATCCTATTTATAGACGCCAACGCCAACCCACGTGTCATCGACACGTTCGACATAGATAACCTTTTCGGCCATCTTGTCAGTGATCGGGTCGCGGAATGTATAAGTGTCGGACCATCCCTTACCCTTGCTCTTGGCCAAGTCGCAAATCATCTGAATGAACAACTTGCCGTTAGGATCCTTCAGCCCGATAAGGTCCTTGCCGATCAGCTTGGCATTTGCGCCGTGGCCCAACACTTTACCGTTGAGGTCGTAATAGCTGACGTACAAATCCTTGTCTTTGAACGAAGTGCCTTTGGTGAATTCTTCGGACGCTTTTTCGGGCCCATTGGCCTTCAGGTAGGCCACCGCCCGTTTCGTCATCGCCTCGGCTTCGGCGGCAGTGCCCCGGTCAGCGGCCTGCGCGGCGCCGGCCATCATAAAACTCACCAAGATCGCTCCGGATAACGCCTTGAGTGTTGATAGAAAGTTCATGTTGGTGATTCCTTTCGAGTGGATGGAATACTCTTGCTTGTAACTCCTGACGCACACCGTGTCAATGAATTTGCTTCACTGTCGATCAAATAGTCTTTGCGCAATCGGTATTGATTTGGTAGCGCCCGCTGGCGGCTCCGGGGGTTCGTGGCTGATCTCATGGTCCGCTACTGCTACCCGGAAAGCTTCCCGGCAGCAAGATACTTTTATCCACCTGCGCCATGCTCGTCTTGCCGCACAGCGCCATGGTGATATCCATCTCGCGGTGGATGATTTCCAGGGCTTTGGTAACACCGGCCTCACCCATAGCGCCCAGGCCATAGACGAAGGATCTACCGATGTAGACACCCTTGGCACCCAGCGCCACAGCCTTGAGTACATCCTGACCGCTGCGGATGCCGCCGTCCATGTGCACCTCGATCTGGCTGCCCACGGCATCGACGATGCCCGGCAATGCGCGTATCGACGATTCGGCCCCGTCCAACTGGCGCCCGCCGTGGTTAGAGACGATCAGCGCATCGGCCCCGCTGGCAACGGCCAGTTTGGCGTCTTCTACGTCCTGAATGCCTTTGAGGATGAGTTTGCCGCCCCAGCGCTTTTTGATCCATTCAACGTCGGCCCAATTTAACGACGGGTCAAACTGCTTCTGCGACCATTCAGAGAGTGAACCCATATCGTCTACCCCGGTGACATGGCCGACGATGTTGCCAAATTCGCGCCGCTTGGTGCCCAGCATGCCCAGCGCCCATTGGGGCTTGGTCATGATGTTCGCAATGTTCGCGAGTGTCAGTTTGGGTGGTGCGCTCAAGCCGTTTTTTAAATCCTTGTGGCGCTGACCCAGTATCTGCAGGTCCAGCGTCAGCACCAGCGCCGAACAGTGGGCAGCGCGGGCGCGTTCGATCAGGCGTTCTATGAAAGCACGGTCGCGTATCACGTAGACCTGGAACCAGAATGGGTGATTGCCAGTGCCAGTGGCTACGTCTTCTATCGAGCAAATGCTCATCGTAGACAGCGTGAAGGGAACACCAAATTTCTTGGCTGCATTGGCAGCTTTGATTTCGCCATCGGCATGCTGCATGCCCGTCAGGCCGACGGGTGCCAGGGCCACCGGCATGGCCACGGGCTGGCCGATCATGGTGCTGGCGGTGCTGCGGTTGTCCATATCAATGGCCACGCGTTGGCGGAACTTGATAGCCTGAAAGTCGGATTCGTTGGCGCGGTAGGTGCCCTCCGTCCACGAGCCAGAGTCGGCGTAGTCGTAGAACATGCGGGGCACGCGCTTTTGGGCGAGGACGCGCAGGTCTTCGATGTTGGTGATCGCTGTTGCCATTGGCTTGTCTCCTTATATAGATGAAGATGTTAGCCCTCTGTGGCAACGGCCGGCGTGAAATCCAGTGCGGGCGGATTGAATTTTTTTGACGGCATGGGCTAGACTGCGCCGGGCTGATCGAACTACGCAATGGAGCTGGACTATGGTCTTATGGGGTGCAATTTGGGGGGCCATACTGGGCTATTGTGTGGATCGGCACGACGAAGGTGTGGGCTTTTTCCTGGGGGCGGTGTTTGGCGTGTTGGCGGGTTGGTCGCTGCGAAAGGCGGTGCGCACGGCCGCACGCCAGGCGGCTTTGGAGGCGATGGCACAGCACCAGCTGACGGTGCCGGCACCGCGCACGGTGGACACCAGCGCGCCGGAGCCCATCGCGGCAAGTGCCCCTGTTGCGGCCAACGCTGCGCAGGAGGCGAGCCCGGTTTCTAAAACCGATTGGAGCGTAGACCTGCCCATCCACGTGCCCAACGATGCGCTGATTGACGCGACTACCGATGCACCCAGCATCCAGTCTGGTTTCAGCCACACGCAACCGGGCCCGGCTGCAGACAAGCCCGCAGACATTCCCGAATTCCCAACCGTGCAGACGCCGGACATCGTGAGCCGCGCATTCGGAACCGCACGCGATTGGCTGTTGGGTGGCAACACCATTGTGCGCATGGGCGTGTTGGTGCTGTTTGTAGGCCTCGCCTTTTTAGCCAAATACGCGATCGACAACGCCATGCTGCCGCCCGAGCTGCGCTTGGCGGCCATCGCCTCGGCCGGTATTGGCCTGTTTGTGTTTGGCTGGAGGATGGTTCCCCCACGCTCCGCCGCTGCGCGGGTCGCTGCCCCCCAGGGGGGCGAAGTCGCCTTGGGGCGGCCCGGCGGCGACTTGCCCCCACGCCAGCCGGACCGCCTGGCCTATGCACTGACGCTGCAAGGCGCGGGCGTGGGCGTGCTCTACCTGACGGTTTTTGCCGCCTTCAGGCTCTACCACTTTTTGCCCGCGGGTGCGGCCTTTGGCGTGCTGGCGCTGGTGTGTGCTTTTTCGACTGCGATAGCGCTGTTGCAAAACGCCATGCCGATGGCCTTCATCGGTTTCGCCGGAGCCTTTGCCGCGCCGATCTTGCTGTCCACCGGGCAGGGCGACCATGTGGGGCTGTTCAGCTATTACCTGATGTTGGGCGCGGCCATCGCGGTCGTGGCCTGGCTCAAGGCCTGGCGTGCGTTGAACCTGCTGGGCTTTTTTGCGACCTTTGGCGTGGCAACGGCCTGGGGCGTGTTGAAGTACCAGCCTGAGCAACTGGCTACTACGGAGCCGTTCCTGATCGCCTTCTTTGCGTTGTACCTGGCCGCCAGCCTGATGTATGCCACGCGCCACGGGCTGCTACCCAAACAGGCGGTGGATGCGACGTTGATTTTTGGCCTGCCGCTGGTAGCGTTTGGTTTGCAAGCCGGTCTCGTGCA
>JBBQBG010000350.1:0-3585 GCA_038317285.1 Burkholderiales bacterium | reverse complement strand
GGCTTGGTGTGTTTTTTCACCAAGTTAACACCATCGACAACCAGATGGGAGTCATCTTTGCGCAGGGACACCGTCCCGCGCTTACCCTTATCGCGACCAGCGATAACGATAACTTCATCGCCCTTGCGAATCTTATTCATGACGCGTCCTTACAAAACTTCAGGAGCCAGGGACACGATCTTCATGAACTTCTCGGTACGCAATTCACGCGTAACGGGTCCAAAGATGCGGGTGCCGATTGGCTCCAACTTGGCGTTGAGCAGCACTGCTGCGTTGCCGTCAAACTTCACCAAAGAGCCGTCGCTGCGACGGATACCTTTAGCAGTACGAACCACGACCGCGCTGTAGACTTCGCCTTTTTTGACGCGTCCGCGAGGAGCAGCTTCTTTAATGCTAACTTTGATGATGTCACCGACGCTGGCGTAGCGACGCTTGGAACCGCCGAGCACCTTAATGCACAGGACGGACTTAGCGCCGGTATTGTCAGCGACTTCTAATCGAGATTCAGTCTGGATCATTTCAATTTTCCCAACTTGCACCAGGAGCAGCACTTGCCAGCTCACCGGCAAACACCAACAACGAGTCAGTCTTGGGCCCGCTGTACTTGGCGCGAACCACTCGCGCCACATCCATTTGGGCAGAACCTTCAGCTTTTACAAGCGAAGCCCGCTAGTATGCCACAGCATTTTCACTTCGTCAAAACTTTTTTGTGGTCCGTTGCAAGAAAACCTGCGCTTGACCGTCGTCCCATCCGTTGGCGCCCTTTTTTTGGCTGCGACAATGACGCGCAGACACGCTTATAGACGGACGCCCCGACGGCGCACGCCAGTTCTCAGGAGGATCCCATGCACCAACACCACATTGGCTTTATAGGCGGCGGCAATATGGCTACCGCCATGATCAGCGGGCTGTTGAAGCAGGGGTTCCCGGTCGGTCAGATCGATGTAGTGGAGCCTTTCGCGGAGGCTCGTGAGCGCCTACAGTCTCATCTGGGCGTAACGGCTGAGGGCCAAGCCGGTCCATTTTTGGGCAACGCGAGCATTGTCATATGGGCCGTCAAGCCGCAGTCTTTCAAAGAGGCTGCGCTGCAGACACGGTTTTATACCCGGGACGCCCTGCACATCAGCGTGGCGGCCGGCATACCTAGCGACAGCATTGCCAAGTGGCTGGGCAACGAGCGGGTGATACGCACTATGCCGAACACTCCAGCCCTGATCGGCAAGGGCATCACCGGCATGTTTGCACGTCCGGCCGTGACCTCGGCGGATCGACAGCACGCGGAGCGCGTGGTATCAGGCATGGGGCGCTACTTGTGGCTCTCTAGTGAGAGTCAGCTCGACGCTGTCACCGCAATTTCCGGCTCCGGGCCTGCCTACATGTTCTATTTCATGGAGGCCATGACGGCCGCCGGCGCGGAGATGGGTCTGGAGCGGGAACAAGCCTATCAGTTGGCCGTAGCCACCTTCATAGGTGCCGGCGAACTGGCCCAGTCCAGCCACGAGCCGCCCGAAATCCTGCGTCAGCGGGTCACTTCCAAAGGCGGCACCACGCATGCGGCGATCACATCCATGGACGACAGCCACATCAAGGATTTGTTTGCCAAAGCCCTGCGTGCGGCCCACAAGCGGGCCCAGGAAATGGGCGCGGAGTTCGGCGAAGCTTGAACAAAATAGGGCGCTAGCCCTCGCGCCATAGGCGTCATGCGCTCCTATTTTTGTAGCGCCTGCCAGAAACCGGGCCGCCCGTAGTGCTGCTTCAAGAAATCTATCCACAGCCGCACGCGCAGTGGCAAGTGCTTGCGCTGGGGAAACACGGCGAAGATGCCGTTGGGTGGCGCAGCGTACTCGTCCAACAGCACGACCAGCGCCCCGGCGGCGATCTCGGCCTCCACTTCCCAGATGCTGCGCCAGGCGACGCCGTAGCCCGCCAGGCACCAGTCGTGCAGCACTTGCCCATCGGAACAATCCAGCGGACCACCCGGTCTGAAATGGATGACCTCGCGCGCGCCTTCCGCGCCCACGCAAAAGGCCCAGCCCCGGGTTTGGGACGCGTCGCTGGTCAAGGTCAGGCAATCGAACTTTGCCAGATCTTGCGGAGTTTGGGGTGTACCGTGGCGAGCCAAGTAAGCGGGCGTGGCCACGCACATGCGGCGGTTGTCTGCCAGGCGCACGCTGACCAGTGACGAGTCTGGCATATCGCCGACACGCACGGCGCAGTCATAGCCCTCACTGGCAATGTCCACAACGCGGTCGCTGAGGTTCAACGAGATGGTGACCTCGGGATGCAGTTCGCGGAATTTGGGTACCAAGGGCGCGACTCGGCGCCGACCAAAACCCGCCGGTGCAGTGATACGCAATTGCCCACTGGCCTTCACACCACCAGCGCTGACACTGGCCTCGGCATTGGCAAGGTCGGCGAGCAAGCGCTGGCAGTCTTCGAGGAAGGCGCTGCCCTCGTGCGTCAACGTGATGCGCCGCGTTGTGCGCAGCAATAGCTTGACGCCCAGGCGTTCTTCCAGTGCATCCAGCCTGCGCCCCATGATGGCAGGCGCAACCCCTTCTACATGGGCAGCCGCGGTGAGGCTACCGCGCGTGACCACGGCTACAAACGATTCGAGTTGCTTGAGTTTGTCCATAGCCGTCTAAGCGGTGGACTGCTCAAGGTGCACCACGCCATTGCTCTGCAGCGCGTCGATCTCGGCCACGCTGTAGCCCAGGCTGGCCAGAATCTCGGCGCCATGCTCGCCCAGGCGCGGCGGGTTCAGGCGCAAACCGGGCCGCTCACCGCCCAATGTGATGGGCAACAACGGCACTTTGGTTTCGCGGCCATCGGGCAAGGTCATTGCCGCCAGGCCGCCGGTTTGCAAAAGATGCGGGTCGTCAAACAGGTACTGCGGGTCGGTAATGGGCGCAAACGGCAGGCCGTGCTTCTCAAACACCGCGCCCAGCTCGGCGGACGTGTGCTGCGCCATGCGTTCGCGCATCTGGGGGATCAGCCAGCCCCGCGCACGCACGCGGTCGTTGTTGGTGAACAGGCGGGGGTCTTGCTGCCAGTCGGTGTAGCCAAAGGCCTTGCAGAAAATGCCCCATTGCGTGTCGCCCACGACGGCCAGAAAGATCTGTTCGTTGTTCTTGACGTTGAACACGTCGTAAATACCCCAGGGCGAAATGCGATCGGGCATGGGCGCGGCGGCCTTGTTGGTCACGGCGAACTGCACCATGTGCTGGGCTACCAAGAAGATGTTGTTCTCGAACAGTGCACTCTGCACCTCCTGGCCTTTGCCGGTCTGCTGGCGCTGCATCAGCGCGGCCATGGCGCCAATCGCGCCAAACATGCCACCCATGATGTCGTTGACGCTGCTGCCTGCCCGCAATGGGTCGCCGGGCCGCCCGGTCATGTAGGCCAAGCCGCCCATCATCTGCACCACCTCGTCCAGCGCCGTGCGGTGGTCATAAGGGCCGGGCAGGAAACCCTTGTGGCTGACATAGATCAGGCGCTCATCCAAAGGGGCCAGGCTGGCGTAGTCCAGGTCCAATGCCTGCATGGTCTCGGTCTTGAAGTTCTCGCTGACGATGTCGGCCGTGC
>JBBQBG010000349.1:0-3636 GCA_038317285.1 Burkholderiales bacterium | reverse complement strand
GAACCGGTATAGGACCGATGGCACGGTGGGGGATGATGTGTATTGGAAGAGTGAACGGATGGCGAAGGCTGGGGAGGAGTAGGACAGAGGACCCGGAAGACGTTGGCAACAAACGATCCGATGATGCCAGCCGCGTGTGTCAAAAGCAATCGCTCAACGTCGAAGCCGCTGCGCTTAACTGCCAACACTTTGCGACTTTGCAATCCACTCGGCGTCTGCTCTGTCACATGCATCAAACATCTCCAAGAGCGTCTTCTTCCACCATGCCGCTGCCTCGATAAGGTTCTTCTGATCCTGGTCAGAAAGTGTCAGATTGGCAACCGACTTCGGATGCGTTATCCGGTTTCTGAGATTCACAGCATGGCGCATCGCCTGCCAGCCATGCGTGGACGTATCAGCTTGGAACGTCGCGCCATGGTTCTTCCCATAGCTACGGATGGTGAAAAGGAGATTGGGGAGGAAGTTCTGAAAGTTGTCGCTTGTCTCCGGTTCACCCTTGGTGTTCAAGTTGTACCGCTCTTCCCGTAAAAGCACTAATTCTGCGAGGGTAAGGCTACCCGTATGTGGCTCGAGACTTGCAATAGTGACCTGTCGCAATTGAAACGCGAGACCTTCAATTAAAGAGAAAAGTGTCCGAACCACCGTTCGATGGGCGAACGGGTTCGAATGCTCGGCGCTGTATGCAACTGCAGCGTCCATATCGGCGGAGAGGATTCTGTAAACGGAATTAAGTTGCTCTACGGCATCGGCGCGCTGCATCATCGCTCCCGCGCTGGGTCAGCTAGAACGTCCCTGGCGCGGCCCCAGAAAGTACCAGAGGATCAATCCCAGCAGCGGCAGCAGCACCACAACCAGTATCCAAATGAGTTTCTTCTCGTTGCTGGCAGAGCTCTGGGCAATGTTGAGGATGGCCCAAATATCGCCTGCAAGAATCAGCAGGCCCAGCAGTCCGTTGTATCCAAAGTTCATCATGGTCTTTCTTTCTTCAAATGTTGTGTTGATGGATTAGACCATCCACCGGGGACAAGCTCTACGCCGCCGCCGGGGGTGTCACCCGCGTACGTGCACAACGCCGCCGTACCATGCAACACTTGCCGCATGTCCAAGTCAACAACCCCTGCACACACCATCAGCCCCGCGCCTTACATTCCCCAGATCCGCCTGTACCAGGACTGGTTGCAGGCGCACCGGGGGCTGAGTTTTGCCACCTACCGCGATCTGTGGAACTGGTCCATCACCGACCTGGATGCCTACTGGCAAAGCGTGTGGGATTATTTCGGCATGCAGTCACCGACACCGCACAAGGCGGTGCTGGCCAAGAACGTGATGCCCGGCGCGGTGTGGTTCCCTGGCGCGCAGGCCAATTACGCGCAGCAGGTGTTCCGCCATGTGGCACCTGCGGATGCGGCGGGTTTTGCGGCCATCATCAGCCGTAATGAGAAGGGCGAACACCGCGAACTGAGCTGGCCCGAGCTGCGCCGCCAGGTGGCATCACTGGCGCTGCACCTGCAAGCCCAGGGCGTGCAGCCGGGTGACCGGGTGGCGGCCTATCTGCCCAATATTCCTGAGGCCATGGTCGCCTTTTTGGCCACGGTCAGCATCGGCGCGGTGTGGAGCATTTGCGCGCCCGACATGGGCACGAATGCCGTGCTGGACCGCTTCCAGCAGATCACGCCCAAGGTGCTGATCGCCTGCGATGGCGTGCGCTACGGCGGGCGCGACATCGACCGCAAGGCGGTGGTGCAGTCGCTGGTGGATGCGCTGCCCACGGTGCAGCATGTGATCCTGCACGCCAACATCGGCACGCTGGATGCACCGCAAGATGCTAGCAATTCAATAGCTGGTAACGCTCGTTTCACGAGGGCTACAGCCCGAAATGATGCAGAGACATCGGCGTTTGAGCCGCTTTGGCTGCCATTCGACCACCCGCTGTGGATTGTCTATTCCAGTGGCACCACGGGTTTGCCCAAGCCCATCGTCCACGGCCATGGCGGTACGGTCATCGTGGCCTTGGCGATGAAGGTGCTGCACAACGATGTGGGCTGCAGCTATGACGCCAACAACTGGGGCGAGCGCTTCCACTGGTACAGCTCCACCGGCTGGGTGATGTGGAATGCGCAGGTGGCCGGCCTGCTCAACGGCACGACCTGCGTGATCTTTGATGGCAACCCCGGTGCGGGCAAGCCGCAAGAGCCCGGCGCCACGGGCTCAGCTCTGCCGGACTGGACCACGTTGTGGCGCTTTGCCAGTGAGACCGGCGTCACTTTTTTTGGGGCTGGCGCAGCGTTTTACGCCAACTGTTTGAAGTCGGGTGTGGACTTGCTTACCTGCGGCGACTTGTCGGCCGTACGGGCCTTGGGCACAACCGGATCGCCGCTGTCGCCCGAGGCGCAGAATTGGGGCACGGAGCAATTCCGGCGCATAGCCGCGTTGAAGGACGAACGCAGCGCAGGGCCGCCCCAAGCAAGTTCAGCCCCCTCGGGGGGCAGCGACCCACACGCAGTGGGGGAGCGTGGGGGCGACATATGGTGGTGCAACATCTCAGGTGGTACAGATTTCTGTGGTGCGTTCATCGGCGGCCACCGCGAGTTGCCCCAGGAGCCCGGCGTCATGCAATGCCGTTTGCTGGGTTGCGCGGTCGAGGCGTGGAACGAGCAGGGTGAACCCGTGCTGGGCGAGGTCGGCGAGCTGGTGTGCAGCCAGCCCATTCCGTCCATGCCGCTGTACTTCTGGGGCGATGAGGGCAACGCCCGCTACCTGGCCAGCTATTTTGAGATGTCCCCCGCCGGCCACGGCCGCAAGCCCGGCGGCGGTGACTTGGGCGCGGAAGCGGGCGGTGTCTGGCGCCATGGCGATTGGCTGCGCGTGGGTACCAAAGAGCAGGGTGGCGAAGGCTGCGTGATCTTCGGCCGCAGCGACGCGACGATCAACCGCCACGGTCTGCGCATGGGCACCAGCGAGTTGTACAGCGCGGTTGAAGCGCTGCCGGAGGTCGTGGACAGCCTGGTCGTTGACCTGGAATACCTGGGGCGTGAAAGTTATATGCCGCTGTTCGTCGTGCTGCGCGCTGGGCTGACGTTGGACGACGCCTTACAGACCCAAATCGTCAACGCCATCAAGACCGCTTTAAGCCCACGCTTTGTGCCCAATGCCATCTTCCAGGTGGCGGAAATTCCGCGCACGCTGTCGGGCAAGAAGCAGGAGCTGCCGATCAAGAAGCTGCTACTGGGTCAACCGCTGGAGAAGGTGGTGAACAAGGATGCGATGGCCAACCCGGGGTGCCTGGATTGGTACGTGGCCTTTGCGTTGCGCCACGCAAAAACATGAACCGTTCACCCTGAGCTAGTCGAAGGGCTTCGACGGGCTCAGCACGAACGGGAGTGGTGATTACTCTTTGGGCGCCAGAATCGCCATCGTGATGCGCGAGATGCAGGTCATCTCGCCCGCCTCGTTGTGCAGCTCGATCTGCCACACGTGCGTCGTGCGGCCGCGGTGGATCGGGCGCGCGGTGCCGGTGACCCAGCCGCTGGTGGCGGCGCGCAGGTGGTTGGCGTTGATGTCCAGCCCGACGGCGCGGGTGCCCTCGGGGCTGGACATGGCCGCGCCCAGCGATCCCAGCGTCTCGGCCAGCACCAC
>JBBQBG010000348.1:0-3642 GCA_038317285.1 Burkholderiales bacterium | reverse complement strand
GTGATGCAGGCCTCCACCGATTGGCAAGACGAAGCAGCAGTGTTTTGCCTGGTGGGCGCCACGTTCCTGTGCGCGGCCTTTGTGCAGGGCATCCGTGGCCATGTCGGCATTGAGGCCGTGGCCACAATCTTGCCGGATGCTGTCAACCGCTGGCGGGTGGTGGCGGTCGATCTGCTGTGTTTTGCGTTTTGCACGTTCTTCGCGTGGAAGTCTTGGACGCTGTTCCATGAAGCCTGGGTGGAGCACCAAACCACGTCGTCGTCGTGGGCGCCGCCTTTGTCTATTCCTTACGGTCTGATGGCCGTGGGCATGAGCCTGCTGAGCCTGCAACTGCTGGTGCAATTCAGCGCACGGGTCAATGCCGTGCGCAAGCAACCGCCAGGAGCACAGCGATGACCATGTTGACTATGGGCTTGTTGTTCGGCGCAGTCACGCTGCTGTTCATGTTCTCTGGCGCGCCGATTGCGTTTGCGCTGGGCAGTGTCGCGGTGCTGTTCATGTATTTATTCATGCCCGCGTCGGCGCTCAACACCGTCACGCAAAACGTGTACGAAGAAATGGCCAGCATCACGCTGCTGTCGATACCGCTGTTCATCCTCAAAGGGGCGGCCATCGGCCGATCGCGGGCCGGGCAGGACCTGTATGCCGCCATGCATGTCTGGATGGGGCGCATACCCGGTGGCCTGGGCATTGCCAATGTGTTTGCCTGCGCGCTGTTCGCAGCCATGGCGGGCTCCAGCCCTGCCACTTGCTCGGCCATTGGCAGTGCGGGCATACCCGAGATGCGCAAGCGCGGCTATTCGCCGGGCTTTGCGGCCGGCATCATTGCCGCTGGGGGCACCTTGGGCATTTTGCTGCCGCCTTCGGTGACGATGATTCTTTACGCCGTGGCGGCTGAGCAGTCGTTGGGTCGGCTGTTTTTGGCAGGTATCTTTCCGGGTGTCTTGTTGGTTGCACTTTTCTCGGTGTACGCCGTATTGCGCTACCTTAAGGAATACAAGCTGGCCGAGGCAGAATTCAAACGCACTGGCGCGGCGTCGGTCCTGCTGGAGCAGGAGACCTTCAGCACCCGGCAAAAGTTTGAAATGTTGCCGCGTGTGGTGCCCTTTGTGTTGCTGCTCATTGGCGTGATGGTGGCCCTGTATGGCGGTTTTGCCACGCCCAGCGAAACCGCTGGCCTGGGCGCGCTGTTGGCCTTGGTGCTGATCGCCATCATCTACGGCGTCTGGCGGCCGCGCGACGTGGCGCCGATCCTCACGGCGACGTTGAAGGAATCAACGATGCTGATGATGATTATTGGCATGTCGCTGCTGTTCTCCTACGTGATGAGTTATCTGCACATCAGCCAGTCCACAGCCGAGTGGATCGTGTCCATGCAGTGGTCTAAGTGGGTGCTGTTGGCGGCCATTCTGCTTATGGTGATCTTGTTGGGGTTTTTCTTGCCACCGGTCAGTATCATTTTGATGACGGCACCCATTGTTCTACCGCCGCTCAAGGCTGCCGGCTTTGATTTGATCTGGTTTGGCGTGCTGATGACGATCGTCATGGAGACCGGCTTGATCCATCCGCCGGTGGGGCTCAACATTTTCGTCATCAAAAACATTGCGCCTGACATTGCCCTAAAAGACATCATCTGGGGTGTGCTGCCCTTTGTGGTGTTGATGCTCTTGGCCGTGGTGTTGATCTGCGTGTTCCCCTCCATTGCAACAGGCTTGCCCAATGCGGTGATGGGCATTGCGGCGGTGAAGCCATGAGCGGCAGCGTCGATCTGGTTATTGCAGATGGCGTTGCCCGGGTGACCATTCGTCACCCAGGCAAGCTCAACGCCATGTCGCGGGCTATGTGGCGTGCATTGCGGACGGTGTTTGAGCAGATTCAGTTGGATCCCAGCTTGTGTGCGGTCATCGTCCATGGGGCAGGGCACTTCTGCGCTGGCGGCGATATTTCGGAGTACGCCAGCTTCCGCTTTGAAGAACGCAGCCTGCGCGATTTTCACGAGAACGATGTCTGGGGTGGACTGCAAGCCATGCTGGACTGTGACGTGCCAATCATTGCGCAAATTGAGGGCAACTGCATGGGCGCGGGGGTAGAGATCGCCAGTTGCTGCGACATCCGCATCGCCAGCGATACGGCCCGCTTTGGCGCGCCGATTGCCAAGCTGGGCTTCCCGATGGCGCCGCGGGAGGCAGAGTTGGTGATGCGCGCCGTCGGTGAGTTGACGGCCCGAGAGATGCTGCTGTCGGCCGCCGTGCTGGATGCGACATTGATGCAACAACGCGGCTTCCTGAACCAAGTGGTGGCAGCCCCCGTGCTGGAGGCGGCTGTGGAGGCTTGCGTGCAGCAAATGGGCCAGCTGGCGCCCCAGGCTGCGCGCTTGAACAAGCAGACATTTCGGGCGCTAGCCCTCGTAGAATATGCACAGGGCGCTTCTGATTTGATAGCATCGGCCTACCGCTATGCCAATTCGGCCGAACACCGTGAGGGGGTGATGGCCTTCACCGAGAAGCGCCCACCCCGCTTTACACCCTAAGCGCGCTGAGCCGCACCAGCGAAAGCAGCAACATTGGCCCTATTCAAACCGCCCGACCTATGAAGAACCACAACCTGTTTGCCGCGCTGCGCGCATCCTTTCCCGCTGACCTGGACGCCGTTGCCATCGAGACCGACAACGGCCTGCTTTACTCCTGGCGCGATTTGGACCGCGCCACCGCCATGCTGGCCAATTTGTTGCAATCGCTGAAGCTGCCTGCCGGCTCTCGCATCGCCGTGCAGGTGGAAAAATCGGTCGAAGCCCTGGCGCTGTACCTGGCCACGCTGCGCGCCGGTTATGTGTTCCTGCCGCTGAACACCGCCTACCAAAGCGCCGAGATCGAATACTTCATTGGCAACGCCGCGCCCGCCGTCGTGGTGTGCGCACCGAAGAACTTTGGCTGGGTCAGCAAGATCGCCTTCAAGGCCGGCACGCAAAACGTGTTCACGCTGGGCGATGACCGCACCGGCTCTTTGCTGGACCGCGCCGCGCATTGCAGCGACCAGCACGCCGTGGCCGAATGCGGCGCCAACGACATGGCCGCCATTCTGTACACCAGCGGCACTACCGGTCGCAGCAAGGGCGCCATGCTGACGCATGGCAATCTACTGAGCAATGCCCAGGTGCTGAAAAAATATTGGGGCTGGAAGCCGGGCGATGTGCTGATGCATGTGCTGCCCATCTTCCATGTGCACGGCCTGTTTGTGGCGGTGCACGGCGCACTGCTCAACGGCAGCAAGATGATTTGGATGGCCAAGTTCGATCCCAAGCGCGTGCTGCAAAAGCTGCCCGAGGCGACTGTCTTCATGGGCGTACCCACGCTGTATGTGCGCCTGCTGGCCGAGCCGGGGCTGGACAAGCGCGCGGTGCGCAACATGCGCCTCTTCATCGCCGGATCGGCCCCGTTGCTGATAGAAACTTTCACCGAATGGCAAGAACGCACCGGCCACACCATTTTGGAGCGCTACGGTATGAGCGAGACCGCCATGCTGACCTCCAACCCCTATGACGCGGATGCGCGTTATGGGGACAGAAGCCAGCGTCGGGGCGGCACGGTGGGCTTCCCGCTACCTGGCGTCAGCCTGCGTGTGCAAGACGACGCAGGCCACAAC
>JBBQBG010000347.1:0-3662 GCA_038317285.1 Burkholderiales bacterium | reverse complement strand
CCCGCATCATTGGTGAATTTGACGACGGCGCGCTGATGAACGCCTTTGGCCGCGAGGGGCGCGGGGTATTCATGGCACCCACTGTGATGGAGCACGACACAGTCACCCAATTCGGTGTGGAGCTGATCGGCCGCACCGAAGAGCTGGTGGATGAATTCTTCGCCGTGTCCGTGGAGCGGCGCATCACCCACCCCTGCGTGGTGGCGATCACGGGAGCGGCCCGGGGACAGCTGTTTGGTTGATCTAAAGATGTTTAAGTAATTTAAAACTGACTATTCAGTAGTTCCAGTTTTAACGCGGCGCTCTCAGAATCCCATCCATCGCACTGTTGCGTTGCATGTTCCTGGAGTTTTCTGATGGTTATCCGTTCCCCGTCCCGCCTCCTGTTCACGTCACTGGCGCTCACCACCGTACTGGCCGGCGCTGCCTTTAGCGCAGTTGCCCAACCCAAGCCGGTTGAGCTACTCAACGTGTCGTATGACCCCACCCGGGAGTTGTATGTCGAATTCAATGCCGCCTTTGCCAAACACTGGAAAGCCAAGACCGGCCAAGACGTGAGCATCAAACAATCCCATGGCGGCTCCGGCAAGCAAGCGCGCTCCATCATTGACGGACTGGACGCTGATGTGGCCACGCTGGCATTGGCGGGCGACACCGACGCCCTTGCCAAAAACGGCAAATGGCTCACCGCCGATTGGCAAAAGAAGCTGCCGCACAATTCTGCGCCCTACACCTCGACCATCGTGCTCGCCGTGCGCCAGGGCAACCCCAAGGCCATCAAGGACTGGGATGACCTGATCCGCCCCGACGTAAAAGTCATCACCCCCAACCCAAAGACCTCGGGCGGTGCGCGCTGGAACTACCTGGCGGCGTGGGAATTTGCCAAACGCAAATTTGGCAGCGAAGCCAAGGCAAAGGAATTCGTCGCCAAGCTCTACGGCAATGTCCCGGTGCTCGACACCGGCGCACGCGGCTCCACCATCACTTTTGCCCAACGCGGCCAGGGCGACGTGTTGATTGCCTGGGAAAACGAGGCCTACCTGCTGGAGAAAGAATTTGCTTCCAAGTTCGACATCGTTGCACCGTCCTTGAGCATCCTGGCTGAGCCCGCTGTGGCGGTGGTTGACAAAAATGTGGACAAGAAGGGAACCCGTGCCGTAGCCCAGGCCTACCTGGAATACCTGTACACCGAAGAAGGCCAGGACATTGCGGGCAAAAACTTCTACCGCCCCGCTATCAGCGAAAAGGCCAAGGCCAAGTACGCCAAGCAGTTCGCCAAGCTCAACCTGTTCACCATTGACCAGGCATTTGGCGGCTGGGCCAAGGCCGATAAAGAGCACTTTGCCGACGGTGGCAGCTTCGACCAGATTTACGTCAAGAGGTGAGGACTCAAGCGTCGGGACGACCCTTCCTCTCTGTCTGGTTGCAATGGGACTTGATTGATATAGATCACGTTGTCATATACCCCATGCAGTATGCTTTGGGTTGGGCATTAACTTCAAAAGGACTTTTGTATGAAACCCAATGTAGGCGGTATAGATCGCATGGCACGCGTAGTGCTTGGCTTGGTGTTGATTGGCCTTGCGGCCACGGGCACCATCGGTGTGTGGGGTTGGTTGGGCGTTGTTCCTTTAGCCACTGCAGCTATTGGGTGGTGCCCGCCCTACGCCATGTTTGGCTGGAGCACCTGCGCGACCAAGAACACGGATACCTCCCGCTAATCGCCTCAGCGAATACGGGTCAGCATGGTTTCCAGGTTTTTGAATACGTCATCCATGTCGCCCTTCTGGACTGCGTCGGGGTGCATGCGGCCTTCCAACTCCTGCTCCAGAAAGCACATCGTCATTCGCAGGTAGGTGCTGTCCAGCGCCTTGCGTACGGCGGAGAATTGCTGCCCAATCTTCAGGCAGTCCTCTCCCTCTTCGACCATGCGCTGGATGCCGCGCAGTTGCCCTTCGGCGCGGCGCAGGCGGTTAAGCACATCCGTGCGTGCGGCCTGGTCGTTCAATCCACTCTTCATGCAGTCCTCCGGAATAGTCAGGGGAGTATTGTCCCCTGAGCGAGAAGCTGGTCTTTTCACGGGGCTTTTCCCTTAGCGACTGCAGGCCACTTTCGACTCGGGTACGCCCAGTTTCTTCAGGATCCAGCCCATGGGGCAAACGTCGGTAATGCCGAACTGAAACAGGTTGGCCCCTACAAAGGCCGTTAAGGCCAGCCACCATTGCGATACAAAGACAGGGCTGCCCTGTACGCCAAGCGCCAGCGACAAGAGAATGAAAGTACCTGCAAAGAGGTGGATGTAACGGGCTACGGTCATGGTGTTCTCCAGTTAAATTAAGTTGACAAAGGTGAGGGGGTTTGGGAATTCAGGATTTGGGTTTATCTACCAGGCGTACGATGCCCAAGGCCTTGAGCACGTACTTTTCATATACCGGCTCGGAATTACCCTTTTTGATCTTGCGGATGAAGTATTTTTCAAATGCAATCTTGGCCAAGTGCACCCACTTGCCCTTCCTGAACCAGTTCACATTGCGTGGGGGAATCTGGGGCAGGGCTACGAACGCGGCACCCGTGTCCCCCATGTCGGCCAGGCAGATCGCGTTCCAGGTGCCCTTGGCATCAGCGGGGCCGCCGTTGATGTCGTCTGCAATGTTGTGGGCAATGGCGCCCACCATGCTCTCGATCATGTAGCCGGTCTTGGGAGTGCCAGTTGGCACGGGGGTTACCTCTACCGGCGGAATGGCCACGCACACACCGGCCGAGTAAATGTTTTTGTAGGCCTTGCTGCGTTGGTATTCATCGATCAAGACAAAGCCGCGCGGGTTGCACAAGTTGGGCACGGCGGCCACAGCGTCCACCCCCTTGAAGGCGGGCAGCATCATGGACAGTTTGAAGCCGATTTCGTGCTCCTTGTAGACGTTGCCCAGATCGTCGAGCTGAGTGACGAACATCTTGCCCTCTTCGACCTTGGTGGTCCTGGCGTTGGTGATCCACTTCATGTCGCGGTTGCGCATTTCGGATTCGAGCATGGACTTGCTGTCGCCCACGCCGCCTAGCCCCAGATGGCCGATATAGGGCTCGCTGGTTACGTAGGTAATGGGTACCAGGTGGCGCAGCTTGCGGCGGCGCAGGTCGGTGTCGAGAATGAATGCAAACTCGTAGGCCGGCCCAAAGCAACTGGCACCCGGCATGGCACCAATGATCACCGGGCCCGGGTTCTTCAAAAAGCTTTCATAGTCCGCAAAAAATGCCTGGGCATGGTCTACGCTGCAGACCGAGTGGGTAAACCCGCCACCCCCGTGTGAAGCGGGGCCTGCGCCTGGCACTTCGCTAAAAGACAGCTTGGGGCCGGTGGTGACCACCAGGTAGTCATAGTCCACCGTTTCGCCGCCCGCCAGTGTGAGCCGGTTGGCTTCGGCGTCAATCTTTTCAACCCCCTTGGGGATGAAGGCAATACCTTTGCGGTTGAGATAAGGCGCAATGGGCAGTGTGATGTCTTCGCGCTGGCGCCAACCCACTGCGAGCCACGGGTTGCTGGGCACAAACTGGAAGTAGTCGGTATTGTTGACCACCGTGATGCGGTGCGTCTTGCCGAGCAGCTCGCGGAGTTCATATGCGGCGGGCATGCCGCCAATACCTGCGCCAACGATAACGATGTGAGC
>JBBQBG010000346.1:0-3683 GCA_038317285.1 Burkholderiales bacterium | reverse complement strand
ACCGCCACGCGCGAGGAGCGCGCCCGGGAATACGCCATCATGCGCGCCGTGGGCGCCAAGGGCAGCCTGCTGCGCCAGGTGCAGCGCGCCGAGTTGGCGGGGGTCGGTTTGCTGGCCGGCGTGCTGGCGTCTGTCGTGGCG
Organism: Burkholderiales bacterium; assembly: GCA_038317285.1. Taxonomy (GTDB): domain Bacteria; phylum Pseudomonadota; class Gammaproteobacteria; order Burkholderiales; family Burkholderiaceae_C; genus Allorhodoferax. The sequence continues at coordinate 3,542 of JBBQBG010000346.1, read as the reverse complement.
GGCGGCGTGGGTTGGGCGATGGCACGCTTTGTGTTCGAGTTTGAGTGGACCGTGTCGCTGTGGGTGCCGGTGTTTGGCGGCCTGGCCGGTGCGGTGCTGGCACTGGCGGCCGGTTGGTGGGGGCTGCGCGAGGTGTTGAATCGCCCCGTGGTCGAAACGTTGCGCCGGGCTACGAGCTGAACCATTTTTGGTTTGCTATATATTTTATAGCTGCATACGCATAATCCACGAGGGCTAACAGCACGTTTGTCAATGATGCCATCGGTCCGTGACTTGAAAAACCTGGTTGGTGTATTTCTTGACGTAGTGTTTGTTATGCCCATGGCGAAAACTGCGCGGCTGGGTTATGCTGAATTTCGCGCAAACTCCCGGCAAAGGACGCTCAGGATGTCGAATGGGTGGCTACGAGCATGAGGCGATGAAAAAAGCCGCGTCGATACGTGCGCACCTGTTGCTGCTGGTGTTGGCATTGGCCATTCCTCTTGTGCTCATTATTGGCCTGGAGATCGTCGCGCAAATGCAGCAGGCCGTAGCCCAGACCAAGAGTGCGCTGCGTACGCTGGCCAAGACCATGGTGAGCAACACCGGTGGCAAGATTGTCAACGCTAGCCAGACGCTGGAACGCTTGGCGCTGCGCCCGTTGGTACAGGCGGTCGACCCTGCGCATTGCGACCCCATACTGGCCGATCTGGTCAACTTAAACCCTGACTATGCCAACGCCGTTTACACCAACCGGGACGGTTTGGTGGTTTGCTCGGCTGTTCCGCAACCGGGCGGCAAGCTGGTCAATATTGGCAATACACCGTGGTTCAAGAAATTTTTACAAAGCCAGCGCTTCACGGTGGGCGAGCCCTTTTTTGGCCCTATCACCGGCAAGTGGGTGTCGGTGCTGGTGGCGCCGATCTGGAATGCGCAGCACGAAATGGTAGGTTCGGTGCAGTTGCCGTTTGACCTTAAAGCGTTTGACCCACACATTCCCTCCGAAGACTTGCCGCAGGGGAGTCGCTTCGGATTCTTCCAGGATGACGGCATCATGGTCTGGCGCAACCTGGACCCGGAGGGCGTCATCGGCACCCGGCCCAACGCAGAGGCTGCCCGCCGTATCGTGGAACTGCATGATGGTGAGTTCGAAAGCTTGGCCGTTGATGGCGTCACCCGCTATTTCTCCGTGGTACCCATGCCGACGGTTGGCTGGGTAGCTTTCGTCGGTGTGCCCGCTAGCGAGGTCTATGCGAGCGCCAAGCAGCGCGCCATCGCTACTGCGGCGGTGGCTTTACTGGCGCTGGCCGTCCTTGTGGTCTTGGCCTTGGCCATGGCCAGGCGCATCAGCGAACCCATTGTGGCCCTCGCGAAAGCGGCGCGGGCAGTGCAAAGCGGCGATCGCCTGGCACGGGCCGCAGGAAGTGGGCCTGGTGAAGTTGCCGAGGTGGCCCATGCCTTCAATGCCATGACCGACGGCCTGCAAGCGTCGGCCCATACGCTGGAGTCCGAAATCGCCGAGCGCAAGCTGATCGAGGCGCAGGTGCGCGACATGGCCTTTCATGACGTGCTCACCCATTTGCCCAACCGCCTGTTGCTGAACGACCGCATGGGCCAGACCATGGCCGCTGCTGAACGCAGTGCCTGTTTCAGCGCTTTGATGTTCCTGGATCTGGATAACTTCAAGCCGCTCAATGACACCCAGGGCCATGAGGTTGGAGATGGTTTGCTGGTGGAGGTCGCCACACGGCTGGGCAGTTGCGTGCGGCAGATGGATACGGTGGCCCGGCTGGGCGGTGACGAGTTCGTGGTCATGCTCAGCGAACTGCATACTGATCGCACCATTTCGGTGGCCCAGGCCGGGGCGATTGCCGAGAAAATTCGCGCGCTATTGGCGGCCCCCTACCTGTTTACCCTGGCGCAAGCCGGACACGCAGATCTGCTGGTCGAGCACCACTGCACGGCCAGCATCGGCGTCGTCGTGTTCACCGGCCAGCAAAGCAGCCAGGCCGATCTGCTCAAAGCGGCGGACGCAGCCATGTACCAAGCCAAGAACGCAGGCGGCAATGCGATACGCTTTACCCCTTAGACATTCAAAATCGGCTTAAACAAAGGAAAGCATCAGCATGGCGAACATTGCATTTTTGGGAACAGGACTTTTGGGCGGTGCATTCGCCGAAGCGGCCGCCAAGCGCGGCGACACGGTCACTGCATGGAACCGTTCAGCGGAAAAGGTCACAGCGTTGGCGCCGTTTGGCATCAAGGCCGCGGCCACCCCGGCTGACGCCGTGCGTGGCGCATCGCGCGTGCACATGGTGCTGAAAGATGACGCAGTGGTCGACGCTGTTCTTACCGACGCCTTGCCGGGGCTGGCGCCCGACGTTGTCGTAATCGACCACACCACAACCCTGCCCGCGCTGACCTTCACGCGTGCCACACGCTTGGCTGCGCAGGGCATTGCTTACCTGCACTGCCCGGTCTTCATGGGGCCAGCGGCCGCGCGCAATGCCCAGGGCTCCATGATGGTGGCCGGGCCTAAAGCCTTGTTCGAGCGCGTCCAGACCGCGCTGGCGGCGATGACGACGCGGCTGGAATTCATGGGCGAGCGCAGCGACCTGGCGGCGGTTAACAAGTTGTTTGGCAATGCCATGATCATCGGCATGTCGGCTGTCATGGCCGACATCCTGACCATGGCCCAGGCCAACCGTGTGGACCCGCAAGACGCCATCAAACTGTTGGGTCTGCTAGACCTCAACGGCATGGTGGCCGGTCGGGGCGTCAACATGGCCAAGGGCAATTTTGCGGCCAGCTTTGAGCTGGACATGGCCCGCAAAGATGTGCGCCTGATGTTGGAGACCGCGGGCGCCCGGCCCCTTGCGGCACTGCCCGCGATTGCCGCGCGCATGGACCAACTCATTGCCGCCGGACATGGTGCCAAAGACGCCAGTGTGCTGGGCATAGACGCGGTGGCACGCCCTTGATAGCTAGGCTATCGAGAGAATAAAGGAAACCCTGTGTACGACAGCATCAAACTTCTTCATCTGGTCGCCGCTATCGTCTGGATGGGTGGCATGACCTTCATGCTGGTGGCATTGCGCCCCGCGGCGCTGGAGGTATTGGAGCCGCAAGAACGTGCGCGGCTGATGGTTGCGGTATGGCGCCGTTTCTTCAGCGCGGTGTTGATTGCCATTGCGGTTCTGTTGCTGACCGGCAGCCATATGTACATGACTGCCTTCAAGGCGGCACAGTCGTCCACGGCCGGTGGGCTTGGCATACCCCTGGGTTGGAGCCTGATGCTGGGCATTGGGGTCGTCATGGTCCTGCTCTTTGGCCATATCTACTTTGCGGGGTTTGCCAAATTCAAGCGCGCTTTGGTGGCACAGCAGCGGCCCGCTGCGGCACAAGCTGCCGCGCAAATCAACCGGTTGGTCGTCATCAATTTTGTGCTGGGGTGGTTGGCGTTTGCGTCCGTGCGCCTGGTTCTCTAATTCCGTGCGCGAACCAACTCCGCGCTTCAGTTGTTTTCCAGTCCTAACCACTTGGCGGCGCATTTTGAGACACAT
>JBBQBG010000345.1:0-3689 GCA_038317285.1 Burkholderiales bacterium | reverse complement strand
ATGTCGTACAAATGCGCGCGCTTGAATTCAATACCCTTGGGGCTCAGGCCCAGTGGCTTGTTGATGACCAGGTCGGCCACGACAGTCATGATCCACGCAATGGCGATGTTGGAGTACAGCCCCAGCACATCACCGAGCGCGCGGAACACATTCATTTCCATCAGCATGAAGGCGATCAGCGTGTTGAACACCACCCACACCACGCGCCCCGGGTGGCTGTGCGTCAAGCGCGAGAAGAAATTGCTCCAGGCCAGCGACCCGGCATAGGCATTGGTGACATTGATCTTGAGTTGCGACACCACGACAAACACCGCCGTGGCCGCCACCGCCCATTGCAGCGACGTGAACACATGTTCATACGCCGCGAGGTACATCTGGTTGGGGTCCACCGCACGGTCGGTCGGCACACTGTGGGTGATGGCCAGGTAGGCCAGGCACGCGCCTCCCAGCATCTTGGCGACACCCAACACCACCCAGCCCGGCCCGCCCAGCATTACACAGACCCACCAGCGCGTGCGATTTTGTGCGGTCTGCGCGGGCATGAAGCGCAAGTAGTCGGCCTGCTCGCCCATCTGGGTAATCAGCGCAATGCCGACCGTCAGCGCAGCACCAAACAAGTGCAGATTAAAAATACCGCCCACACCAAACTCACCACCGTAGTGCGTGATGCCCTCAAATGCAGTTGGGTTGCGCACCAACACAAAGCCAAACGGAATGACCAGCATCAATAACCACAGCGGCTGCGTCCAGACCTGGAGGCGGCTGATGGCAGACACACCGTGCGTCACCAAGGGTATGACCACCAGCGCACAGATCAGGTAGCCCCAACTGGGCGGGATATCGAGCGCCAGCTCCAGCGCATAGGCCATGATGGCGGCCTCCAGCGCGAAGAAGATGAAGGTGAAGCTGGCGTAGATCAGCGACGTAATCGTGGAACCTATGTAGCCGAAACCCGCGCCGCGCGTCAGCAGGTCCATATCCACACCGTAGCGCGAGGCGTAGACGCTGATCGGCAGCCCAGCCAAAAAGATCACCAGCCCCGTTACCAAAATCGCCCAGAAGGCGTTCACAAAGCCGTATTGCACCAGCAGGGTGGCGCCCACGGCCTCCAGCACCAGGAACGATGATGCGCCAAATGCCGTGTTGGCCACCCGCCACTCAGACCATTTGCGAAAGCGCTGCGGGGCAAAGCGCAGCGCGTAGTCTTCCATCGTCTCGCTGGCCACCCAGTTGTTGTAGTCGCGGCGGATCTTGACCACCCTCTGCAAAGGGGCGGCGGGCTGCGGGGGAAGATCGTGTACGGACTGCACATCGGCATGCGTGCAGATTCCATGCCATCGTGGCTTCGTGGCGTATCAGCCGAGTAGTGAGTTTTGCTCCGTGTCCCCCGCAGAGGGCAAGCCCTCTGCTCCTCCTTTACCTGCGCAAAACCCACTACCCGTCTGATACGGCGCGGCTTGGTTGGTGCTGATCGGTTACAAAAACCGCAGGGCATCAACCGTACCGAGGAGATACCGGCGCCCAAACCTTGCAAGCAAACGTTCGAGCAGCGGGCATTGGGTGGCTGTTCTGCGCAGGTAAAGGAGGAGCCCGCACAGCGGGCGGGGGACACGGAGCAGAACGGCCACCCAAGCCCGCTGCGGGGGGCGCACAGCAGCCGCTATCCGGCATTCGGCGTACGCGCACGACTTGCGGGGCACGGATATTGCCTAATAATCCCCAAAGACCTCTGCCAACCATCTGAGAGCGAGACATGGAACTCACCCCCCGAGAAAAAGACAAGCTGCTGCTGTTCACGGCCGCCCTGCTGGCAGAGCGACGCAAAGCACGCGGCCTCAAGCTGAATTACCCCGAAGCCATGGCCCTGATCAGCGCCGCCGTGATGGAAGGTGCCCGCGACGGCAAGACCGTGGCCCAACTCATGAGCGAAGGCCGCACCGTGCTGACCCGCGCCGATGTGATGGACGGCATTGCCGAGATGATCCCCGACATCCAGGTAGAGGCGACTTTTCCGGATGGCACGAAACTGGTCACCGTGCACCAGCCTATCGTTTGATCCCTTCTTGGAGCCACTATGCAACATCGTCTTCTAAACGCTATCCCTTTGATAGCTGTATACGCAATATCCACGAGGGCTAGCACCGCGTTTGCCCATGATGGCCATGGGCTGACGGGCACCCACTGGCACGCCACAGATGTGTGGGGGGTTGTCATGGTCGCCTGCCTGTCCGCATTCGCCATTTGGGCGTCACGCAAAGGCAAGTGAGAACACCATGATTCCTGGCGAAATTCTTCCAGACGACGGCCCTGAGCATGTGCTCAACGCGGGGCGCCGCACCATCACCGTTGTCGTACAGAACACTGCCGACCGGCCCATACAAGTGGGCTCGCACTACCACTTTGCAGAGACCAATGCCGCGCTGGGTTTTGACCGTGCGGCGGCGCACGGCATGCGGTTGAACATCGCGTCGGGCTCGGCGGTTCGCTTTGAACCTGGGCAGCAGCGCACCGTGGAGCTGGTGGACTTCAGCGGCGACCGCATCGTCTACGGCTTTCGCGGCCTGGTACAAGGAAAACTGTAATGGCAACCATTGGACGCCGCGCCTATGCGGAAATTTTTGGCCCCACAGTCGGCGACCGGGTGCGACTGGCCGACACCGGCCTGTTGATCGAGGTTGAAAAGGACTACACGCTAGCTGCTGGCAGTTACGGCGAAGAAGTGAAATTCGGCGGCGGCAAGACTATCCGCGATGGCATGGCGCAATCACAACGGATGCGCTCTGAGGGCTCAGTGGACTGCGTGATGACCAACGCACTCATCATCGACCATTGGGGCATCGTCAAGGCCGACATTGGTTTGAAGGGCGGGCGCATCGTCGCTATCGGCAAGGCCGGTAACCCGGACACGCAACCCGGCGTGGACATCATCATCGGCCCCGGCACCGAGGTCATCAGTTGCGAAGGCAATATCGTCACTGCGGGCGGCATCGATTCGCACATCCACTTCATCTGCCCGCAGCAGATCGAAGAGGCGGCGGCCAGCGGCGTGACCACCATGCTGGGCGGCGGCACGGGCCCCGCCACGGGCACCTTTGCCACCACGTGCACACCCGGCCCATGGAACATCGAACGCATGCTGCAAGCGGCCGACGCCTTCCCCATGAACTTAGGATTTTTGGGCAAGGGCAATGCATCGCTGCCTGCCGCACTGCACGAGCAAGTCAACGCCGGTGTCATCGGCCTGAAGCTGCACGAAGACTGGGGCACCACGCCCGCCGCCATCAGCAACTGCCTGGACGTGGCGGACGAAACTGATACCCAAGTAGCCATCCACTCCGACACGCTCAACGAGTCGGGCTTTGTGGAGAACACCATCGCCGCCACGAAAGACAAAGCTGGCGCGGGCCGTGGTCTGTGTGCCTTCCACACCGAAGGCGCGGGTGGCGGCCATGCACCGGACATCTTGCGCGTGGTGGGGCAGGACAACTTCTTGCCCAGCTCCACCAACCCCACGATGCCCTACACGGTCAACACATTGGACGAACATGTGGACATGCTGATGGTCTGCCACCACCTGGATGCGGGCATTGCAGAGGATTTAGCCTTTGCCGAGAGCCGCATCCGCAAGGAAACGATAGCGGCCGAAGACATCCTGCACGACCTGGGTGCCATCAGCATGGTGAGCAGTG
>JBBQBG010000344.1:0-3727 GCA_038317285.1 Burkholderiales bacterium | reverse complement strand
CGGTGCCAGACCCCGGCTGGCGGCGAACCAACCTAAAAACCCAGTTAGCACTGCGGCACTGGCAACAAACAGCCACAGGGTGCGCATAAACTCTTGCATGAAGTGTGTATGGTGTTCAATGTCCAGCGCTACGGTCACCATCAAAGGAGGCATTCCCGCAATGGCTGTAGATATCGCCTGAGACATACCGCGGTATGTTCGTATACCTTGAGTCCAGGTGTGCAACGCCCGTGAACCTACTGCGTTGTTGTTCGCCTGTTTTGCCCCCGCGAAGTCAACCTGGGGTGTCACCAAAAGTATTTCGCCACGGGGCCCTAACACTTGAACCACGAGGTCATGGTGCCCGACCAGAGCGTCTTCAAGTTGGCCTACAACTTGCGCCAAGTCTTGTGGCGATGCAACCCGTTCGATGGCGTGTTGGGCCAACTGCATCTTGCCAGCTAGTGCGTCACGGTCTTGCTCTTCGAAATGTTGCGCAATGGAGCCGCCAATGAGCCAGCCCAGAGCTAACAGCACGGCGCATGACCCAGCAGCGAACAGCAGTGTCAGGCGACCGGTAAGCGATAGTTTGGTCTTCATGCAGGATCGGGCACTTCCAGCACATAGCCCATGCCACGTGCTGTGCGAATCAACTTGGGCTCAAATGGGTCATCCACCTTAGCCCGCAAGCGGCGTATTGCTACTTCGATCACGTTAGTGTCAGAATCGAAATTCATGTCCCACACCTGCGAAGCAATCATGGAGCGGGGTAGCACCTCACCCTGGCGGCGCAGCAAAAGCTCCAATAGAGCGAATTCTTTGGCGGTGAGATCAATACGGCTCCCTGCGCGCGTAACACGTCTGCGCATCAAATCTAGCTCCAGATCGGCGGCACGCAACACGCTGGCCTCCAAGCCGCTTTTTCCCCTTCGCATCAGGGTACGCACGCGGGCCAGCAACTCCGAAAAGGCAAACGGTTTGACTAAGTAGTCGTCAGCACCCAACTCCAACCCTTTGACCCGGTCTTCCACTTGGTCGCGGGCCGTTAAAAACAGCACCGGCATCTGCTTGCCGCCATGGCGCAGGCGCTCCAGAACCTGCCAGCCGGTCAAACCCGGAAGCATCACGTCAAGCACCAGTAAATCAAAATCTCCAGTCAGCGCCAAGTGCAAACCGTCGATGCCATTGGCGGCCCATTCGGTCACAAACCCGGACTCGGTCAGCCCCTGCTTGAGGTATTCGCCGGTTTTGTGCTCGTCTTCGATGATCAGAATTTTCATGGGCCTGGGGTGTGCATGCGCTTGAGTAAGGGGTGCATCAACATTGTGCCCTGCGTAACCGTGTTAAGACCAACCTGACAAAACTGTAATGTGACGGTCAGCTAGCCGACGGCCAACGCACGGCATCATCGGCCCCATCTGCTTTAACTTGCCTGGATCCCTTGAATGAAAAAAACCATTGCCCTGACCATGGCAATCACCGTGGGTGTTGCGATACACCTGTCGGCCCAGGCGCAGAGCCTGGCCATTGCGCTGGATCAGGCCTGGAGCCGCCATCCACTGGCCGCCGCCAGCGCTGCCCGCACCGATGAGGCGCTGGCTCGCATCGACAGTGCCAACCGCTTGACACCAGCACCGGTGTCGGTCTCGTTGGGTAACGTAAATGATCAACTTAACGCCAACCATGGCAAGCAAGAATGGGAGCTAGAGGTGGCTACTCCGCTGTGGTTACCGGGGCAGAGATCGGCCCGCCAAAATGAAGCCACCGCGCTCCAGGCCGAAATGGTCGCGCGTCAACAGGCCTTGCGCTTGCAAATAGCTGCCGAGCTGCGCGAGGCCTGGTGGGCACTGGCTGGCGCACGCAATGCACAAACTACCGCACTGGGCAGACTCCAAACGGCCAACGCCTTGACCTTGGATGTGCAACGACGCTACAAAGTGGGTGAGCTGGCTCGGGTAGATGCCAATCTGGCGCAGAACGAGCAACTGGCAGCGCGGGCCGAGCTGGTCGATGCCCAGGCCGCTGTGGCGTTGGCCGAGCAAAACCTGCAATCGTTGACAGGTGTGGTCCCGCCTGTCACCTTGCCCGCTGAAGCAGCACCTGCACCAACACCGCCGCTAGAGGCGCATCCGCTCATGCGCTCTGCCAGCGCGGCCACACAGCTGGCCCAATCACGGCTCCAGCTTGCACAGCACAGCGCACGCGAAGCCCCCAGCTTGGCCGTGCGCATGTTGCGAAGCCGCTCAGACCTAAACGACAACTACGCCGACGCATTGGGCATCAAATTGACGGTGCCGCTTTCTTCCGGTTCGCGCGTGCGCCAAGAAGATGCAGGTGCCCGGGCCGAGTTGGCCCAGGCCGATGCCGAACTGGCGCAGGTGCAACAACGTGTCCAGTTCGCGCTCGACAGTGCGCGGCGTGAACAGAGTGCTGCACAGCGCCAATTGGCATTCGCAGAGGCCCGTGTGCAACTGACTTCCGACAACCAGGCGCTGGCCGAGAAATCATTTTCGCTGGGCGAGGCAGACCTTGCCACCTTGCTGCGTGCACGTGCAGCCGCATTGGAAGCCCATTCACTGCGCGCCCGGTACCAGGTAGGGGTGTCTGCCGCCCAGTCCCGCCTCAATCAATCCATGGGAGTTTTACCTTGACCACTTTTTTGCCGACCACACCGGGTAGACCTGGGGCCGTTGCTCGGACAATCTACTTATGCTTGGCGCTGTCCACCTTGTCATGGGACGCATGGGCTCACGGGGGTGAAGACCATGGCGACGTCACTGCACCGGTTGTCGGCATCGGCATGGCCCCCCGGGCCAGTGCTCAAACCGAAGATTTTGAAATAGTGGCCCAAGCGCAAGGCACAACTTTGACACTGACGCTGGACCGTTTTGCCACCAATGCGCCGGTGGTGGACGCGCAAATCGAAGTGGAAAGTGGTAGCACTTTAAAGCAGACCGCCAAGCAGATTGCGCCCGGCGTGTACATGGTTCAGGGAACACCATTTGGGGTACCCGGCAGCTATCCCTTGAGCTTTTCCATTCAGGCCGGTGAAACCTCGGACCTGATGGCCACAACACTTGAAATTGTGGCCCCAACCACTGATACAGGCCATGCACACGGCGGCGTGAAATGGGCAGCGTGGACAGCTTGGTCAGTATCCGCCGCTGCGCTGGTATTGCTTCTGACCCTGGTGCTGCTGCGCAGGCGCAATCGGATTGGTCAGCAGGCCCAATAGACGCGCCCCATTTGTGCCTGCGCTCCAACTCTATTTTTATACCCCAACACCGTCATGATAAAACACCGATGCATTGCCAGCCTGGTCGCGATCAGCGCGCTGGGACTTTACGGCCCAGCCTTCGCCCATGGTGGTGAAGACCATAGCGAGCCAAGTAAACCCGTAGTCGCAAGAGCCGCCGTGGCGAACACAGACGCAAGCACCGCTTTGGAAGCGGCGGCTGCCCAACGCCTGCCTGACGGTAGCCTCTTGGTGCCCAAGGCAGCGCAACGCCAGCTCGGTTTGCGCACGGTGCTGACCCAGGTGCAAGAGGTTGCCACCACGGTGGAGTTCAATGGCCGGGTGATGGCCGACGCCAATGCTGGCGGGCGCGTGCAGGCCAGTCAGTCCGGGCGTATTGAGGCGGGCCCCAAGGGGTTGCCCACCATTGGAGAGAAAGTGGTCAAGGGTCAAGTGTTGGCCTTTTTGCGCCCCAATGCCAACAGCATCGAACGCGGCAATAGTCAGGCGCAA
>JBBQBG010000343.1:0-3774 GCA_038317285.1 Burkholderiales bacterium | reverse complement strand
AGCCTCGCGGGCTGCGCCGCGGTATGGTTCGGCCAGGCGCTTCCAGCGGTCCAACGCGCGTGCCAGGCGGGCGGCCACTTGCGGGTTGATACCGTCCAGCTCGATCACGCGTTCGCTCCAATACACATACCCCGCTGCGTCCGCGCGGTGGAAGCCGCCCGGGTTGGCATTGCAGTAACTGAAGATCACACTGCGCGCACGGTTCGGGTTGCGGATGTTGAAGTCACGGTGGGCCATCAGCTGGCGCACGGCGGGCAGCACGTTGCCACCCCGGTCGGGCGCACCGGCTTGCATGGCAAACCACTTGTCAAGCACCAGGTCTTCGTCTTTGAACAGCGCGTGGAAGCGGGCCAGGGCGGGCGCAGCCAATGCGTGGCCGCTGATGACCAAAGCTTGCAAGGCATTGGCGCGGTCGGTCATGTTGCCGGCATCCTTGAACCGCTGCAGCGCCTTGCCAGGCCACACCACATCACCACTTTGTGCGGCAGCCATGCACAGGTAGCACAAAGCCATGCCAACCAGGGCGCGTCGGCCGGACGATGTAGCGTCAGGGCTGTAGCCACCAACGTCTTGGTGCGCATCAAATGCCCATTGCCAGTCGGCTTCCAGGCCGACCGCGATCTGCATGCGCATCGCTTCGCGCACCGCGTGGATACGCTGCGGGTCCACCACGTCGAGTTGCTCTGCGATGTAGGTTTCGCTGGGGAGTGTCAGCACCAGTTCCTTGAAGGCGGCATCCAACTTGGCGTGGCGCAACACGCTGCGCATGGCGTCGAGGTATGTGTCATTTAGCACGCTAGCCCTCGTAGAGTCTGCGTGAGCAGCTATCGCATTGATAGCACTGCGCAACGCCAGCCGTTGTCCGGCTTCCCATCGGTTGAACGGATCGGGGTCGTTGGCCAGCAGTGTCAGTAGTTCGGCGTCGGTGTATTCAAAGTCCAGCACGACAGGTGCCGAGAAGCCGCGCAAGATGGATGGCACAGGCGCTTCAGCGACACCGGTGAAGGTTATGCTGGCGGTCTCACCCGTCATCACTAACAGGTGGTTGCTCGCGGCCGCATCGGTATTACCTTGCACCGTTAACGCTATCTCGGCCCCCGTCTGGCTGCCTACCAAGCCCACCAATACCGGGATCACAAACGGTTCTTTGTGGGGCTGGTTGGCGGTGGTAGCGCAACTTTGTTTGAACGCCAGCGTGTAGGTTTGGGCAACTGCGTCATAGCTACCTGTGGCAGACAGACGGGGTGTGCCTGCCTGGCTGTACCAGAGCTTGAACTGCGGCAGCAAGTGGGCCAGGCTGGAGCCAGCGTTGGCATCCGCCATGCTTTGTGCAAAATCGTCGCAGGTCACGGCCTGGCCGTCGAAGCGTTCGAAGTACAGCTTCATGCCTTTGGCGAAGCCTTCTCTACCGACCAAGGTCTGCATCATGCGGACCACCTCGGCACCTTTCTCGTAAATGGTGACGGTGTAGAAGTTGTTGATCTCTATGTAGCTGTCCGGGCGCACGGGGTGCGCCATGGGGCCTGCATCTTCCGGGAACTGGGCGGTGCGCAACACGCGCACGTCTTCGATACGCTTCACGGCGCGGGCGCTCGCTTCGCCGCACATGTCCTGGCTGAATTCCTGGTCGCGGAAAACGGTCAGGCCTTCTTTCAGGCTCAACTGGAACCAGTCACGGCAGGTGATGCGGTTGCCGGTCCAATTGTGGAAATATTCGTGGCCGACCACGCTCTCTATGTTCGAGTAGTCCGCATCGGTGGCGGTGGCCTGGTTGGCCAGTACGTACTTGGAGTTGAAAATGTTCAGGCCCTTGTTCTCCATGGCGCCCATGTTGAAGTCGGCAGTCGCGACGATCATGAAGCGTTCCAGGTCCAGGCTCAAGCCGAAGCGGGCCTCGTCCCACGCGACCGAGGCCATCAGCGAGTTCATCGCATGCTCGGTTTTGTCCAGATCGCCGGGGCGCACGAAGACCTGCAGCAAATGGTCTTTTCCAGCGCGGCTGGTAATGCGCTGCTCGCGCGCGACCAGTTGGCCCGCTACCAGTGCAAACAGGTAGCTGGGTTTTTTGTGTGGATCGACCCACTTGGCAAAGTGGCGACCATCGTCCAGCGTGCCGCTATCGACCAGATTACCGTTGGACAACAGTACCGGGTACTTGGCCTTGTCGGCCCGCAGGGTCACGGTGTACATGGCCATGACGTCGGGGCGGTCCAGGAAGTAGGTGATGCGGCGAAACCCCTCAGCCTCGCACTGGGTAAAGAACGAGTCGTTGCTGGTGTAGAGGCCCGACAACTTGGTGTTCTTGACCGGTGCGCACGTGGTGAAAATCTCCAACTGAAAGGGCTCGTTGCCTTCGGGCAGGTTTTCCAGCACCAGGCAGTCGCCTTCCATCTTGAAGGACGTGCCCTGGCCGTTGACCAGCACGCGTGCCAGGTTTAGCTCTTCGCCGTCCAGCTTGAGTGCCTGCGCCGGGACGTCAGGATTGCGGCGCAGCGTCATTTTGTTCAGCACGCGGGTTTTGACCGGGTCCAGGTCAAAGGTCAGCTCCACCATGTCGATGCGGTAGGCCGGGGCCGAATAGTCGGCGCGATTGATGACGGTGGGGGCACCTTCGTTGTCGCGGAATTGCAGCATGTTGTTCTCCAGAAATTCTTGTGGTGGTAAAGCGTTACACGCCCTGTTTCAAGGAGGCTTCGATAAACACGTCCAGATCGCCGTCGAGCACCTTCTGTGTAGCAGACACCTCGACATTGGTGCGCAAGTCTTTGATACGGCTGTTGTCCAGCACGTAGCTGCGAATCTGGTGACCCCAGCCCACGTCGGTCTTGGTGTCTTCCAGCTTCTGCTGCGCCTCTTGCTGCTTGCGCAGCTCAAAGTCGTACAGGCGCGAGCGCAAGCGCTTCCAGGCCACGTCGCGGTTGCCGTGCTGGCTGCGTCCATCCTGGCACTGCACCACGATACCGGTGGGGATGTGGGTCAGGCGTACCGCTGAGTCGGTCTTGTTGATGTGCTGGCCTCCGGCGCCACTGGCGCGGAAGGTGTCGGTGCGCACATCGCTGGGGTTGATATCAATCTCGATCGAATCGTCGATCTCGGGGTAGACGAACACGCTGGCAAAGCTGGTGTGGCGACCGCCCGACGAGTCGAAGGGTGATTTGCGCACCAGGCGGTGCACGCCGGTCTCGGTACGCAGCAAGCCAAAGGCGTATTCGCCTTCGATCTTGATGGTGGCGCCCTTGATGCCGGCAGTGTCGCCCGCGGTCTCGTCTTCGATCGTCGTTTTGAAGCCCTTTCGCTCGGCGTACTTAAGGTACTGGCGCAGCAGCATGCTGGCCCAGTCGCACGCCTCGGTTCCGCCCGCGCCAGACTGGATGTCCAGGAAGCAGTTGAGCGGATCGGCCGGGTTGCTAAACATGCGGCGGAACTCCAAGCCTTCGATGATGGCCGAAAGCTTGGCAGTCTCGCCCTCAATCGTCATCAGGCCGGCTTCGTCGCCGTCTTCCTTGGACATGTCGAACAGTTCGAGGTTGTCAGACAGCTCACTTTCCAGTTCGGTGATGGTGACCACCACGCCGTCCAGGGCCTTCTTTTCTTTGCCCAACTCTTGGGCGCGCTTGGGGTCGTTCCAGACGGTAGGGTCTTCTAGCGATGCAACGACGGTGCGCAGGCGCTCGGCTTTGGCATCGTAGTCAAAGATACCCCCGTAACTCTTGGGTCCTTGCGGTCAGGCCGTTGAGTTGGGTGCCGATGAGGTTGATGCGTTCGATTTCCATG
>JBBQBG010000342.1:0-3864 GCA_038317285.1 Burkholderiales bacterium | reverse complement strand
CGCTCCCAAAAGTCGTCGACCAAGGTGCTGGCCCCTCCAGCACCCGGCAGGATGCCCAAGGCCTGAAGGTTGGTGGACTCAAACCCAATCGCTTCGAGGCTGGGCACGTTGCAGACATAGTCCGCGGGCCGCACCGCCAATGCTTTCGCATGGGCCTCGCAGCCATGTTGCGCAGGTGGCACATCGCCCAGGCGCGCCAGCCACGCCCGCTTGTAGGGGGTGAATACGCCATAGGGAGTGCCAGTCTGGGTTAGCACCTCGCGTCGCTCAAAAATGACATGGTCTTTGACCGTCACAAACTCAATCTGCTGTTCGTCCAATGCGGCTTTTACCGATTGATCGCGGCCAATGGCTTGCGGTTCATAATCGTGCGCCGCAAACACGGCACCAACACCCAGCGCTGTGGCAAGCTTCGGTATGGCGTCTTTGGCCCACCCGTGCATGACAATCAAGCCCGCGCCTGGGTTGCCAGCCAGCTCACGTAAGCTGGCATCCAGTTCCACCAACGATTCGCGGATGAACTCCACACGGCGGTCCGCACGGGGCAAGTCGTTCAGGATGGAGCGGTCCAGCACAAAGACGCAATGCACATGGGCGCAGCTTTTCAGTGCAGCGCTGAGCGCCGCGTTGTCGTGCACGCGCAGGTCGCGGCGAAACCATACCAAACCGATGTCAAATTCTTTGTCCATGGCTACCGTTAAAATCAAACAATGTCCGGCGATTCTGCACCCTTCAACCTCACGAATCACTTTTTGATCGCAATGCCGGGGTTGGAAGATGCGATATTTTCCAAGAGCGTGGTCTATGTCTGCGAACACACCCCCCGGGGTGCGCTGGGCTTGGTGATTAACAAACCCGCTGAGCTGAAGATGCTGGCGTTGTTTGGCAAGATCGACCTGCCGCTACAGCGCTATGACCTGACCGACAAACCCGTTTTTCAGGGTGGACCGGTGCAGACTGAACGCGGCTTTGTACTGCACGAATCCGTATTCTCCGACAGCGAAAAGCCCGCACAGCCGTTGTATGCGTCCACCATGACTATTCCGGGCGGACTGGAAATGACCACGTCCAAAGACGTGCTCGAAGCCCTGTCCAGCGGCTGCGGCCCTCGCCGAGTGCTGGTCTCCTTGGGCTACTCAGCCTGGGGTGAGGGACAGCTGGAAACTGAACTGGGCGAAAACAGTTGGCTCACAGTCGACGCCGACCAGACTGTTATCTTTGACACACCGATTGAAGAGCGCTACGACAAGGCACTGGCCCTGCTGGGCCTGCAAGCCTGGATGATCTCCACACAGGTGGGTCACGCATGAGCGCCGCACCGGCTGCTTCTGCTTCTGTTGCTGCGGCTGTGCCGCCAACTCTCAACACATTTCTGGCCATTGATTTCGGCGTGAAGCGCACCGGGGTGGCGGTCGGCAACCGCATGTTGCGCACCGCACAGTCTGTGGGCACCGTCAAGGCTGAAGGCGACGCGCGCTTTGCGCTGATTGAAAAACACCTCAATGAGTGGCAACCCGACGCACTGGTGATCGGTGTGCCCTACCACCCCGACGGTGCACCCCATGAGAATACCGCGCGTGCCCAAAAATTTGGCCGCCAGTTGCATGGGCGTTTCAAGCTGCAGGTCTTTGAGGTGGATGAACGCTACAGCACGACAGAGGCTTTGGCGTCGGGTGCTAAGGATGCCGATGCCGCTTCCGCCTGCATTATTCTGGAACAGTTTTTGAGGAGTTTGCCGTGAGTACATTGACGAGTGCCGCTGGGGCGTTGTTGCTGGATGCGCAAGCCTTATACAAAGAGTTGTTGCGCGGTGTGCCGTTGATCATTGGCGCGGACACCCGCTTGGTCGGCATCACGTCAGGAGGCGCCTGGCTGGCCGAGCGACTGCAGCACGACATGAAATTGCCTGGCCAAGCCGGCAAAATTTCATCGGCCATGCACCGCGATGATTTCGCCCAACGCGGCCTCTCCAGCGGTGGCCAAACCGTGTTGCCGTTCGACGTCAACGGTGCCGACATCCTGATCCTGGACGACGTGCTGTACACCGGCCGCACGATACGTGCGGTCATCAACGAACTGTTTGACTACGGCCGCCCGGCCAGCGTCAAGCTGGCGGTGTTGGTCGATCGAGGGGGGCGCGAACTGCCGGTGCAAGCAGACTTTGCAGCCGCTCGTGTTTCACTTGGCGCAGACCAGTCGCTCGCTCTCGCGAGAAGTGAATCCGGCGTCTTCAGCTTCGACGTAAAGGCCGCCTGACATGAAACTCCCCCACGTTCATCACTTCGTGTATTCACTGCCCCCCGAGGGGGCGCATGCCTCCCTTGGGGCGGCCCGACGAGAGGCATAACATGCTCTACAAACGCAACCCCCAACTCAACAAACACGGCGAGCTGGTGCACCTGTTGTCGGTCGAAGGCCTGCCCAAAGCGACGCTGACACACATCCTGGACACTGCGGCAAACTTCGTCTCGGTCAATGACCGCGAGGTGAAGAAGGTGCCCCTGTTGCGCGGCAAGAGCGTGTTCAACCTGTTCTTTGAGAACTCCACCCGCACCCGCACCACGTTCGAGATCGCAGCCAAGCGTTTGTCGGCCGACGTCATCAATCTGGACATCGCACGCTCGTCGGCCTCCAAAGGCGAATCGCTGCTGGACACCATTGCCAACTTGAGCGCCATGGCCGCCGACATGTTCGTCGTGCGCCACAGCGAGTCGGGCGCGCCCTACCTGATCGCCCAGCATGTGGCACCCCATGTCCACGTCATCAATGCCGGTGACGGTCGCCATGCCCACCCGACGCAGGGCCTGCTGGATATGTTCACCATCCGGCACTTCAAGAAAGATTTCAGCAACCTCACCGTGGCCATCGTTGGCGACGTGCTGCACTCGCGCGTGGCCCGCTCCGACATCCATGCGCTGACAACACTGGGCGCGGCAGAGGTGCGGGTGGTCGGCCCCAAGACGCTGATCCCCTCGGACCTGTCGCACATGGGCGTGCGCGTCTGCCACACGCTGGAAGAGGGCATCAAGGATTGCGATGTCATCATCATGCTGCGTCTGCAAAACGAGCGCATGAGCGGCGCGCTGCTGCCGTCCATGCACGAGTTCTTCAAAAGTTACGGCCTGACACCCGAGAAGTTGCAGTTGGCCAAACCCGATGCCATCGTCATGCACCCTGGCCCCATCAACCGCGGCGTGGAGATTGATTCCGCTGTGGTCGATGGCACGCAAAGCGTGATCCTGCCGCAGGTCACATTCGGCATCGCCGTCAGAATGGCGGTCATGAGCATAGTGGCCGGCAACGAAGCAGATTCGCGGGGCAACAAATAATGAAGACACTGATAAAGGGTGGCCTGGTCATCGATCCGGCCAGTGGCTATAAACAAAATGCCGATGTAGCCCTCGTCGGATATGCTGTTGTAGCTATAAAAGATATAGCAACCGACTTCAAACCCGACACAACCCTAGACGCCACCGGCTGCATCGTCATGCCCGGTCTGGTCGACCTGGCCGCGCGCTTGCGCGAGCCCGGTCAAGAGCACGCTGGCATGTTGGCGTCTGAACTGGCCGCAGCTGTGGCCGGTGGCGTCACCAGTGTGGTCTGCCCGCCCGATACCGAGCCGGTGCTGGACGAAGCTGGTTTGGTAGAGATGCTGCGCCACCGCGCCGAACTGTTGAAGCAAGCCCGCCTGTTCCCGTTGGGTGCGTTGACCCGTAATCTGGAGGGCGAGGTGCTGACCGAGATGTTGCACCTGACGCAAGCCGGTTGCATCGGCTTCAGCCAGGCCGAAATACCGATGGCCAACACCCAGGCCATGCTGCGCGCGCTGCAATACGCCAGCACCTTTGGCTACACCGTGTGGCT
>JBBQBG010000341.1:0-3870 GCA_038317285.1 Burkholderiales bacterium | reverse complement strand
CGTCCTTGAAGGCTGCTGCCAGGCGCGCATCCGTTTTCAGGCGATTCACAAAATCATCGGTCAACAGGCTAATGCCTGCTTTTTCACCCAAAGCCCTATACAGCGGGGCCGCCTGCGCGGTGCTGCTGGCAGTTTGTGCCTGGGTCGTCCAGGGCGCAGCAGTACCCAGCAGCAACAAGGCTGCCAGAACAGGGGAGTAGAGTTTATTGGTCATGGTCAAGTCTTTCAAATACAAAGTTAATCGAGTGCTGGGTCAGCCAGAAGCCTAGGCGACCGAGCGTTTTGCGTAGGTAAAAGGAGGAGGCCAAAGGCCGGGGGACACGAAGCAAAAAGCTCAGTCGCCCAGGCGCCTCCGTGCTCAACTCAAAAAGCCACCTGCGCAGACAGGTAATAACCCGTTTGCTGGCGCTGCGCCGTGACGCCAGGAACGATGCGGCCCAAATCAACATAGGCCAAGGTCACCGATGTGTTTTTATTCGGTGCCCAGGCCACAAACAGGTCTTTCCAGGCGTCTTCGGCCAACGCGTTACCCAGACCAGCAGCGCGGCCCAGGTCTTCCAGGTTGTTGGCTTTGGCGCGGTATTCGGCACCCACTGCCCAGTTTTTGCTCGGCAGGTACGCCACGGACACTTCGGGCACCCACGAGCGGCTGTCCTTACCTGGCGCGGCCGATCCGAACCCCAGTAGGCCATTTTGGTTGGCATTGGTGTTGCGTAGCGTGGCGTTCACCAAGATGCCTTGCGCCAGGAACAGCTTGGTGGCATTGACATAAAAGTCCGTGCCGTTGGTCTTGGTACCCAGAAAGTTCAGCACCGAGCCCAAAGAACCCGGTGTCACCGACTTGTATTCCAAACCGACCGCAATTTGCGGCATCAGCGAATCGCTGTCCAGCACGGCATCGCCTGCCACTTTGACCTTGACGCCAAACACGTCCATCATGATGTGCTGACCTGGCGTCACGCCAAACGGCGCAATGCCATTGAGTGCAATCGCGGGCGATGCGTCAAAATCTTGACGGGCCAGAGAAAGTTCCACTCGGTCTTGGATGCCGACCGCCGCACCGTAAGCGGTCAAGCCATAGTCTTGTGTCGTGGTACGGGTAATAAAGGCCGACGCACCGAATTCGCCCGCTGTGGCATTGCTGCCAATGACAGCCCAGGGTGTCAGACCCCCACCGGCTGCACCGTCGATGGAACTGACGCCGCCCGTCAGCAGCAGTTTGCCGGTATCGGCCTGGGCCAAAGGGCTAGCCAGTGCCGCAGCGCCCATGAGGAGGGCTGTCGTTAGAGTTTTCATACGTCGGTTCCAAAGGTAAGAAGAGAGGGCGATCCAGCCATCGCGTGAGTTGCCGCTGTGGCTTCTCTCAAGGGGATACGCAGCGCAGTTACATCTGGATTCAATTATGTTTGAAATCCGCAAAAAAACTTTCTGCGGTGACAATGGCATCGGAAGTGCACAACTGATTCTGTGATGCAGGAGCCCAGCATGAATGCCGACGAACGGAAACGTGAAAACGCCTTGCGATTGGTGGAAGACCATATCGGACGCCATCTGGCCGACAGTGAAAAGACCGGGGAGTTGCAGGCCGCCCCCAGCTTTGGCAAGCCCCTGGACTTTGGTGATGGCTATTTCGAGACGCCCGAGGACTTGCGAATGGGTTTCAAAGTTTTGAAGGATGCCGGCTATGTGCCGCCTGAGGTGGAGCTGATGCAAGAGATCGAGGCGTTGCGCCGCACATTGGAAGCGGCCCCGGCCGCAGCCGACGCCCCCGCCAACCACAAGCGCCTGTCCGACATGCGGCAAAAGCTGGCGATGCAACTGGAGCAGTTGCGCGGAAGCCGAAGTGCGTAGTTCGCCACAAGACCGTCCGCGCCCGGGTTAATTTTCACGTTTTCTGCGGCATCCGGCCGGCCACGCGCCGAAGCCGCGTTATCCTCCCTACCGCATGCAAACCCCATGGTGATCCCGTGGTGTTTGCGGTATTGTCAGATTGAGCTTGGTTACCCGCCAAGTTTTCAGTCCATCTTGAAACCTGCTGCAGGACACGACCCTGCAAGGAGTAAATGCCTATGCCACCGTATGAGCCACTGCGTCTGCATGTGCCGGAGCCCACTGGGCGACCGGGGCACGACACAGACTTTTCCTACCTCCCCCTGTCTGAAGCCGGTGCTGTGCGCCGCCCCCCGGTCGATGCGCTTGCTACGCAGACCAGCGATCTCGCCTTCACGCTGATACGCGTGCTCGACAAGGATGGCAACGCCGTCGGCCCATGGACCCCGGACCTGGACGTGGCCGCGCTATGCAAGGGCCTGCGCGCCATGGTCAAGACCCGCGCCTTTGACGCCCGCATGCAGATCGCGCAGCGGCAGAAAAAGATGTCGTTCTATATGTTGAGCCTGGGTGAAGAGGCGATCTCGTGCGCCCACGCCATGGCGCTGACGGATGGCGACATGTGTTTCCCCACCTACCGCCAGCAGGGCCTGCTGCTCGCCCGTGACGACTGCAACATGGTGGAGATGATCTGCCAGTTGTTCTCTAACCAGAACGATCCGCTAAAAGGCCGCCAACTACCGGTCATGTATTCCAGCAAGAAGCAGGGCTTCTTCTCCATCTCCGGCAACCTGGCCACGCAAGTGATCCAGGCCGTGGGCTGGGCCATGGCATCGGCCATCAAGGGCGACACCAAGGTGGCATCGAGCTGGATCGGGGACGGTGCCACTGCCGAGGCGGACTTCCACACCGGCATCACCTTTGCCCACGTGTACCGCGCGCCGGTGATTTTGAATGTGGTCAACAACCAGTGGGCCATCTCGACCTTCCAGGCCATTGCCGGTGGCGAAGGCACCACCTTTGCCGCACGCGGCGTGGGCAGCGGCATTGCGTCGCTGCGCGTCGATGGCAACGACTACTTGGCCGTGTACGCGGCATCCCAATGGGCGCTGGAGCGCGCCCGCCGCAACCTGGGCCCAACGCTGATCGAGTGGGTCACCTACCGCGCAGGGCCGCACTCCACATCGGACGACCCCAGCAAGTACCGGCCCGCCAACGACCCGGCCCGCTTCCCGCTGGGCGACCCGATTGCCCGCCTGAAGCAGCATTTGATCAAGCTCGGCGCGTGGACCGATGCCGAGCACGAAGCCATGCAAAAGGAACTGGAAGCCGAAGTGACCGCCGCACAGAAAGAAGCCGAACGCTACGGCACGCTGGCCGACGGCATGGTGCGCAGCCCGGCCGAAATGTTTGAAGATGTCTACAAGGACATGCCCGCGCACCTGCGCCAACAGCGCCAGGAACTGGGGATATGAGCATGGATAACGACAACACAACAACCATGAAAGCCACCATCGTTGGGGCCGACAAGACAACGGCCATGACCATGATCCAGGCGCTGCGCAGCGCGATGGATGTGATGCTGGAGAAGGACGACAACGTCGTCGTCTACGGCCAGGACGTGGGCTACTTCGGCGGCGTGTTCCGCTGCACCGAAGGCCTGCAAAAGAAGTACGGCACCTCGCGCGTGTTTGACGCACCCATCTCCGAAGGCGGCATTGTCGGCACGGCGGTCGGCATGGGCGCCTATGGATTACGCCCGGTGATCGAGATCCAGTTTGCCGATTACGTGTACCCGGCCACGGACCAGATCGTGTCCGAGGCGGCGCGCCTGCGCTACCGCTCGGCGAATGACTTCACGTGCCCCATGACGATTCGCATGCCCTGTGGCGGCGGCATCTACGGTGGGCAGACCCACAGCCAAAGCCCCGAGGCCATGTTCACCCAGGTCTGCGGGCTGCGCACGGTCATGCCGTCCAACCCGTACGACGCCAAGGGCCTGTTGATCGCGTCCATCGAGAACGACGACCCTGTCATCTT
>JBBQBG010000340.1:0-3876 GCA_038317285.1 Burkholderiales bacterium | reverse complement strand
ATTGGCGTGGTTGGGTTGGCGCAAGGCCATGACCCCGCCATTTACCCCACCGCTCCCCCAGCATGACACGGCGCCCGATCGCTTTGCCGCCCATCCTTCGGCGCGCTCCAGCATGACTCTGCCCTTTGCACGCCCCGGCTTTCGGGCGTTGCTGGCCGTGTTTGTTGTCAACGGCATTGCCAGCGCCTTGCCGGCGACGCTGCTGTTGTTCTTTGTGCAAGACCGCTTGCAGGCCCCAACGTCTTGGGAGCCGTTGTTTTTAGGTAGCTATTTTGTCTGCGCTGCGCTGGCCATTCCGTTGTGGTTGCGGCTGGTGGGGCGGATCGGCCTTGCGCGCACCTGGGGGCTGGGCATGCTGCTGTCCATTGGCGTATTCGCCTTTGCACTGGCCCTGGGTGCAGGGGACTTCGTCGGATTTTTGCTGGTATGTGCACTGTCAGGCGCCGCGCTGGGGACCGATCTGGTGCTGCCCGCTGCACTGCTGGCAGGCACCATTGCCGACAGCGGCGACCGCGGCCAGGCTGAGGGCGCCTACTTTGGCTGGTGGAATTTTGCAACCAAGCTCAACCTGGCGCTGGCCGCCGGCGTGGCACTGCCAGTGCTGGGTGCCCTGGGCTATGTGCCCGGCACGCGTGACCCCCATGCCTTGCAGGTGCTGAGCATGGCCTATTGCCTGCTGCCCTGCGCGCTGAAGCTGCTGGCGGCCCTGTTGTTGTACCGGCTCATTCTGCGCAAAAGCGATGTACGTCCATTGCCTGCTTTCACCACCCCCGCCAGTGGCGGTGACTCATCGGGAGATTTGGCATGATGAAAAGACGATCGATGCTTGCCCTGGCCAGCGCCAGCTTTGCACTGCTTCTGGGCGGCTGCGCCACCCAGAACATCGACAGCTATGCCGACCAGCAACCGGTGCTGGACTTGCAGCAGTACTTCAACGGCACGCTTGACGCATACGGCGTGTTTACCGACCGTTCGGGTTCGGTCGTCAAGCGCTTTACGGTGTTGATGCTGTGTACCTGGACGGGCGATACAGGCGTGTTGCACGAAGACTTTACCTACTCGGACGGCACTAAGCAGACGCGCATCTGGCACCTGACAAAACTTGGTAACGGCCGCTTTGTCGGTCGTGCCGATGACGTGGTGGGCGACGCCCAGGGCGAGAGCCGGGGCAATGCCTTCCACTGGACCTACACGCTGCGCCTGCCTATGGGGGACCAGTCGAGCGACGCCGGGCCGCCCCAAGGGGCGAGCGCCCCGGTGGGCAGCGACCCCTCCGGTAGTGGGGGCAGCGCAGCACGCGAAGCGGCAAGCGTGGGAGCACACACCATTGAGGTTCAGTTCGACGACTGGATGTATTTGGTGACGAACAAAGTCATGCTGAACAAGGCCGCAATGTCCAAATTTGGCGTGCGCCTGGGTGAAGTCACCTTGTCGTTCAGCAAGCGTTGAATCGCCAAGATCTTAAGAAGAATCAGCCTCTAGCCCTCGCATCTATTGCGTAAGCCGCTATCAAATTCAGAGTGAATATTAACCATGCCTCTACTCAATGTCTTCTTGCCACCGCTGAATCCACCGCTGGTGGACTGGGCTGGCAAGACCGTGTGGATCGTCGGCGCGTCCAGTGGCATAGGCCAGGCCACGGCTACCGCGTTGCACAGCCAAGGCGCCCGTGTGGTGGTGTCAGCGCGCAACGCCACATCACTGGCCACTTTTGTAGCCGCGCACCCAGGCAGCCAAGCGCTGGAATTGGACGCGACCCAGCCCCAGGCGGTAAAGGCCGCGGCCACGCAATTGCTGGCGCAAGGGACGCTGGATTGTGTGGTGTATTGCGCCGGGCATTACACAGCCATGCGCGCCGACGCCTTGGACCTGTCCGACATGGTGCGCCACAACGAGGTCAATTACCTCGGTGCCCTGTACGTGCTGAACGCCGTGCTACCAGCCCTGTTAGCGCGGGGCAGCGGCCATATCAGCTTGGTAGGCAGCGTGGCGGGCTACCGCGGGCTACCCAATAGTCTGGCCTACGGCCCGACCAAGGCGGCCCTCATCAACCTGGCCGAAACGCTGTACCTGGACCTGCACGACAAAGGCCTGGGCGTCTCCATCATCAACCCGGGCTTTGTGCAAACCCCGCTGACCGCTGGCAACGACTTTGCAATGCCAGCGCTGCTGACACCCGCCCAAGCGGCGCACGCCATCCTTCACGGCTGGGCGCTGGGCGCGTTTGAAATCCACTTCCCCAAACGCTTTACGCTGTGGCTCAAGGCCTTGCGAATCATGCCCAACCGCCTGTTCTTTCAACTGGCTCGCCGCATCGCCCCATGAGCAGCCTCGCTACTACATACGGCCCCGCTTCAACCGAGAAAGTCGCACCCACTGTCCCTGACGTGGCCCGCGTGGTGACCTTTTTTGAATCACTAACGCCTGGCAACCTGGGGCAGTTGGCCGCCCTGTACGACAGTGGCGCGCGCTTTGTGGACCCGTTCAACGATGTGCAGGGTCTGCCTGCCATTGAAGCGATTTTTCACCACATGTTTGTAGCGCTGGATGAGCCCCGTTTTGTCGTGACCGGTCAAGTGGTGCAGGGATTGCAATGCTTTCTGTTGTGGGATTTTCACTTTCGCTTCAAGCGATTCGACCAACAAACGGTGCAAACCATACGTGGCACGAGCCACTTGGTGTTTTCAGACGCTGGATGGGTGACCTTGCACCGTGACTATTGGGATGCGGCGCAGGAACTGTATGAAAAGTTGCCGCTGGTCGGTGGACTGATGCGCTGGCTCAGGAAGCGCGCAAATTCTTGACGAATTGCAGTGTTACCGCAGCCCAGAAAACGAACTGGGCTGGAATGCGCTGGGTTGAAAGGCGCTGGCTTTAAATTCCGGAGTCCTGCGCGGCTCCCACCAGGCGCGTATGGAGGCAAAGACATTGCGGCATCCACCGCAGCGGTACTGGCCCGTAGCCTGCAAGGCACCGCTGGGTCCGCGGTCTATCACCTGCTGGTAGCTGGTAGCCCCGCATTCGCGGCACTTGTAAAGGATCTTGGTCTTGAGCGTCGCCATAGGAGGATGACTGTAGTCCCGTCCGTGCGGTTTGTGAAGTCCGATAGTGTAATACGATGTATACGGCGCGCATGCCGTTGCGCAGCCGTCTCGCGGGGAAACCCTAGGCCGGAACAGTGTCCGCGAAACTCGGGCGTTGCATCAATTTGTCGTGCAGGCGAACCAGGTTAGGGTGCTCGGTGCGCCAGTCGATCTGTGGAAAGCGGAAATCCAGGTACCCGAGCGCACAGCCCACTGCAATGTCGGCCAGGCTGAAATGGATGCCACCGCAAAAGGGCTTTTCGCCCAGGCCGCTGGACATGGCTTTGACGGTTGCGTTGACTTTGGACAATTGCCGGTCAATCCAGACTTGGCTGCGCTGCGCCTTGGTGCGGCCGGTCCAAGTGGCTTCCAGGCGAGCCAAAATGGACGCATCCATCAAGCCATCGGCCAGAGCCTCCCATGTCTTGATCTCGGCGCGCTCACGTCCTACCGGCGGGATCAACTTGCCCACGGGGGACAGTGTGTCCAAGTATTCCACGATGACGCGAGAATCAATCAGGGCCTCGGCCCCTTCCATGATCAAGCAAGGCACTTTTCCCAACGGATTGGACTCGACAATGGTGGTGTCGGCGCTCCATACGTCTTCGGTCACAAAGTCAACGTCCAATTTCTTCTCGGCCAAGACTACGCGCACTTTGCGAACATAGGGGCTAGAGGTGGATCCGAGTAATTTCATGCGTGCTCAACAGTTTTAGTAGGGGCCATTCTATCCATTGGGGGTCGCCAGACCGGCTTTCCCGGGGTGATGGTGGCGTACAACCTACAATTCGAC
>JBBQBG010000339.1:0-3926 GCA_038317285.1 Burkholderiales bacterium | reverse complement strand
GCGCAGTAGCCCAGCGTGAAGCCACGCCCCGTGATATGGGTCAGCGCGGTAGACGCTTCAGGGTCCACGCCATCCATCAGCTTGGCAATGCCAAAGTCCAGCAGTGCCGGTGCACCGGATGCGCCTACCAACACGTTGGAGGGCTTGATGTCGCGGTGCACGATGAGCTGGCCGTGGGCGTATTCGGTGGCACGGCACACCTGCAGTAGCAGGCCTATGCGTTGCGCCAATTGCGGCGCATGCGCACCAGCCCAGTCGGTGATGGGCACGCCATCGATGTACTCCATCACCAAGTACGGCTCGCCCTGGTGTGTGCCAGCGTCGAGTAGGCGCGCAATGCCGGGGTGTGTGAGGCGGGCCAGCAGGCGGCGTTCGCGCAGGAAGCGGTCCACCAGCTCGGTCTTGCCCAGGCCGGTGCGTAAGAACTTGATCGCAGCGTGGCCCTCAAAATGCCCGTCGCGCCGAGCTGCCAACCACACCGCCCCCATGCCGCCTTCGCCGATCTTGCGTTCCAGTTGCCAGGGGCCAACCCGGTCATCGGCCTGCACCGTGACGCCCGCATCGGGCGCGGCGGCCACGTCCACCTGGGCGTCAAACGCGCGGGCGCTCACACCTATCAGGGTGGGTGTCTGCTCGGGGTGCGTAGCCGACTGGTCCAGCTCGTCCAGCATGGCTTGCACGGCACTGGCGTGCTCAGGCTCGCGCGCCTGCAAGGCCAGAAACCACGCTGCGCGCTCAGCGGGCGGCAGATCGGCAACTTGGTCAAACAGGTCAAAACGCCGCTGCAAATCGGTGGGATGCATGCTCATGGTGTTGGTGTGCAAGGGTGCCTAAGGCTAACCCAACGCGGGCATAGTCCTCTTTGGTTAAGACGCGAATCGTGCGCAGAATGCGACACATGCCACACAGACAACCCGGCTTTCGGCAAACATGATGCACATGTCGTATTTGGCGCGTGCAACGCGTCTTACGGGTGCAGGGCATTCCGCCCGCACCGTATATCCTATCTATGCAACCCAAAGGAGCACTATGCACATCCCACCTCAACGCCGCTATGTAGGCGCGCTCACGCTGGCCGCAGCTACCATCGGCCTGGTCTTGCCCCTGACTGCGCTGGCCGACAAAACGCCACAGCAACTCAGCGCCACGGTCGACGGCAAGCTGTTCGAGAGTGACGACAGCGGCATCTTGTATCTGATACCGATCAAGGGCGTGCTCAACCTGATAGCCAGCACCAAGGGCGCTGCCAGCTACCCACCTCCCAAAACACCGGTCGACAAGCTGTCCATCAACTGCAGCAACTTCGATGGAAAGCCTGTCAAGTTCAGCTTCCCCAAATCGGGCAGCAAAAGCTGCGAGATTACTTTCACCAAGGGTGTCAGCACCAAGCCCTTTGGTGACCCGCAGGCGGAATACAGACTCGCCGACGGTAACAACCAGTTGGAGATCACTTCGGTGAAAGGCAAGGTCATTGAAGGCATATTCAGCTTTGACATGGTGGACGTGAAGACCAAGGCCAAGATGACCATCACCGGCGGTACTTTTAAAGCCGAAGACCGCCAGTTGTAACGACTGGTTACAGGCCCGATACGGGGGAGCTAATCGTTGTGGCTTAAACTGCCGCGCAGCCATGCTAGTGCGCCTGCGCGCGCCACAACGAGGACTAAAGCTTTGATGCCTACGGAATCTGTCGACGAGATTACGCCACTGCTGCAAGCCATGCGTGCGGGGGACCAGGGCGCTGCGGCCCGCTTATACGCATTGCTCTACCCCGAAATCAAACGCCTGGCCCATTCGCGCCTGTATGCCGTGGGCGGCGTCACCAGCCTCAACACAACAGGCTTGGTGCACGAAGGTTTTTTGCGCATGGTGGAGCGTGTGGGTATGGCAGGTGAATCGCGTGCGCAATTTTTTGCTTATGTTGGCAAGGTGTTGCGCTCGGTGGTGCTGGACCATCTGCGTGCCAACCAGGCCGAAAAGCGCGGGGGCGACATGGTGCAGGTCACGCTCTCCCAGGCCGAGTCGATTGCCGCTGTTGGGCGCGACAATTGGTTCCTGCTGGATACGGCCCTGGAACAATTGCGCACACTGGATTTGAGCCTGTATGAGCTGGTTGAGTTGCGCTACTTTGCCGGCTTGACGGTGGCGGATATCGCCAAGCTGCTGGGCGTGTCGACCCGCACCGTGGACCGCGACTGGGTCAAGGCCAAGGCCTGGCTGGAGAGCCTGATCGAGAGCACTGCATAAACAGGTTGCAGCGCGTCCGATCAGCTGTGTGCAATCACGCTTTCACTTGCTGCAGTCGCCTAGCCGCTTGGCCGTCAATGCGGTTTTGATTACATTTCCACCCATGTCATGCTGGGTCACGCGCATATCCATGTTGAAAGTGTCGTCACTAACAGTGCCTTTGCCTTCAGCTGTCATCTTGGGCTTGGAACAGGTGTATCGGATGCTGATGTCGCCACCCGAGCGTTTGACATCCGGTGGTGTGCAGTTTTCCATGCCCTGCTGGTTGACATAGGCCTTTTGGGACGCAACATCTTGCGCGGTCACGCACTGCTTGAAGCTGACGGGAATCGTCATGCCAAACACTTCGGTTTTGGTGGTGTATTCGTATTGGCCGGGAGTGAGGTTTTGGGCTTGGACTGTGGATGCAGCCAAACATGCGGCAAGGGTGGCGGTAATGGCCAAGATGTGGTGGATTGGTTTCATTTGTAGCCTTGAAGACGATCGTAAAAATGGTGTTAAGTGATGGATCACGCGGGTACTAGTGGATCAGTTTTTGCCTCGCATGGCGGCAAAGTTGACGGATGCCTTGTTCAGAAATGGTGTGCCTGGTTTAATGCCAGCTTGCCCATAACCAGCTTCATATCCGGTGCCGCTATTTGCTGTCAAGAAAGAGAAATTGCAATCCCCGTCCGTAACGATGGCTGGGTTTGCCTGGTATTCAGGCGGCAAGGCTTTCCTGTCGATAGTGATGGAGACGGTCGTTTTCGCTTTACCTCCCGCCAATGGTATGGTCGACGACGCAAGGCTGTTTGACACGGTTTCTTTTTTGCCAGTGTACGGGTTCAACCCGTGCAGTCTGCAAAAAATTTGGATCGACGTATACGCGGCTGGTATCTCCTGCACATCCACCGGAATGTTGAATGTGAACAGCGCTTCCGCATGGGCGCCAATGGTGCAGGCCAACAAAGCGCTAGGTAGCATGAGACGAATTGCTTTTTTCATTTGGATCTCCTGGATACGGTTTAGAAAATTAGTGACCCATACCGGTCATGGTGAAGGCAGGCAAGGTGACTGACTGGGGCGTAAATGAATTGGCGGGAGGGCCGCCCTGTGCGGTCGTGTACCCCATTCCGGTCATCGTGAACGCAGGCAAGGTAACGGTTTGTGCGGTAAACGGACTTGGGCTAGGGCTGGTGCCACCAGATTGGGGGGCGGTATAGCCCATGCCAGTCATCGTGAATGTCGGCAACGTCACCACCGTACCAGACGCGCCTGCTGGAGCAATGCCCGGTACGCCCGGCGTATTGGCTGGCGGCGTGTCCGATTTACCCGGTTGGCGCAGGGTTGCGTTGGGTGCGGTCAAGGTACTCAGTCCGGTCGCGGCCCCGCCAAATGCCCCGTTGGACGCAGGTAAAGCTGACGACCGCCCGGTTGCGCTCAACGCAGATACGGGCGCGCTGGCAGCATTCAAGCCAGATGGGGGCGCAACCCTTTGATTGGATAAGGGTGGTTGCAAAGTGCTAGTCTGCGCCAGCGCCGTAGTGCTGCCAGTGCCTGCCGCCACCAAAATTGCAGCCGTCGCCAAAGCGGACAGCGCCGCAGCTAACTTGCATTCGTGATGCGTTGCCATGCTCTCTCCAAACAATTGATTGATAGTCCGCTAATCGGGTCAAGGCCAAAATTGGCATTCACCCGTT
>JBBQBG010000338.1:0-3961 GCA_038317285.1 Burkholderiales bacterium | reverse complement strand
CGCATCCATGTCCGCCACACCTTGCCAAATCCGAGCGACATGCGTGCCGCCAGCGCCGCGCAACACTACCTGCAACAGTCACTTGAAGTGGCCGCCAATGTAGAGAATTACTCAATACCTGGCGATTTACTGGAATCACTCGCGCAGGCATATGCCGATGTAGGTGATACCGTCAAGGCTTTTGAGCTGGCCAAGCAAGCCATTGCTGCGCGGGAAACCATTCATACCAAGGAAGCCAGCAACCGAGCAATCGCCATGCAAGTGACCCACGAGACCCAGCGCGCGAAGGCCGAAGAACGGCACCAACGCCAACTGGCCGAGGCCAACGCCGCGCGTGCCGATCAATTGGCGCAGGCGAACGAGGCATACCACGCGGTGTTGGAAAACGCACAGGATGCCATCGTGCTGACCGATAGCCAAGGGCGTATCACCCACTGGAACCAACAGGCAGTCACCAGCTTTGGCTGGGCGCTGGAAGAGGCCTTGGGCAAGGACATCATTGCGATGCTTTTCCCATTGCGTTTCCGTGATGCAGTAGGAGCAACCATCGCAGCCGAGCAAACGGGCGCGGACGCTGCGCCCCGCCTGGAAACCATGGCTTTGCGGCGCGATGGTATTGAATTCCCCATCGAGCTGTCGGTCACGACTATGCAAGTGCGCGGCCGTTTCGAATGCAGCTTCTTCATTCGCGACATCACCCAGCGTGTCAAGGCAGCGCTGGAAATAGCGGAGTCTATGGCCCGCCAGCAAGAGCTGGCCGATCTCAAGTCGCGCTTTGTGTCTATCGCGTCGCACGAGTTTCGCACGCCGCTGGCGACCATTCTTTCGTCGTCGGATTTACTAAAGCTGTACGGCGCGCGCATGGACGAGCAAGAGCGCGAAGGTTGCTTTGTCTTCATCAGCGAAGCGGTGCACCGCATGAAGAACATGCTGGAAGACGTGCTGCTGATCGGCACCACCGAAGCCGGTGTGTCACAGTTCAAACCCACAGCACATGCGCTGGGGCCTCTGTGCGAATCGATTGTGGATGAGGCTCAGCGGGGCTTCAGTGATAGCGCGGCAAGCAGACACCGCGTTGCATTCCACATCGCAGACCCATTTTGTTTGGCCGACCTGGACGAGCGGTGGTTCCGCCACATCTTTGGCAACTTGCTGTCCAATGCCATCAAGTATTCGCCCGATGGCGGCGAGGTGCGCTTTGAAACCACCGTGCGCCCTGACGAAGTGCAGTTTGTAGTGGCAGACCAAGGCATAGGTCTTCCGAAGGAGGACATTCCCCGCCTGTTCGAGACCTTTTTCAGGGCCAGCAATAGCGGCAAGATCTCGGGCACCGGACTGGGCCTGTCCATCGTCAAACGCGCGGTCGAACTCCACGGCGGGCGCATCTCGGTCGCATCCGCACTCGGTCAGGGCACGGCTTTTACAGTGGTACTCCCGCTGCGGCAAGTTGCCTGAGGCCAATACCCCAGCCCCCTGCAATACCTAACTTTTGACGCCAGCGACGATGGCGAATGGACGACGATGACGTTAACCCGCGTCGGGCCTTGGCCATGGGGTGAATGGGCAGGAAGCATTCGCTATCAATTTAGTAGCTACATAGGCTTATGACACGAGGGCTAGCGGCCGATTTGACTTAAGCCTGTTGCACCGGAATGGTCGAACGCTCTTCCTTGATCCGGTTGTCGGGGTTCACAAACACCAGCTTGGGCGCAAAGCCCTTGACCTGGTCCTCGTGCACTTGGGCAAAGGCCGCGATGATGACCAGATCCCCCACTGCCGCCCTGCGCGCGGCAGAGCCATTGACCGAGATGATGCGGCTGCCGCGTTCGGCGCGGATAGCGTAGGTGATGAAACGCTCGCCGTTGTTGATGTTCCAGATATGGACCTGTTCGTTCTCGCCCAGGTTGGCGGCATCCAGCAGGTCTTCGTCGATGGCGCAGGAGCCTTCGTAGTTGAGTTCGCAGTGCGTGACGCTGGCGCGGTGGATCTTGGATTTGAGCAGGGTTCTGAACATGGCTATTGGCTAGTGAATAGGAGGACCGGCGGCCAGATGTGTACCATCAAGGCCACCCCAAACAACGCCGCGTAGTGTATGGCACCGCGTGGCACGCTTTTTGACCCTATTACCTATGCAAAAGTCATTTGATTTCTCTGCCCAATCGCTGGAAAAACTGGCCCAGTCCGATGTGGCGCGCGCCCTGCTGGAGGACGTGGGTGACGGTGACCTGACCGCCGGCCTGATAGACCCCACCCGGCAGGCCCGCGCCCGCGTGTTGTGCCGCGAAAGCGCGGTAGTCTGCGGCCAGGCCTGGGTGCAGGCGGCGGTTCTGGCGCTGGACCCCAAAGCCCGGATCACTTGGTATGTCCAAGACGGTGGCCGCTGCGAGGCCAACCAGGTGGTCTTTGAGGTGCGAGGCAACGCGCAGGCGCTGCTGACGGCCGAGCGCACCGCGCTGAACTTCCTGCAACTGCTTAGCGCCGTAGCCACCAAGACTGCGAAGTACGTCGCCGTGGTGACTGGCACACGCGCCGCCATCGTCGATACGCGCAAGACCCTGCCAGGTCTGCGCCTGGCCCAAAAATACGCGGTGCGCTGCGGCGGCGGCACCAATCACCGGGTCGGCCTGTATGACGCGGTGCTGATTAAGGAAAACCACATCGCCGCGGCCGGTGGCATACCCCAGGTGCTGCTACAGGCCAACGCAATCGCTGCCGAAGCGAGTTTTGTGGAGATCGAGGTGGAAACCCTGGCACAACTCAGCGAAGCGCTGGATGCCGGCGCCCGCATGGTGCTGTTGGACAACATGGACATCGCCACGCTGCACGAGGCCGTGCGCATCAATGCTGGCCGCGCGATCCTCGAAATCTCAGGCGGAGTCACGCTGGACGGCTTGCGCGCACTGGCCGAAACCGGTGTGGACCGCATCTCCATCGGCACGCTAACCAAGGACGTGCAGGCCACGGATTACTCCATGCGCTTTGACACTTTTGCCGGAGCCCAATGATGCAAACCATCACCATCGCCGTTGACTACGAACAACCCGATACCAACACCAGCGGTGAGGCCGGCACCTGCAGCACCCGCCACGCCTGGGCCCGTGTGCCGGTAGAGCCGACGCAAGTGGAACGCGCCGCGCTGAAAGACAAGGTACGCCGCCTGCTGAAGGAAAAAAATGCCGTCATGGTGTCGCACTACTACGTGCACCCCGACCTGCAAGACCTGGCCGAAGAAACCGGTGGCTTGGTCAGCGACTCGCTGGAGATGGCCCGCTTTGGCCGCGACCATGCGGCGCAGACGCTGGTGGTGTCGGGTGTGAAGTTCATGGGTGAGACGGCCAAAATCCTGTCCCCCGAGAAACGTGTGCTGATGCCCGACCTGGACGCCACCTGTTCGCTGGACCTGGGATGCCCCATCGACGCATTCAGCGCTTTCTGCGATGCCCACCCCGACCGCACCGTGGTCGTTTATGCCAACACCAGCGCGGCGGTGAAAGCCCGCTCCGACTGGCTGGTCACCAGTAGCTGCGCGCTGGACATCGTGCGCGCCCTCAAGGACAGCGGCCAGAAAATTCTGTGGGCACCCGACCGCCACCTGGGCGGCTACATCCAGCGCGAAACCGGTGCCGACATGGTCTTCTGGAACGGTGCCTGCATCGTCCACGACGAGTTCAAGGCGTTTGAGCTGGAAGCGCTTAAAAAGGATCACCCCAAGGCCAAGGTGCTGGTGCACCCCGAATCCCCCGCCGACGTGGTGGCGTTGGCCGACGCCGTGGGCTCCACATCCGCCATCCTGAAGGCCGCGCGCGAGATGGATGCAACCGAGTTCATCGTCGCCACCGACAACGG
Organism: Burkholderiales bacterium; assembly: GCA_038317285.1. Taxonomy (GTDB): domain Bacteria; phylum Pseudomonadota; class Gammaproteobacteria; order Burkholderiales; family Burkholderiaceae_C; genus Allorhodoferax. The sequence goes on along the minus strand of JBBQBG010000338.1, from coordinate 115 downwards.
CATGATGCACAAGCTGCGTATGCAAAACCCCGGCAAGGTCTTCTATGAAGCGCCCACTGCTGGCAACAGCGCTACGTGCAAGAGCTGCGCCCACTGCCCGTGGATGGCGATGAAT
>JBBQBG010000337.1:0-4088 GCA_038317285.1 Burkholderiales bacterium | reverse complement strand
CGAACACCGTGACTGCCGCAATGGAGACCCACCGGATCACCGCCAATTTTCTGCCTGGATGGGCTGGCGTATAGCTGGGTACGACGCGGTCCGCCAGTGGCGGCAGGTGCGATGCGTCTGGTGCGGGCTGGGTTTCGTCTGGACGTGGTTTCATGGGGTCAAAGGGTTGCATGCAAATGGGCGACGCCAATGGGCGCACGAATGTGGGGGCGGACTATTGAACGCCACTGACCTGCATCATAGTAAAACGCCAGGCCTCAACCCAGAATGCGTGCCGGTACCAGCCCTTACAGTGGGCGCCCCATGAAACGCCAACCGTGGTGCAGAGCGCTCGGCACTTCGGCCTCAGGGTACGCCGCACAGTCCGTAAAGCCGGCGGCCAGATAGAGCCGGTGGGCAGACGCCATGAAGGGGCCCGAGTCCAACAGCGCGTGGCCGTAGCCAAACGCAACGGCGTCGTCCAGCAAACGTTGGATGATGGTCTCACCGAGCCGACGGCCGCGAAACGCCGGGCGCACATAGACACGTTTGAGCTCACATACGCCCTCTCGCACCTTGCGCAGACCCCCCATGGCCGCCAACTGCCCCTCACACTCGACCAGGTAAAAGATGCCGTCCGGCGGCGGCGCGCCACAAACCTTGTCAATGACGCTGGCCACATAGTCGGGAATCGGCATACCCACCAGCGCAGCAACGTTGACCCCAAGGGTCTTCTCAACTTCGAAGCTGTTCCACATCATGTACTCTGTGTTCAGGTCCAGCAGACGGCTGCGGTCGCGCATGGGGTCTGCGATGGTGAAGATGGGAGATGTCATGGGGTATCGGGGTAGACCATCCGGCGCAGAAACTATAGCTCTTCAACAGAGCCGGATTCATTGAAGAAAAAGATGTTTTCGTGTTTGAACCCCCAACGGCCATCAGTCTCGCGGACGTGTGGCTCAAAGGTAAAAAACGGAACATCGCGCAACTTGACGCGGTTGTCTGCCTGGATGTACTGGCGGTCTTCGCGCCGCGTTGCAATGCTATGGCCCACATTGCCAAGAAAATCAAGATTCTCAAAGCCACCGGACTTGATACGCTGATTGGTCCAAGCGTAGAGTTCATGAAACGACATGTCTGGCTGAACCATTCGTTTCATTTCGTCGTGCAAGGCCACAAGGAACTGTTTGCCTGCATTCAGTTCCGGTGAACGCGGTGTCGATGTCACACAGCCATTTTCAATGTAGTACGACCGCGCGCAATCGCCCCAGTGCCCATTGCGCATAGGGCTCAGATCAACGGACACGACTCCAAGGGTACCGATGGGTTCGTTGTTTGGCAGGTAGTCGCGCCCGGAGACGGACAGACAACTGCGTGAGCCTGCCAGCACAAATGCAGGGCACGCGTAATACCAGGTCTCAGGAAACCCGAGCTTGCACAACGCGTTATAGGCGTTACCAGCAATCGATTGCTCAGAATCGGTGGCAGATATTTGTGCAGCGAGACATTCCAATACAGTCTTTGTGGCAGTTTGTACTTCGCGATGCGAACTGATCAAGGCGAAAGAGGGCATGGCTAGATAGAGAAGCGCTTCAGATCAACGGGTGGCGTCAAGTCTACAAACATAGCGCACCTCGAGTAGTTTCCGACCCCCGAGTTCAAAGCTCTTGGGCGGTGCCGGATCGCGGGCGAAGCCCGCTGCCTCGTAGAATTTGATGGCTCGTACATTTTGTTGAAAAACCCACAAACTGCATGACATGAAATGCTGCTCAACCATGCGGCTTTTCGCTTGTAGCCACAACATGCGGCCCGCGCCGGTGGACCAAAATCTCGGTGCGACATAGAGCGCCCAGATTTCAGCCTCTGACGCTGGCACACCGATATCGCGGCTCGCTCCAAAACTGAGCCAACCCCGCATTTCCTCTGCCTCCCTGGCAATGAGAAGCTCTGGCGACCCAGACTTGATGCATTGCCTCCACATCGTTTCCCGACTATCGACGCTGAGCGCTGCAAGGTAGTCAGACGACAAAAGGGACGCATACGCCGCACGCCATGTTTCTACATGAATCTGCGCGACCGAGCGGGCGTCTTCTGGCTCTGCGAGAACTACATGCATGGTGGTGTAGTGATCCAATACCGTTGCACGACTTCCCCGCGGGAGATCAAATGCTCTTCGGACTCCAACACACCGCCATTGCGGACAATCGTTCGTGCCGAGGCCACATTCGCTTTGGCGCAGGTCAGCAGAACGCGTGTGAGGCCCAACTGGGCGGCGTGGCGCAGGCTGAGATGCAGGATCGCAATACCCAGGCCTTGGCGCCGTGCGCTGGGGCGTATGCCATAGCCAATGTTGCCGCCTTCGACCCGCAAGGCGGGCGTGAGCGCATGGCGGATGTTGGACACACCCACCACCTCCCACCCACCGCGGACCAGCCACAGCGTGGAGTGCGCGACGAAACCATCGGGTATGCCAAGCCCTTGCCTGCAGCCGTCCATGCGAGCCATAAAGGCATCGAAGTCCGCATTGTTGAACGCCAGCGGGAACGGGACCAATGCTTCGCCGGCAGTCACGCATTCGGCAATGAGGCTGCGGTAAGAGTCCCGAAACTGGGGGTCGGGAGCCAAGAGGAGGAGCTTGCTATCGTGATCCATAGCAAGAGTTTACCGAGCGAAATGTTCTTGCTGTCGGCAAGACCTTCCACTAGACCATATTTTCCGGCCGCACCCAAGCATCAAAATCTGCGCCACTGACAGTACCCAAAGCCAGCGCCGCCGCTCGCAAGGACGTGCCGTGCTGGTGTGCATGTTTTGCAATTTCCGCAGCCTTGTCGTAGCCGATGTGCGGATTGAGGGCAGTAGCCAGCATCAACGAGTTGGCTAACAGTTCTGCAATGCGCGTGCGGTCAGGCTCCAGCCCTTGCACACAATGTTGATCAAAGCTGGCCATGGCGTCAGACAACAGGCGCACGCTTTGCAAGAAGTTGTGGATGATCAAGGGCTTGAATACATTGAGTTCGAAATTGCCCATGGAGGCGCCGATACCTAGCGCCACGTCGTTGCCCATGACCTGGCAGCAGACCATGGTCAAAGCCTCGCACTGCGTGGGGTTGACCTTGCCCGGCATGATGGAGCTACCCGGTTCGTTCTCGGGCAAACGCAACTCGCCCAAGCCACCGCGCGGACCACTGGCAAGCCAGCGCACATCGTTGGCAATCTTCATCAGCGCAACGGCCAAGGTCTTCAAGGCGCCATGCGCGTTGACCAGTGCGTCGTGCGCCGCCAGCGCGGCAAAGCGGTTGTCGGCGCAGCGCAGTGCCAGGCCGGTTTCCCACGCGAGCCGTGCCGCTACGCGTGCACCGAACTCGGGGTGGGTATTGAGCCCGGTGCCCACTGCGGTTCCGCCCACCGCCAATTCCAACAGTGCATCCATGCTGCGCTCAACAAAAGCTTGGCACTGCACCAGTTGGGCGACCCAACCCGACATCTCTTGGCCCAGTGTGATGGGTGTGGCATCCTGCAAATGGGTGCGCCCCATTTTGACAAGGGTTGCAAATGCGTCTGACTTGGCTACCAGGGTTGCCCGCAGTGCGCCCAGCGCCGGCAAGAGGTCATGCGTGAGTGCTGCCAGCGCGGCCACATGCATGGCAGTGGGGAAAATGTCGTTGGACGACTGGCCCAAATTGACGTGGTCGTTGGGGTGTACCAGGCGAGCCATGCCACGCTTGCCGCCCAAAATCTCGGAGGCGCGGTTGGCCAGCACCTCGTTCATATTCATATTGGTTTGCGTGCCCGAACCGGTCTGCCAGATGGACAGCGGAAAGGCGTCGGCATGTTTGTTTGCCAAGACCTCATCGGTTGCCTGCCCAATTGCGTCGGCTATCGCGGCATCCAGCAACCCCAATTCGCTGTTGACATGCGCAGCCGCATGCTTGGTACGCGCCAGGGCGTATAACAACACCTGTGGCATACGTTCGTTGGAGATGGCAAAGTGCTCCAGCGAGCGCTGCGTTTGCGCGCCCCACAGCGCGTCATTGCTAACGGCTATTTCGCCCATGGAATCGTGCTCCAGGCGCTGATCGAGATTTATGGCGGCAGGGGAAGTTGTTTTC
>JBBQBG010000336.1:0-4121 GCA_038317285.1 Burkholderiales bacterium | reverse complement strand
GATGGCTTGCCGCGCATCAAGGCCTTGCAAGGCCTGAGCCGGGCGCGGCAGGCCAATGCCTTGCGCTATTGGCTCAAGCACAGTGTGCTGGTTGTTCCCAGTACCGCGCAACTCTCGGAATTGTTGGACCAGGTGGCGGATTGCACTACGCGCGGCCACCGCATCCACATCAAGGTCGGGCAGGGGTTTGTGCAGCGCAGCAGCGATGTTTTGACTTGGTACAATCCCTAGGTTTTGCTTCACAAATTTTCAATTTCATGGCACTGATTGTTCACAAATACGGCGGCACGTCGATGGGTTCAACGGAACGCATCCGCAATGTCGCCAAACGCGTCGCCAAATGGGCGCGCGCTGGTCATCAGATGGTGGTCGTGCCGTCTGCCATGAGCGGCGAGACCAACCGTTTGCTGGGGCTTGCCAAAGAGTTGGCACCTGCCAAACAGGGGGACTCCTACGGGCGCGAGCTCGACATGTTGGCTGCCACTGGCGAGCAGGCCTCCAGCGCGCTGTTGGCCATCGCCTTGCAAGCCGAAGGCATGGAGTCCGTCAGCTACGCCGGTTGGCAAGTGCCGATCCGCACCAACAGCGCCTACACCAAAGCACGCATCGAGTCGATTGACGACGCCCGGGTACGCGCTGATTTGAATACTGGCAAAGTTGTCATCGTCACCGGATTCCAGGGTATGGACGACCAAGGCCACATCACCACGCTGGGCCGTGGAGGTTCGGACACTTCGGCCGTAGCGGTTGCTGCGGCCATGAAGGCTGCCGAATGCATGATCTACACCGATGTGGACGGCGTCTACACCACCGACCCCCGCGTCGTGGCCGAGGCCCGTCGCCTGAAGACCGTGAGCTTTGAAGAAATGCTCGAAATGGCCTCCATGGGCTCCAAGGTGCTGCAGATCCGCTCGGTGGAATTTGCGGGCAAATACAAGGTTCCGCTGCGCGTTTTGAGCAGCTTCACCGACTGGGATATCGATATCGACGAGGAAGCCAAGTCCGGCACCCTGATTACTTTTGAGGAAGACGAGAAAATGGAACAAGCCATTGTGTCGGGCATCGCATTCAACCGCGATGAAGCCAAAATTTCCGTGATGGGCGTGCCCGACAAGCCCGGTATTGCGTACCAGATCCTGGGCGCAGTGGCCGATGCCAATATCGAAGTGGACATGATCATCCAGAACTTGAGCAAAGACGGCAAGACCGACTTCAGCTTCACCGTCAACCGCGGCGAGTACGCCAAGGCCGTGGACCTGCTCAAGACCGTGGTGCTGCCAACGCTGGGCGCCGAAGAAGTGGTGGGTGACACCAAGATCTGCAAGGTTTCCATCGTCGGCATCGGCATGCGCAGTCACGTGGGCGTGGCCAGCCGCATGTTCCGCGTGCTGAGCGAAGAAGGCATCAACATCCAGATGATTTCCACATCGGAAATCAAAACTTCGGTCGTCATTGACGAGAAGTACATGGAGCTGGCCGTGCGTGCTTTGCACAAAGCTTTTGACCTGGACCAGACCGCAAGTTAAAAACTGCACAAAGTCGTGAGATAATGTCGGCTGTTTAGGAATCGTGACCGAGTGGCCGAAGGTGCTCCCCTGCTAAGGGAGTATGGGGTGTAGAGCCTCATCGAGAGTTCGAATCTCTCCGATTCCGCCAAATTGCAAAAAGCCACCTTCGGGTGGCTTTTTTGTTTTCAAGAATCCAGGGACGCACTCCACCGATCCCCCCAGCCCTTTTCCAACTCCCGCCGATCCCGCTTCGTCGGCCGGCCATGCTCCATTGCCAGCGCAGGCTCCGGGCTCAGCCGCCGCTGCTCCGCTGCCTTGGCCCTTTGCTCCAAACTCTCCGGCGTTTCCGTGAACAAGGCCTGCGCAATCGTTGCTGAGCCGCGCTGGTCGCTGATACCCGTGACGACCACCGTGCGCGGAATTTTGGCTTGCCAGATAGTCAGCACGTCGCCCACGCGCACGTCGCGTGCGGGTTTGACGTCTTGCTTGTCGATTTGCGCATGGCCACGGTTGACGGCTTCGGTCGCCAACGAGCGTGTTTTAAAGAAACGTGCGGCCCACAGCCATTTGTCGATTCGGGTTTTGTCCATCAGCATCAATCCATGGGTCACAGGGTTTTACGGGATGTTGTTGTCCAGCGGTAGCGTTACACAGGCGTCCAAGCCTACAACTTCTGCGCCCGCCAAGCGGTTGTTCAATTGGATAGCCCCGCCCAGGGCTTGGACAATCTCGCGCGCGATGGCCAAGCCTAAGCCGGTGCCCGACTTGGTGTTGCCCGTGGCGAAGGGCTGGAACAGGCGTTGGCGCATATCTTCGCTGATGCCGCTGCCGGTGTCGGCAACCACCAGTTGCGCCTTGTCGCCCATGGGTTGTATGCGCACCGTCAACTGGCCGCCCGACGGCGTGTGGTGTATGGCGTTGTGCAGCAGGTTGCGGGTCAGCTCGCGCAGCATCCAGTCATGCGCGTGCACGCTGCAGGGCAGGGTGCACAGTTCAAAATCAATGTCTTTCTCGGAGATCAGTGGTGACACATCCAATGCCACCGCACGGACCACTTCAGCCCAACCAAGGGTGACAAAATCTTGCATCTGCCGCACCTGCTCTACCTTGGCCAGCGACAGCATTTGGTTGGCCAGCGCAGTGGCGCGGTCGACGGTGACTTGAATCTCTTGCAGCGCCAACGGTGCGGCTACATCGCCCCGCAATGCGGATTGCACTTGCACCTTCAGCACGGCCAGTGGCGTGCGCAACTGGTGGGCGGCGTCGCGCACAAAGCGCTTCTGGTGGTCCAGCACGTGCTGCAGGCGCTGCATGACCTGGTTGGTGGCATCGGTCAGTGGCTGGATTTCTCGGGGAATGTCCGACGCCTGTAGCGGTGTGAGGTCGTCCTCTGCGCGCTCGCGCAGGCTCTCGCTCAAGCGGCGCACCGGACGCGTGACGCGGTGCACCACCACCAGCACCACGGCGGTGATGACGCTGATCAAGAGCATCTGGCGCAACAGCGTATCTAGCAGAATCTGGCGCGCCAGAGTGTGGCGCAGTTCCAGCGTTTCGGCCACCTGTACGGTGGCCATGGCCTGGCCGCGCGTGCTGGCCACAGGCTGCAGCAGCACGGCCACACGCACCGCATCGCCGCGAAAACTGTCGTCATAAAAATCGACCAGCGCCGCGTATGGCCCCTGGTTGGGCAGGGTGCCGGTCCATAGCGGCAAGTCTTTCGCACCGTCTATCCATTGGCCGTGTACGTCGGACACGCGGTAGTTCATGCGGCTGCGGTTGTCGGCCTCAAAAGCCTCCAGCGCGGAATAGGGAATCTGTGCGTGTATGGTGGCCTGGTCACCCACGCCCTCTACCTCCAGCAATTCACCGATCGCCTTGGCAGACGCCAGCAAAGTGCGGTCGTAGGCGATGTTGACTGCGTTCAAGGCTTGGCGGTAGAGGCTGAAGGTGTCCATGACGACAAACAACGCAATTGGCACCAAAATGCCAACCAACAAGTGGCGTCGCAGCGAGATGGGTGTCGGTGTCTTGGGGCGGGTCATCTCAAACAGTGGACTTCAACAAATAACCCAGGCCCCGCAGCGTCATCAGCGTGACGCCGGTCCCCAGCAGCTTCTTGCGTAACCGGTACACCACGACCTCAATGGCCTCGTATTGCACCTGCGTCTGACCGGGAAAGACGACTTCGAACAAACGCTCTTTGGCCACCGCATGGCCGGGTCGGGCCATCAACGCGCCCATCAATGCCAGCTCGCGCGGTGTCAGGTCCAGCACCTGGTGCTGGTGGTAGACCGCGCCATTGTCCCGGTCAAAGCGCAGCGCGCCGACACTACCCGGTTCTTTCGCTTCCTCGCGCGCGGCCGGCCCGGCCCGGCGGCGGTGCAGGGCGCGTACGCGGGCTTCCAGCTCGTCCAGGTCAAAGGGCTTGGGCAGATAGTCGTCCGCGCCGGCATTGAGCCCTAGGATGCGGTCGCCCACCGTACCCCGGGCGGTCAGTATCAGTACCGGGGTGTTGAGTCCGGCCTTGCGCGCCTGTTGCAAGATGTCGAGTCCGTCCTTACCCGGCAGGCTCAGGTCCAACAGAACTACATCAGGCTGCAGAGCGACCCACAC
>JBBQBG010000335.1:0-4127 GCA_038317285.1 Burkholderiales bacterium | reverse complement strand
TGCGATGGCGCATACCCCTCAACGATCAGATCCTGTTCGGTTCGCGCCGTCACCTCGGGGCGCAACGCCAAGCGGGTCGCTACGCGGAATTTTTTGCGACGGGAAGGATTGGTCATGCGTTCGCCGTTGTTTTCGTTTTGGGTGGTCACTGAGGAGCTGTGTAGACGATGCGGCTGCCCGGTTCGAACTGGGCGGTCTTAACCGGGCTGTTGGCGGCAATGAAATCGCGCAGAACTTCAGCGTCCACCAAGCCGGTGTTCACGTAGTTGGGGTGTGTCGTCATGTTGGGGTAGCCGTCGCCCCCTACAGCCACAAAATTGTTGATGACCGTTTGGTAGGTTTTGGTGGATTCAAGCGGCGCGCCCTGTACGCGGGCCTGGCTGACCTTGCCTGCGGTGATGATCAGGTCCAGGCCGTAGAAATGCGGAAAGCCACCCGCGCCTTGGCTCATGCCGGCCGCAATGTTGAGGTAGTTCAACACTTCAGCGCCGGTCAGCATGAGTGTGGCCAGCGTATTGCCAAAGGGTTGCACCTTCAATATGTCTTTGTACGTAATGGTGCCCGCTGGCAACGAGTCGCGTATGCCGCCCGAGTTGACTACGGCAAAGTCGGAATGTGTTCGTTCCACCATGGCCTGGCCAATCAATACGCCCAAGTTGGTCGTCGCTTTGCGTACGATGGAGCGGTCGCCGTCGAGCTTTGCATCGCTGCTACCAACGGCGATCGACAGTTTGTGCTGTCCAAAGTCTTGGTAGGGCTTGAGCAGGGCCAGCATCTCGGCGTTCTCGGCAATGGGCGCTGTATTCTTCAGGTTGATGGGGATCAGCGCGTACTTAACCAGTGTGAAGGTGCCATTGCGGTAGGAAAAATCGGCGCGGCCCAGGTATTTGCCCCACTCATTGGCCTGCACGATCCAGGTGCCGTTTTGTTGGTCGGGCTGGCAGGGCGCGCCGGGCACATGGTCAGTCTCAACCGTGTTCTCTGCACGCATGCAGACCGGGTCGTGTGAATGGCCACCCACGACCAGATCCAGGCCATTGACCGCGCGTGCCATTTCCACATCTCCAGGCGCCTGTATGCCGTGGCGGCCGTTCTCGTAGTGGCCCATGTGGGTGGTAGCAAACACCAGATCGGCTTTGTTGCGCAGCTCAGGCACTAATTTGGCTGCTTCTTGCAGGGGGCTGCGAAACTCTATGTCTTGCATATGGGCCGGGTTGCCCAGCTTTTGGGTGTCATCGGTGGTCAGGCCCATGACGGCGACGCGCACGTCGCCCAGGTTGAAGATATGGTAGGGCGCAAAAATGCGCTCACCCTTGCGGTAGATATTGGCCGACAGCATGGGAAAGCTTGCGAGCTTGCGTTGCATGGCCAATGTGGCCGGGCTCTTGTCAAACTCGTGGTTGCCCACAGCCATGGCGTCGTAGCCCAGCAGGTTCATGCCCTTGAAGTCGGGCACGGCCTCTTGCAAATCCGATTCGGGCACGCCCGTGTTGACGTCACCGCCATCAAGAAGCAGGCTGTAGCCACCGGCGGCGGCCACTTCGGCGCGTATGGCATCGACCAGGGTCTTGCGGGCCGCCATGCCGCCTTCGCCGTTGCCGCTTTGCCAAAAACGGCCATGGTGGTCGTTGGTGTGCAAGATGGTGATGGAGTAGGTCTTGTCCTTGGCCGGGCCGGCGGGCTGCAGATGGTTGCAGGCCGACAGTGTCAATATTGCCAGCAAGATGCCGGCAGTGGAGAAGGGCCTTGGGATTCGCATGCGCCCATATTAGCGGCAATGCCGACATGGCCCGCCGACCTATGGCCTGCCATGGGGTGGGCCACCCATGCTACCCAAACTGGATTTATTGGAGCGTTGACAGCGGGAAGTTTTGTGAAAGAGGCCCCTAGCCCTCGTGTAATAAGCGTGAGCAGCTATATATTTTGTAGCAAATCACAAGCTTGACATATATGGCACCCGCCAGACCGCGGGTCGTGCGCGCATGTAGGCCTGGTCGACAGCTTCTTCGGCAGCGCGCACGGCCGCGGTGCCTGCATCGCCTTGCCGAGTGCGTGCCTCTACGTAAGCCAGCACGGCTTTCCAATGGGGTTGTGGGCCACCTAGACGCTCAAAGATGCCTTTGCTTTGGGCTAACGACTGGGCCGCGGCCGCAGCATCAAACTCCACCTCGAACAGCGCGCGTTGGAGCCACAGCGTGGCGCGCCTGGGGGTGTCGCCTTCAACCGATTTTTCGTACAGTGCGAAGCGGTCTTGCAGCAATTGCACCGCGCGCCGTGGATCGCCGCGCAGATAGGCTATCAGACCTGCGTTGCGGTTCACCTGGGCTGCGCGCTCCAGGTTGGCATTGTTGATCTGGGCTATATCGGCTCGGGTCAATTGTTGGGCTGTGTCTGCCAGGGTCAATAGTCCTGACCCTGCCGCCGCGTCGGCTATCTGGCGATAGAAGTCTGCACGCGCAGCGCCGCCGCCCGGCATGCTCGTCGGCGCGGCGGCCAGCATGCTCGCCAGTTGCGCGCTTGCAGAGGCTTGCGACACCGCACCCCGCCGAATTTCAATGCCAAGCATATTGAGCTGTGTTTCCAATACCTGGCTTGCGGCGTCGGGTTTGGTTTTGAGCCGGTTTAACAAGCCCTGGTTGACGGCCATGCAATCGTTGAAGCGTCCGGTCTCGCAGGCCAGACTTTGCAGGCGGTCCGTGTATTTGATCGACAGGAGATTGTCATTGCCCATTAGCGTATCCATCTCGGCAATGATTTTTTCAAGGCGGCCCTGAGTTCCTTCGTAGCGCCCCATGCGTATGCGCATGGCCTCCAGGTTGCCTCGCATGATCAGTGCGTCGCGCACCTTTTGACCGCCCAAGCGGGCCAAGGCCGGTAGATCGGACTCTATGGTGACAAGCGTGTCCAGGGCCTCCCGCCAAAATCCCTGCTGGGTCAGCAAAATGGCGGAGTCATTCACAACATCTACACGCTTGGCCAAGTCGTTGGGGAACAGCCGGGTCATGATGGTGGCGCCCTCGATCAGGCGGTCTTTGGCCTCGTGCATGCGTCCCACTCCGGCCAGGCTGCTAGCAAGGCCCTGCACCACCTTCCCATACGCCTCACTTTGAAGGCCGTAGCGGCGAGCAAACTGGGGCAGCAGTTGCTCGTCAATCGCAAGAGCCTCCGGGTAGCGGTTGAGGCGGCGCATCAACTCGGCCGCGTGCTTGCGTGCATCCAGCGCATGTTCTGAGTCGGCCGATTCGGTTTGCACCAACAACGTGTGCATGTGCTGCGACTGCGCCAGCGCAACATCGGTTCGGTTCAATGCGTCGTTGGTGTCGGACAAACGCTCCAGGAGCAGGGCATGGGTTTTGGGGTCGTCGGCAAATTTTTTGTCCAGGTCCTTCTCAGATTGTTCCAGCAGGGTCAATACCGATGGCCAGCTTCCGCCGTGGTTGTCAGGGCTGGCGCTTTGGATGAGCTCGCCCAGGTAATCGGCCACCTTGGTGGCGCGTTGGGCCTCGGCGTTGGCTCTTTGGGCTTGCCACAGCGCGACCACCAAGCCCGCGCTGACCGCCAGAAAGGCGACCGATGCCAACGCCGCCACTAAGCGGTTGCGTCGCAGCCACAGGCGGGACGTGTAGCGCCAGTTGCCGCGCCGGGCGTCCACCGGAAGGCTTTGCATCCAGCGCTCCAGGTCGGCCGCAAAAGCGCCTACCGTAGGGTAGCGTTCTGACGGATCCTTGCGCATGGCCTTGGCGACGATGGCATCGAGGTCTCCAAGGGCGCGCGCAGCGTCCCCCGGCTGGCCTGCCACCGACGACGCTGGCCCTTGCAGTGCTTTGGCAATCGACTTTGCCTCGGTGTGCACGATGGCATGTTCCAGTGCCGCGCGGTTATCACCGGCAAACGGCATCAGGCCGGTAATCAGTTCAAAGGCCAGCACCCCCAACGAGAAAACGTCGGCCGCCACGCCGGTTGCATCACCGGTGATCTGCTCGGGTGCGCAGTAGCCCAGCGTGAAGCCACGCCCCGTGATATGGGTCAGCGCGGTAGACGCTTCAGGGTCCACGCCATCCATCAGCTTGGCAATGCCAAAGTCCAGCAGTGCCGGTGCACCGGATGCGCCTACCAACACGTTGGAG
>JBBQBG010000334.1:0-4156 GCA_038317285.1 Burkholderiales bacterium | reverse complement strand
ATGGCTACAAGCTGGGCAAGAAGACACCGTTTTTCCACAAGTTGGTGGCCGATCTGGTTAAGGTGATGGGTGCGGCTTATCCCAATTTGGCATCGCAAGAAAAACGCATAACGGATGTTCTGCGCGTGGAAGAAGAGCGCTTCTTTGAAACGCTCGCAACCGGTATGGAAATCCTGGACGGAGCGTTGGCTGGTGGCGTGAAAGTGCTGCCCGGCGATGTGGCCTTCAAGTTGCACGACACCTTCGGTTTCCCGCTGGACTTGTCGGCTGACGTGTGCCGCGAAAACGGTGTCGAAGTAGACGAAGCGGGCTTCCAGGCCGCCATGGACAAGCAAAAGGCCGCAGGCCGCGCAGCCGGCAAATTCAAGATGGACAAGGCGCTGGAATACACCGGTGCCGGCAACACTTTTGTGGGCTACGACGCGCTCACACAATCTGCAAAAATCGTAGCACTCTACGCAGACGGCGCAGCAGTTAACAGCCTGAACGCGGGTCAAACCGGTGTCGTGGTGTTGGACACCACACCCTTTTATTCCGAGAGCGGCGGCCAAGCCGGCGATGAAGGCACTGTTTCATCGGACAACGGTGTTTTCGAAGTAGGCGACACGCAAAAGATCAAGGCCGATGTATTTGGCCACCACGGTACTGTGAAGAGCGGCATCGTCAAGGTTGGAGATACCGTCACAGCTCAGGTGAGCAAGGAAGTGCGTGCTGCCACCGTGCGCAACCACAGCGCCACCCACCTGATGCACAAGGCCTTGCGCGAAGTGCTGGGCGATCACGTGCAGCAAAAGGGTTCGCTAGTGAATGCCGAGCGCACGCGCTTTGACTTTGCGCACAACGCACCCGTCACCGACGCTCAAATCCGCGAGATTGAAAACCGCGTCAACGCCGAAATTTTGTCCAACGCTGCCGCGCAAGCCCGCGTGATGGACATCGAATCGGCCCAGAAGACCGGCGCCATGATGTTGTTCGGCGAGAAGTACGGCGAAACCGTGCGCGTGCTCGACATTGGCTCCAGCCGCGAATTGTGCGGTGGTACCCACGTGCAGCGCACCGGCGACATTGGACTGTTCAAGGTGGTTGCCGAGGGCGGCGTGGCCGCGGGCGTGCGGCGGATTGAAGCCGTCACTGGCAGCAACGCCTTGACCTATTTGCAAGACCTGGAAGACACCGTGGGCAGGGCCGCCGCCACGCTGAAGGCCCCTGTATCCGAGCTGACCGACAAACTGGGTCATGTGATGGACCACGTCAAGTCGCTGGAGAAGGAAGTAGCCGCCCTCAAGGGCAAGCTGGCATCCGCCCAGGGCGACGAAATGCTGAGCCAGGCCATTGACATGGGCGGTATCAAGCTGCTGGTCGCCAACCTGGACGGTGCCGATGTCAAAACCCTGCGCGACACCATGGACAAGCTCAAGGACAAGCTCAAGACCGCCGTCGTGGTGCTGGGCGTGGTCGATGGTGAAAAGGTGCAGATCACAGTGGGCGTGACCGCCGACACCACTGCCAAGGTCAAGGCCGGTGAGCTGGTCAACTTTATCGCCGCACAAGTCGGCGGCAAGGGCGGCGGCAAGGCCGACATGGCCATGGCTGGTGGTACCGAGCCCGCCAAGCTGCCCGCAGCCCTGGCCAGCGTGCAGGCCTGGGTAGCAGCCAAACTCTGAATCTTTCACAGCTTGCTATTGAATTAGTAGCTGCTTGCGCATATTCCACGAGGGCTAGCGATGGATTCCTCTTAGGCAATGCGCTCCCAGAGACGCTTTGCCAGCGCCTGAGTCATGGGCTCACAGGCTTGACCTCGAGCATGCGGCACTAGTTGGGTCTCGATCAGCCGCTGCAAAGTCTCCAGGTGCGGCATCACCGTGCCAAAGAACTGCACCTGCTCCCGGGTCGCCATCAGCAACGTGGGGAAGTTTTCCACCTCAATCGGGTCCACCAGATCGGACTCGTCTTCCACATCTACCCACACAAATTGCACGCCGGGAAACTGCGCTTTCATCTGCTCAAACCGGGGTTGGTATTCGCGGCAGGCGCCGCACCAGTCCGCGCACAGGCAGGCGACCAGCAGGGTCAGCGCAGGTGGGGTGGAATTCGAAGTCGGCATGGCGTAATGATCGCAGAACAATGCGCGCAAAGTCCACGGCATGACGTCATCCCCAACTTGCATGGTATGTGGCTCCAAGCATGACCATAATCGAATCTTTGCGTTGGAGTCTGCATGCCCCCGTCCGCCATTCGCCGCATTGCCATCTGTACCGGGGGCGGGGACGCGCCGGGGCTGAATGCGGTGATCCGCGCGGTGACGATTGCTGCCATTAATAGGGGCTGGGAATGCCACGGCATTCGCGACGGCTTCAACGGCATCTTGTTCCCCGATCGTTACCCGGCTGGCGGCGTGGTGCGCCTGACCCGCGACTCGGTGCGCGGCATCGCCCACCAAGGGGGCACGGTGCTAGGCACCACCAACAAGGGCGACCCGCTGCACTGCCCGACGCGCCTACCCGATGGCAGCATGGGCGACGTGGACCGTTGCGACGACATCTTGTCGTATTTTGCCGAGCAGAACATAGACGCGCTGGTGTCGGTGGGCGGGGACGGTTCTCTCACCATTGCCAACGCCTTGCACAAGCGGGGGCTGCGCGTCATCGGCGTGCCCAAGACCATCGACAACGATCTGGACAAGACCGTGACTACGTTTGGCTTTGACAGCGCCGTGGCGTTTGCGACCGAGTGCCTGGACCGCTTGCACAGCACGGCGCAGAGCCACCAAAGGGTCATGGTGGTCGAGGTTATGGGCCGTTATGCCGGGTGGATCGCCTTGCACGGCGGCATTGCGGGCAATGCACACGGCATCTTGATACCCGAAATCCCCTATGACCTGGAACAGATCTCCCAGCACATCCGCGCGCGCGACGCCTATGGGCAAACCTATTCCATCATCGTGGTGGCCGAGGGCGCGGTGCCGCGCGATGGCGGCCATGCGCAGGTGCTAGAGCCTGCAGAAATAGGCCATGCCGAGCGTTTGGGCGGCGTCGGTGAGCAGGTCGCTAAAGCACTCCATGCCAGTACCGGCAAAGACACCCGCGTGGTGGTGCTGGGTCACCTGCTGCGCGGGGGCAGCCCCACCGCCTTTGACCGCCTGGCCGCGCTGCGCTTCGGTGCTGCGGCGGTGCGGGCGCTGGCGGATGGCCTCGGTGGCGTGATGGTGGCCCTGGCTTATCCCAACGTCAATTACGTGCCCTTGGAGCAAGTGGACGGCCGCATGAAGGCCGTGCCATTGGATGGCGACACGGTGCAGACAGCACGCGATTTGGGCATTTGCCTGGGCGACTAAATCCTCTGCAACACGCAACCAAAAGATTAACCGGAGAGACAAACATGAACGAACTTTCACCCGCCGAGCAAGCCCTGCGCGAAGCTGCCCGCGAATACCACCGCACCCCCACGCGCGGCAAAATTTCGGTTAACCCTACCAAGCCCTTGTCCAACCAGCGCGATCTGTCGCTGGCCTACTCACCTGGCGTGGCCTACCCCTGCCTGGATATTCAGGCCGACCCGTCGCTGGCGGTGGAGTACACGTCGCGCGGCAACCTGGTCGGCGTCATCACTAATGGCACGGCCGTGCTGGGCCTGGGCAATATCGGCCCGCTGGCCGGCAAGCCGGTGATGGAGGGCAAGGGCTGCCTGTTCAAGAAATTTGCCGGCATCGACGTGTTTGACATCGAACTGGCCGAGAACGACCCCGACAAGCTGGTGGACATCATCGCCGCCATGGAGCCCACGCTGGGCGGTATCAACCTGGAAGACATCAAGGCGCCCGAGTGTTTTTACATCGAGAAGAAGCTTAGCGAACGCATGGGCATTCCGGTGTTCCATGATGACCAGCACGGCACCGCCATCATCTCGTCAGCGGCCTTGATCAATGGCCTGGAGCTGGTTGGCAAACGCATTGAAGACGTCAAGATTGCTGTGTCAGGCGCGGGCGCTGCGGCACTGGCCTGCTTGGGCGTGATGGTGGGCCTGGGCGTGCGCGTGGAGAACGTGTTTGCATGCGATTCCAAAGGTGTCATCTACGAAGGCCGCCCAGGAGGCTACGACGAATCCAAGGCCCGCTTTGCGAAGAACACCGCGGCCCGCACGTTGGCCGATGTGGTCA
>JBBQBG010000333.1:0-4164 GCA_038317285.1 Burkholderiales bacterium | reverse complement strand
TACCGCACTGGCAGCATCCCAGGCATTGGGAATGACCAGCGGGGTGGGGCCGGCGTGCAGGGCTGCGAATTGGCTGGTTAGAGTGAGTGACATGGTGTTTCTTGATGGGGAAATACGCGATGGTAAGCGGGCAAATTAGCCGGTTTCGGACATCTGCTCTCACCTAAAACCGGATTACAGTACCGCCACCGATCAAAAAAGGGGAGTCACTATCCATGAAACCAATATTCACTGCTGTCTGTATTTTTCTGTATACCTCTGCGCCAAGCTTTGCTGCTACGCCTTCAACCGAATCTTTGGACGCCTTGTTCGAAGTAACCCGGGCCCCAGCGCTGGTGAGCTCGATGTCTGCAAACGTTGAGCAGAGCATCCGCCTGACCACAGAACAGGCCTTGGGAGGGAAGACGCTGAACGACGCGGAGCGGCGCGCCATCGACAACATGACTAAAAAAGCAGCGGAGATTGTTCGCCAAGAACTAACGTGGGACAAACTCAGACCCATCTACATCAACATCTACCAGGAGAGCCTCACGCAGGAAGATATCGACGGGCTGGTCGCCTTCTACCGTAGTCCAGCGGGCGATGCCATGGTCAAGAAAATGCCGTTAGTTGGCCAAAAGACCATGGGCGCAGTGCAAGCCATGATCGGCCCAATGATGAAAAAGCTCCAAAGCGCCCAAGCAGAGGCGATGGCGGAGATAAAGGGCGCGCAGTAAGCACGCTATGCAGCGTCTTTGCTGAGGAAATCCACCAGCGCCCCGTTGACCAGGCGCAGACGCTCGCTCAGCAGGCGCGTGAGCCGCAGCAGCAGTTTGATGCCCATCGCTTCGTTGACCATCAGGATGCGTTCGAACTGGGTCTTGGGCAGCAAGGCCAGCACGCAGGGTTCAGTCGTTACGCAGGTGGCAGATCGCTTCTCGCCGTCAATCGCACCCATTTCACCAAACGTGCGACCGGCCACGATATGGGTCACAAATTGCGCGACGCCCGCCGCATCGTTTTTGCGTACTTCGATCTGGCCTGTCAATAGCAGCCCCATTGAATCGCCAGCTTCACCTTCTTCAAACAACAAATCGCCCGCCTTGGCACGGTATCCTGCCATGTACGAACTCAGCGTGTCGAGTTCGTCCCATGACCAGTCCTTGAACAGGGGTGACCGCGATAAAGATTCACATACCTCAATGCGAAACGCGCGGGATTTGGGTATGGCTTCGAGTGAGTGGGTATGCATGGTATGCCAGTTTATCGTTTCTCCTGGAATGTTTAGCCACGCAGTCAAACCCAAAGCGGGAGCGAACTAAAACCGTGCCGTCAATGTCAGGCGTAAAGAACGCGATTCAATGGGATGCAGGTGAATGTCATCCGCCGGCGCCGCCTCGCCCTTCAACTGCGAAGGATAGAAGTAGTCGATGGCTGACGACTTCTCGTTCGTCAGATTGAATGCCTCCAGTTGAATTTGGACTTTTGGACTAATCCTGTACCCGATGCGCGCATTCAAAGTAGCCGTTTTGTCTGAGCGGATCGAGTTGTCTTCAATCAGCGGGCGGGGGCCAAAATATCGGAGTTGTAGCGCGCCGAAATACGGCCCCACATGGTCGACCGCCAATGCGACCGACGCCACGCCCTCCACAGCACCCGGAACGTAATCGCCCGCTGCATCGAAGTCGCGAAAACGGGCTTTGGCAAAGGCCAGATCGGCATCAACCGTGAGCCATTGGTTAACCTTGTAATAGTTGGAAAATTCGAAGCCCACACGGCGGCTGGGCCGCCCGGCCGCGGTATCGCCAGCGTCGCCGGTGAAGGTCAACTCGGAGGCAAAGTCCAATTGGTACAGTGAGAATGAGGATTGAAGGCCCGGTAGGTACTCGCTGCGCACGCCAATCTCAAAGCCTTGCGACCGGACCAGAGCCGGTACCCTGTCCGCCGGATCACCGGTCTTGGGCGCAACCGTAATGGTTGTGCCACGGGCGTCATTGCTGTGGAACCCGTTGCCATATCCGGCAAAAAATTCTGTCTTGGACCATGGTCCAAAAATCAGGTTGAGCTTGGGGCTGGCAATGCTGTCGTTGGCTGTTCCAGAATTGGCCGGGTTGTCACTCACCACCACATTGCGGTAGGCGTCAGCCCGCACGCCCGCCACGGTACGAAATTTTTCTGTCCAGCGCGTGGTGTTCTCAAAGTAGATGCCTGCACTGCTCTCAACAACATGGTCTTCGCGCGTGGTGGACAACCTGCGCTGGGCAATCGTGCTGTACAGACCATTAAAAATGTTGTCGTTTTGCAATTGCAGGCCGACGGTGTTTTCAGTCTTGTAACCCCCCAACCAGGTCCCGTTCCAGGTGTGGCTAGCGTTCAAGCCAGTAACAACCCGATCGTCATTTTGGTTGAACTGATCGCCGTTGACCGGGTCGTCCAGGAAGTAGGTGAAGTTAGAGTACAGCGCAAGTTTGTTCTTGATCACAAATGCGTTGACCGTGGTAGTCGTGGCGTCAGTCGACGTGTGCCACGCTGCAGACAGGCTGTACCGCGAAACCTCGCCACCATCCGTTTGATCAATCGCATCAAACCGGCCCAGTGTGCCCGCATCCAGCGCACGCTTCGGGATTTGGTCGGTAGCGTGGTATTTGTTGGACTGGTAGGCCATGCCGGTGATGTTGAAACCCTCATCCGCCGTGCCTTGGCTATAGCGCAATACGCCATTGACCTTACGATAGTTGTCGCCCACCACGAACGGGCCATCGTTTTTGAATAGCTCTACTGCGTACAGCAGGTTTCCATTGCCAAACTTTGGAGAGTCAGCAATGAGTGTTCGGAAGTAGCCGTTTTCGCCGACTCCAAGACTAGCGATACCGGTCTTTAGCTTGTCCGCGTAGGTAATGCTGACCGCGCCGGCGGTAGCAAAATCACCTTCAGAGGCATAAAACGGTCCTTTTTTGTAGTCGAGCAATGTGGCCAATTCTGGGATCAAGAAGTTGAGATCGGTCCACCCTTGTCCATGTCCGTGGCTTCTTTGGTTGACCGGCATGCCGTCAATGGTGGTTCTCAAATCTGTGCCATGGTCAAGGTTGAAGCCCCGCAGGTAGAACTGGTTGGCCTTGCCTTCTCCGCTGTGCTGGCTCACCACCAGGCCGGGCGTCGCTTCCATCAATTCCCCGGGCCGGTACACAGTACGTGCCTCCAATTGCTCCTGCGTGACCACACCGGTGTTGGCGGTCGGTGATGCGCCGAGTTGGCTGTTTCTGGACGACAGCACAGTCACTGGCGTCAGGGTGTTTTCATCGTCCTCGGCTGCCCAAGATGGGGTGGAAACGACTAGCAGGGCTAACAGGCTCGATGCCAATGTGGTGAGCGCAAATGGCAACTTCGCGCCGGTGTTTGCAAATTTCATGGGATTCCTATTTCAGGAGATTTAACGTATTTGGTTTTACTTTTGGGCCGCGCGATGCGACCGCAACGCGCATCCGCAACGGGGCACAACGTGGGGTCGGCATAGGACCCTGCCTTTAGGTGGAGGTCCGCTACAGGCGTGCCGCGGCATGGCGCAGTTGCGCCGCCCGGCAGGGGGTGTTCTTAGACGGTAGGTGGACGTAGAAGCGGAGGTACGCTGCGCGAAACAAAGGCGACCATGCGCCCGGCTGGCCATGGGCCGTTGTGCTCAGCAACAGTGGGCAAGCTAAGCCCAGCAGCGAGTGCCCCTACGCTTGCCAGCAGCACAGAAGCGCCATTGGCCGAACTGTCGGCAGCGTCCGCCAACTGTGCAGCGCCGTCCAATGCGACGACGCTCGCATCGTGTGCTGCGTGGTGGTGGCGCTCTAGCGAGTTGTGGTCATGCGCATCGGCATCGTGTGAGCGCGTCGCCTCTGCAACAGCAGCGCTATCTACGGGCCACGTTGTCGCATCCGATGCGGTGCCCAATAGCCATTGCCCATGCCCAATCACCTGCTGCTGCTGCCAGCGGCTGATCCAGTCACTGGCCAGGTTGGACAGGGCGGTGTTGAGTACCGATGAAGTTCGTGGCGTTTGTTCAGCATGGCTGTGCAAGGAACCGAGAACCTGCTGGCGCGTGATGGTGAGACCCATCAGCCCAATCGCCAACACCAATAGCCATGTCAGGCACTTTTGGCCCGCTGTGGTGGCTAGGCGTTGTTGGGGCATCTTTTTTTT
>JBBQBG010000332.1:0-4181 GCA_038317285.1 Burkholderiales bacterium | reverse complement strand
TGGTGGCCACCTGGGCGCAGGTGGCCGGCTTGGGCCATGCCTGGAGCGGTGGCTCAGCCGCACAGTCTTACTCGGACCCCAAGGGACCCGACGCGTCACGCATGGTGTTGGCGTTCGCCCAGCGCGCCTTTGCGCAGCGCGACAGCGATGCGGCTGCTGTCTTACGGGGTGTTTGATGGCACCAGCGTGGGCGTAGTAAGCTCAGCTTGCGCCCTCGTCCAACATTCATCCCACCGCAAAAAAATATGCCAGCCACCGAACTGATCGTCACGTCCATGGGCAGCGTTGCAGGTAAGGAGCTGCTGGTGCCCACGGGCAAGGAAGGCATTGCTTATCCCCACGTGCAAGACTGGGTGACGGCAAAGCTCAAGGCCAAGAAGCCGGTGAAGGACGTCAGCACGGCGGTGCTGGTGAAGGGCATCAAGCAGTGGGCCGTGTTTGAAGAGAAGGCGGGTTCCAAGACCACTCGGACGGTCTTCAAGATCACCTAGCTGCGGGTTTCGTGGCGCTACATATTTGGTAGCGCATTACGCATATTCCACGAGGGCTGCAGGCCGATTTCTTTAATGACTATTTCTCAACCACGCGCTGGCGCAAGCGCTGCAAGGTGAGCTGCAGCAGGCGTGCGTCGGCGCTGGCGCGGTGGCGCTGCACGCCGCGCTCGCTGCTGATCTGGGCCTTGACGGTATGCCACAAATCGGCCTGCTGGTCGTCCAGTAGTGCGCGCAGGTTGTCCAGCTTGAAGGACGGGCTCATATCCACCGCGTCAAACAGCGCCCCCACCCAACTGAAGTCATTGGCCCAACCGTCGGAATAAACGGTCTGGCCGGCCAGTTGCGCGTTGATGGTGTGGGCCACTTGCAGCACGGGCACGCCGCGCTCCAGGATGAGTGAGCGCGGTATGTGGTGGGTGGCTTCGGCCTGCGCGTCCCAGTGGGTCCAACTGGCCTCGGGGCGTATCAGCGTGCAATAGGCGTGGCCGTTGGGCAGCACAAAACCGATTTCTATGGGGTAGCTGTTGCGCCCGAAACCAGACGCCTCAACATCCAGAACCGTGGGCGCCAAGTGTGCATCAAAGGCGTGCGGCATATGCCTGCATTTTGCCAGTGGGCGACACTGCGACAATGGGTATTTTCCCGTTTTAACCGCTCAATTGCACCATGTCCAGTAGCCTTCTTGCCCTGTTAGACGATATCGCCACCATCCTGGATGATGTGGCCGTGCTCTCCAAAGTAGCAGCCCAGAAAACGGCTGGCGTGCTGGGTGACGACCTGGCGCTTAATGCCCAGCAGGTGGCCGGTGTGTCGGCAGACCGCGAACTGCCCGTGGTCTGGGCAGTGTGCAAGGGCTCGCTGTTGAACAAGCTGGTTCTGGTGCCTGCCGCGTTGCTGATCAGCGTTTTCATTCCTTGGGCGGTGACGCCCTTGTTGATGGTGGGTGGTGCCTATTTGTGCTTTGAAGGATTCGAAAAGCTGGCGCACAAATTTATGCACGACGATGACGCAGAAGCGCACGCGCACGAAGCCGATTTGCTGAAAGCCTTGAGCGACCCGACAGTGGACTTGGTGGCCATGGAGCGCGACAAGATCAAAGGCGCGATACGTACCGACTTTGTGCTGTCGGCCGAGATCATTGCCATCACGCTGGGCACGGTGCAGAGCAGCCCCTGGACAACGCAGTTGGCAGTGCTCAGCGCCATTGCGGTGCTGATGACATTTGGTGTGTATGGTTTCGTGGCCGGTATTGTGAAGATGGACGATCTGGGCCTCTACATGAGCCGCTTGCCCAACGGCGGTTCAGCACGGCGCGCGCAGCAGGCCGTGGGCCGGGCCCTGGTATCCGCCGCACCAGGCCTGATGAAGACCCTGGCTGTGGTGGGTACGGCAGCCATGTTTCTGGTGGGGGGCGGTATTTTGGTGCATGGCCTGGGGCCACTGCACCATGCGGTTCAGGCGGTGTTGGACCCACTGGGTACTAACGGCACGATGGCTGCAGTGATGCGGTCGGTAGTGCCCCTGGGTGTGGATGCCCTGACCGGCGTCATTGCGGGTGCTTTGGTGTTCCTGGGTGTTGGGGTGGTGGCACGCCTGCGCCAGAACAAGCGCTGAACCGACCGCGTTGAATCAAGCGTCGTTGAACTAAAGGGCGTGGGGCGCGTCCACCCGCCGACGCAGCGTGCGAACGGCTGGGGCCACTTCCACCAACACGGCCTCTCCATCAGGCATCGAAACGGCTATCACCGCGCGGCCCTCCACAGTGAGCTGGTAGACAGTCGATGTGCCAACCGCGCGCGAAGCGTCGAGCTGGGCGCTTTTAAGCAGCAAGGCCAGATCCTTCGATGCGACCCTGCGCCAGTTGAGCTGGTTCATGCCGGTCGGGCCTGCTGTTGTTGCTCACGCATGCGGCTGGCAAAGGCGCTGACAGTCAGCGGGCGGGCATAGTAATAGCCTTGCACCTGGTTGCAGCCCAGCGCGCTTAGCAACGCCGCCTGTTCATTTTTTTCCACCCCTTCGGCTACCACGGACAGGCCCAAGCTGCGCGCCATGGCAATGATGGCGCCGGCAATGGCCGCATCGTCGGGGTTGGTGTGGATGTCGTTGATGAAAGAGCGATCGATCTTGAGTTCGTCAATCGGGAAACGCCGCAGATACGACAGGCTGGAGTAACCGGTTCCGAAGTCGTCCAACGACAGCGAAACGCCCAGCTTTTTGAGCGCGCGCAATGCCACCAGTGTGCTGTCCACATCGTGCATGACCATGCTTTCGGTAAGCTCCAGTATCACGTGGGCCGGGTCGGCTCCGGTGCTGGCAAACACCGACGCGATGCGCTCGGCCAGCTCCTCCTGGCGAAACTGGCGGGCCGACATATTGATGGCGATCTTCAGCGGCGGCAGGCCTTGCTGGTGCCACAGAACCTGCTGCTTGCAGGCCTCCTGCAGCACCCACTCGCCCAACGGCAGAATCAGCCCGGTTTCTTCGGCAAGGCGTATGAACTCTATGGGATGGACCAGGCCAATCTGTGGATGCTGCCAGCGTATCAAGGCCTCGGCACCGACCACGTTTTGCGTCACCAGGTCGATCTTGGGTTGGTAGTGCAGCACAAATTCGCCACGCTCGATGCCACGGCGCATGGCGCCTTCCATGTCGAGCCGGCTGATGGCCGTGGAGCCCATCTCAGGCATGAACTGGCGCACACTGTTGCGGCCATGCTCCTTGACACGGTACATGGCCATGTCTGCGTAACGCAGCAGGATTTCGCCATGGTCGCCATCGCGCGGGTACAACGACACGCCGATGCTGGCAGTGACAAACACATCGCGCCCGGCGATCTCGGTGGGCCGCGACAGGGTGGATAAAATTTTCTCGGCGATTTGGTCCACGTCCCCCGGCTGCGGCAGATCGGTCAGGATGATGACGAACTCGTCGCCACCCAGGCGCGCCACGGTATCGGTCTCGCGCACGCAGGCGGTCAGGCGCTGCGCGACTTCTTTCAGCAAGGCATCACCCGCGCTGTGGCCAGACGCGTCATTGATGAGTTTGAAGTGGTCCAGGTCCAGCAGCATGACACCCATCACATGGCCATTGCGCTTGGCCCATGCGACCGCCTGCTCTATGCGGTCGTTGAGCAAGTTGCGGTTGGCCAGACCTGTCAGGCTGTCATGGTTGGCCTGGTATTCCAGCGCATGCTGGTAGCGCACACTCTCGCTGATGTCATTGATGATGCTGACGAAATGGGTGGTTTCGCCGCCGGCCAGGTCTTGCACCGGTGCGATGTGCAGCTCGTTCCAGAACAGCGACCCGTCCTTGCGGTAGTTGCGCAGCGTGGCCGAACCTTCGCGCTTCTCGCGCAGCGCCGCGCGGATATGGTCCAGATCAGGCTGGGCCAGGTCGTCGCGCACCAGAAAGCGCCCCTCCATCCCTATCACTTCTTCGGCGCTGTAGCCGGTGATGCGCTCGAATGCCGGGTTAACGTAGACGATGGAGTGGTCGTCTTCGCTGCTGCGGGTGATCATGATGCCGTTGCTGCTGGAGGCCAAGGCCCGCTCATGCAAGTGGCGCGTTTGGGCGTAATCGGCGCGCCGCAATTTGCGATCGCTGACATCTTCTTTAACGACGACCAGATGCGTGGGGTGGCCCGCTGCGTCGCGCAGTGTGGATACCACCTGGCGCTCCCAGTAGGCG
>JBBQBG010000331.1:0-4183 GCA_038317285.1 Burkholderiales bacterium | reverse complement strand
CATATTTACGCGTCAATCTACAGGCCTTTCGATGCATTCACAGTATTGGAAGGGGCCGAAGTCTGGGTCCAACACATGGTTGCCAAGCCCAAGCGCTGAGCTTGGCCCGCACTCACTGCAACGCCTGGCGGCGCCGTGCTTGAATGGCTGCCGACAGCAGATCCAGAGCTTGCAGCGAATCGTCCCACCCCAGGCAGGCGTCGGTGATGCTCTTGCCGTAGTCCAGTGCAGTGGCATCGTCTTTACCGGGTGAGAACTTTTGCGCGCCCGCGTTTAAATGGCTCTCCACCATCACGCCAAATACGCTGCGCGAACCGGCCGCTATCTGATTCGCAATGTCCCGCGCGACTTCTACCTGCTTTTCATGCTGCTTGCTGCTGTTGGCGTGGCTGCAATCCACCATCAGAGAGGCTGGCAGATTGGCCTTTTCCAACTCCGTGCATGCGGCAGCGACGCTGACAGCGTCGTAGTTGGGTGCCTTGCCGCCGCGCAGGATCACGTGGCAATCCCGGTTGCCGTTGGTTTGCACAATCGCCACCTGGCCGTTTTTGTGGACCGACAAAAAATGGTGCCCGCCAGCCGCCGCCTGAATGGCATCGGTCGCGATCTTGATATTGCCGTCGGTACCGTTCTTGAATCCAATCGGTGCCGAGAGACCGGAGGCCAGTTCGCGATGCACCTGGCTCTCGGTGGTGCGTGCACCGATGGCTCCCCAGGCGATCAGATCACCTAAATACTGGGGTGAAATCACATCCAGAAATTCGCTTCCCGCTGGCAACCCAAGGCGGTTGATTTCGATCAGCAGTTGGCGGGCAATGCGCAGGCCTTCGTCAATGCGAAAGCTTTCGTCCAGGTAGGGGTCGTTGATCAACCCTTTCCATCCGACCGTGGTGCGGGGCTTTTCGAAATACACGCGCATCACAATCTCCAGCGTGTCCTTGTACTTTTCACGCTGCTCCTTGAGGCGCCGGGCGTACTCTAGAGCGGCTACCGGGTCATGGATGGAACAGGGTCCAATCACCACCAACATTCGGTCGTCGGTACCCGTCATGATGTCGTGGATGCGTTGGCGGGTCTGGGTAATCAACTTTTCCACCGCCGTGCCCTGGATGGGGAAGAAGCGGATCAAATGCTCGGGAGGGGGCAACACGGTAATGTCCTTGATGCGTTCGTCATCGGTCTGGCTGGTGCGGTCGGTCTGCTGGGGCGCATGGGGATACCAGGCATCGGATGTGGAGGTGGCGTTTGCGGTCATGGGATGGCTCCTAAAGTTTGCGAATCAGACTAAGAACGAAGTGAAAAGACAAAAAAAAACCGCCGGTGAATCGGCGGTTTGGTGAGGATTTGGGACGTCTGGTGTTCAGGTACGTTCAGATCTCTCTACCGCCATAAGCGCTTGAGAACCAAAAGTAGCTAAAGTAAAAACGTCCGAAATGCATGGATCAGAATGTAGCACAGTTGTTTTGGCGCCTAGTCTGACTTGCGCCTCCCCCGGCGCCCCTCTTGCCGCACGACGGTACGTTTGATCTGGCGACGCTTCCACCACGCGCTCCAACGGCTCCAGGCGGATGGCGGCGCGCGTTCCTCGTCCGCCACCTCTGCCGATGCCAGGCGCGACTGTTCGTAAACGTCCAACAGCAGGGAGCCCGCGCCCAGCACGCGCCATGCTGCCAGATCAAAGTCCGTCAAAGCCGGGGCACTGTTGCGCGGCGGCGCTGCTTCCATCGCCCACTGCGTCGCAAGAATCCGAAAGTGGTTGAGCGCCGCGAAATGGGCATCAAATTCGTAGTTGCTATGCCAGTCGGGACCCAAGCCCAGCAACAAGGCCCGGTGTGCACGCAAATCGCCCACCAGATTGATCAGGGCCAGCGACAGGGGTCGCGGTTCAGTTGCGCGTTGCTGCAACATAGCCACCAAGGCCTCAATCTGGACAGCCAGTGCCTGCAGGCTCTCACCCACTTGCAGCGACTCTTCGTCGGCTACCGCCGAACGCAGGAATTGGCTGTACTCACCAAAAGACTGGAAACTGTGCGATTGGGATGCCAACTGGGACGGCGACTGCGATGGGGCATACGGATGCGCCGCGTGAGATTGTGGCAAGGTCCCGGCCGACGGATTCAGACTGGGCGGCGCCGACGATGAAGTGGCCGAATCCTCGGCCTCTTGCGAAGGGGTGGGTGTCGTGGTGGATCGCTCCGTACTCATAAGTCAGGCGCCATGCTCCCGTGCCCGCCCGCGCCTTGTCAAGCCGTTCCGCCCACCGTCAAACCATCTATCCGTAGAGTCGGTTGACCCACACCTACGGGCACGCTTTGGCCTTCCTTGCCGCAAGTGCCCACGCCGCTGTCAAGCGCCATGTCGTTGCCAATCATGCTGACGCGTTTGAGGCACTCCGGCCCACTGCCAACGATGGTGGCGCCCTTCACCGGATACAGAATCTTGCCGTTTTCCACCCAATAGGCTTCACTGGCCGAAAACACGAACTTGCCAGAGGTAATGTCAACCTGCCCGCCGCCGAAGTTGGTTGCGTACAAACCCTTTTTGATGCTCTTGACGATTTCCTTTGGATCTTTGTCGCCACCCAGCATATAGGTGTTGGTCATCCGCGGCATGGGCACATGCGCATAGCTCTCGCGTCGGCCATTGCCGGTGGGGGCCACACCCATCAGGCGCGCATTCATGGCGTCCTGGATGTAGCCCTTCAGAATGCCGTCTTCGATCAACACGGTGCGCTGGCTGGTATTGCCCTCGTCGTCCACGTTCAGCGAGCCGCGCCGGTCGGCGATGGTGCCATCGTCCAGCACGGTCACACCTTTAGCGGCCACGCGCTGCCCGATGCGCCCACTAAAGGCGCTGGAGCCTTTGCGGTTGAAGTCTCCCTCCAGACCATGGCCAATGGCTTCGTGCAACAAGATGCCGGGCCAACCGGAGCCTAGCACCACGGTCATCTCGCCAGCCGGCGCCGGTCGCGCGTCCAGATTGGTGACCGCAGCGTGCACGGCTTCATTCACGTATTTTTCGATCTGCGCGTCATCAAAGTAAGCCAGGCCAAACCGTCCACCACCGCCGGCCGAACCGACTTCGCGACGGCCTTTTTGCTCCGCGATCACGGTAACCGAGAGTCGCACCAGGGGGCGCACATCGGCGGCCAGCGTGCCGTCCGCCCGCGCCACCATGACCACGTCGTATTCGCTGGCCAGACCCGCCATCACCTGTGCCACACGGATGTCCTTGGCGCGGGCGAGTTTCTCGACCTTGCCCAGCAATGCCACCTTGGCGGCGCTGTCCATCGTGGAGATCGGGTCATGCCCGGTATACAGCGAACGGCTGCTTGCTATCTTTTTGCTAGCTACCTTCGCACGCCCGACCTGGGCTGAGTTGGAAATGGTGCGCACCGTGCGGGCAGCGTCCAGCAGGCTGGCCTCTGAGATGTCGTCGGAGTAGGCAAAGGCGGTTTTCTCGCCACTGACCGCCCGCACTCCTACACCTTGGTCAATGCTGAAGGAGCCGGTCTTGACAATTCCTTCCTCCAGGCTCCAGCCTTCGGAGCGGGTGTATTGGAAATAGAGATCAGCCTCGTCGACCTTGTGTGCCTTGATTTCGTTCAGCGCTTTGGCCAAATGCGATTCGTCCAGGCCAAAAGGGGTGAGCAGAAGCCGCTGGGCGATGGCCAGACGTTCGATGGTGGGTTCGCGTGCAATCATGAGACATTCTAGTCAGTTGAGGACAAAGCTGGGCTGCGGTCCGTCCCGCAAGGTCTCAGGATTGCACAAGACGCTTCGAATTGGAAATGGCCATCAAGATCCCCACCGCCAGCCCCAACGTCACCATGGCGGTGCCGCCATAGCTGATGAAGGGCAAGGGCACACCCACCACGGGCAGGATGCCGCTGACCATGCCCATATTGACGAAGGCGTAGGTGAAGAAAATCATCGTCACGCTTCCGGCCAGCAAGCGCGAGAACAGCGTGGGCGCTTCCAGCGCAATGGCCAGGCCCCGAAGTATCAGGAAGATGAAGGCCAGCACCAGAAAGAGAGTGCCCATCAAACCGAACTCTTCGGCAAACGCGGCAAAAATAAAGTCGGTAGTGCGCTCGGGGATGAATTCCAGATGGGTTTGCGTGCCCTTCATGAAGCCCACGCCGGTGACCCCGCCCGAGCCGATGGCGATCATTCCCTGGATG
>JBBQBG010000330.1:0-4200 GCA_038317285.1 Burkholderiales bacterium | reverse complement strand
CAATCCCAACAGCATCGAACGCGGCAATAGCCAGGCGCAATTGGCTGAACTGGAGTCGCAATTGGCCATCGCCGAGCGCAAGGTGCAGCGTTACCAGCAATTGGAAGGCTCCGTACCCCAGTCCGCCTTGGAGGCCGCGCGCCTGGAGCGCGACGCTTTGCAAAAGCGCCGTGCTGCGGTGGGCGCAGGTCTCAACACTGCCGAAAAGCTTCTGTCTCCTGTGACTGGCGTCATCAGCGCGGCCAGTGCGGTACTGGGGCAGGTGGTAGACGCCAATGACGTATTGTTTGAGGTTGTGGACCCCGTGCGATTGAGTGTGGAGGCATTGGCCTACGACGCAGCCTTGGTGGACGGTCTCGCGTCGGCCAGCGCGCAAGTCCCCGGCGGCATGCTGGATTTACAGTTTGTCGGTGGTGCACGGCAACTGCGCGAACAAGCCATTCCGCTGCTGTTTCGGGTCAAGGCGGGCAGCGTCGCCGTGGCAGTCGGCCAACCGGTCAAGGTGATTGCCAAAACCACGCGCACCACCAAGGGTGCATTGGTACCCCAGGCTGCCCTGGTGAAGGGTGTGGCCGGGGAAACATCGGTGTGGGTGCATGGCGCGCCCGAGCGCTTTGTGTTACGCAAGGTGACGGCCCAAGCCATTGATGCGGCCAACGTCGCACTGACCGCTGGTATTGAAAGCGGCGAACGCGTAGTTACCGAAGGCGCCGGTTTGCTGTCGCAAGTTCGCTGATATGTTTGACTTCATCATCCACACCAGCCTGCGCCAGCGCCTGATCGTGCTGGGCGTGTCCCTGCTACTGGTCATTTATGGCATTCTCACTGTGCAGAAAATGCCGGTCGACGTTTTCCCCGACCTGAATAAACCCACTGTCACCCTGATGACCGAGGCCGGTGGCATGGCACCCGAAGAGGTGGAGCAACTGGTTACCTTTCCGGTTGAATCCAGCATGAACGGCATGCCAGGCGTGACCCGGGTGCGTTCGGTCTCTGGCATTGGCCTGTCCATCATCTATGTCGAGTTCGAGTGGGGTTCGGACATCTATCGCAACCGCCAGCAAATCAGCGAACGGCTGAACTTGGTGCGCGAGCAGTTGCCGCCGGGAGTGGTGCCGCAACTGGGTCCCATCTCTTCCATCATGGGCGAGATTTTGCTGTTGGCGCTGCCGGCCGATCCTGCAAAGGTCAGCCCGATGCAAGTGCGTGAATACGCCGATTGGGTCATGCGGCCCCGCTTGTTAACCATTCCCGGTGTCGCCCAAGTGACGCCCATTGGTGGCGAGGTGCGCCAGTACAGGGTGGAAATAAAGCCTGCACAACTTCAAGCCTTGGGCGTGGAACGAGAAAAGCTGGAAGCCGCCCTGCGCGACTTCGGCGCCAACACCAGTGGCGGCTTTCTGGAGTCGCAAGGGCGTGAATATTTGATTCGCCAGATGGGGCGCACCAGCCGCATTGAAGACCTGCAAAACGTAGTGGTGACGGTCAAAAACGGCCAGCCCATTTTGCTCAAACAATTGGCCGAGGTGAAGATTGCCCCGGCCCTAAAACGCGGCGACGCTGGCTACAGCGGCAAACCGGCGGTGATCTTGTCGGTGCAAAAGCAACCCAGCGCGGACAGCGTGACCGTGACACGCGGAGTGGAGCGCGCCATGGTGGAGTTGGGCAAGAGCTTGCCGCAGGGTGTCGAAGCGCCGCAGTTCCTCTTCAAACAAGCCGACTTCATCGAACACTCGGTTACCAATGTGCAAGAGGCGCTGCGCGATGGCGCCGTTCTGGTTGCAGTTATTTTGTTCATGTTCTTGCTCAACGTGCGCACTACGCTGATTTCGTTGACCGCCATTCCCGTGTCGCTGTTGATCACCGCGCTGGTGTTTCACTACTTTGGTCTGTCCATCAACACCATGACGCTGGGCGGCCTGGCGATTGCCATTGGCGAACTGGTGGACGATGCGGTAGTCGGTGTCGAAAACGTGTTGCGCCGCCTCAAGCTCAATAGCGCGCTCGCAGTTCCGCGCCCGGTGGTGGAGGTAATCGCCAGCGCCACGCTAGAGGTGCGTTCGGCCATTGTCTATGCCACGGTCATCATCGTGCTGGTGTTCGTACCGCTGTTTGTGTTGCCCGGCATTGAAGGGCGCCTGTTCACGCCGCTGGGCATTGCCTATATCGTCTCCATTCTGGCCAGCATGTTGGTGTCGGTCACTATTACGCCCGTGATGGCGTATTACCTTTTGCCAAAAATGAAACAGATGGGCCATGGCGACAGCCCGCTGGTGGTTCGGCTCAAGCGCTGGGATTCCAAACTGTTGCACTGGTCTTTTGCCCATACACAAACCTTGCTCGTTGCAGCTTTGGTCGCCGTGCTGGTGGCAGCGGCCACTGTCCCGCTTTTTCCTCGCGCCTTCTTGCCGCCTTTTAACGAGGGCACGCTCACTGTTAACGTGGTGCTGAATCCCGGCACCTCGCTGGCTGAGTCGAATCGCATAGGCGCCCTGGCCGAACAAATGGTATCCCGCGTACCCGAAGTCACCCAGGTTGGGCGGCGCACTGGCCGCGCGGAACTGGACGAACATGCCGAGGGCGTGCACTACACCGAAATGGACGTCGACCTGAAAGCCTCAGATCGCAGCCGCGAGGACATCATCAACGACATACGCATGCGCCTAGCCGTGCTGCCTGCGGTGAGCAATGTGGGACAACCCATTTCGCACCGGTTGGACCACCTACTCTCCGGTGTGCGGGCCCAAATTGCGCTCAAGGTGTATGGCGATGACCTCGACACCCTGCGCGGTCTGGCTGCGGATTTGCGTACCCGCCTGAGCAAGATTCCCGGCATCACCGACCTGGCGGTCGAGAAACAGGTCTTGATTCCGCAAATCAAAATCCACGTCGACTACGAGCAGGTGGCGCGCTACGGTGTGGCACCGGGTGTGCTGCTGCGTTCGCTGCAGCAGATGATTGAGGGTGAGCGCATCACCCAGATTGTGGAAGGTAACCGCCGCTTTGACCTGGTGGTGCGCCTGCCCGAGAGCGGACGCGGCTTGCAGGAACTGCAAAACCTGCTGATCGAAACGCCCACCGGTGCGGTGCCCCTGTCCAAACTGGCCACCATCGAGGATGGCGACGGCCCGAATCAGATTAGCCGCGAAAACGCGCGCCGGCGCATCGTGATCTCCGCCAACACGGATGGGAGCGACATGTCGCGTGTGATTGCCGACATTCGCACCGAGCTGGCAGCCAAGGCGTTGCCCGAGGGTTACTTCACCGCGCTGGAAGGCCAGTTTCAGGCCCAGGAACAGGCGGCCAAGCTTATTGCGTTATTGGCGGTGATTTCGCTCACCATGATCTTCTTGGTGCTGTACAGCCGCTACAAGTCCACCGCGCTCACGCTCATCATCATGGGTAATATTCCATTGGCCCTGGTGGGCAGCGTGATTGCGCTCTGGGTCTCTGGTCAGCCGCTGTCAGTGGCAGCCTTGGTGGGCTTTATCACGCTCACGGGTATCTCCACACGCAACGGCATTCTCAAGATCAGCCACTACATCAATCTGTGTGCCTTTGAGGGCGAAACCTTTGGCGAGAAGATGATCGTGCGCGGCTCCCTGGAGCGTTTGACGCCGGTGCTGATGACGGCCCTGGTGGCCGCGTTTGCCCTGGTGCCGTTGCTGGTGTCGGCGGATGCGCCGGGTAAAGAAGTGCTACACCCGGTGGCGGTGGTGATTTTTGGTGGCCTGATCAGCTCAACGCTGCTGGACACCTTGCTCACGCCGCTGATGTTTTGGCGTTGGGGCCAGGCACCTTTGGAGCGGCTGGTGGCAGCAAAAGTCGGTTCCGAATCAACTGAAAGTTATTAGTTTTTCAAAGTGTTGCCCGATACCGGGCTTGTTTTTTTAAAGAGGAGTCAGTATGAAAAAGCTAGGTTATATATCCGCGATTTTTGTTGGTTTGGCATTGGTGGCTGGGGGAGCGAAAGCCCACGATGATGCCTATCTGGACACCGTCAAGGCCCCGCACGGAGGTCAGCTCCGGATGGCCGGTGTGCATCACTTCGAGCTGGTTGGGGGCGTTTGACGAAAGGGAAATTAAAGTACGCTAAGGCCTGTGGAAACGGTAGCAACGGTCTGAATCTAACCTTGCCGACACGACTACTATGTGCGATATCGCACAGATGGACGACGACGAGACGTCGATACTGTTGTA
>JBBQBG010000329.1:0-4239 GCA_038317285.1 Burkholderiales bacterium | reverse complement strand
GAAGGCTCAGGCCCGGTAGCTCAGTCGGTAGAGCAGAGGATTGAAAATCCTTGTGTCGGTGGTTCGATTCCGCCCCAGGCCACCAGATTTTGAAGCCCATCTCCAAGATGGGTTCTTTTGGATCAAATGCGGGAATAGCTCAGTTGGTAGAGCGATACCTTGCCAAGGTATAGGTCGAGAGTTCGAACCTCTTTTCCCGCTCCATTTGGCCCCAAGCGAGCACGATGCCCAACCAAAGGGCTCGTGCCTTGTGAATTATTCAGGGTTATTCCAGGGTTACTGCGCCCCAACGGGTAGCGCGGATGTTCGTGCTGGAGTAGCATTGGTAGAAATTACGGAGAATTTCCATGTTCAGTGGTTTTCTTGGTAGGGGCAAAAAGCCGGAAGGTCCGCCAGAAGCGGTAGATTCACGTGGTCTGGAAGTAGTCGAGGACGACCCGGACACCACGTGGGGCTTGTGGGAAAGCGCCGTCGCCGAACAAGACTCCAAATTCAGTGCCCTTCCGTCTCTGGACATGGCGTTTCAAAACACCGCTCCCATGGGACTACCTGAAACCCAGGCACTGTCCCGCGAGGAGCTCACGCTGGAGCAGCGCAAGGACGACGCCCTGCTTACCGTTGAACTGCACCACCACCGCATCGCCAACACCATTCGCAGTTTGTGGGGCTACAAGGAATGTAGCGACTATATTTCCAAGCTGATTCTGGGTGGCGGCGATGGCATGGGCCACGCCCGAATGGGGTTCAACCAAGATGCCGCTAATGCCATGATGCAGCTCGCAGAGCTACACGATGCGCAGTTTGGCCGCACGGAGAAGAGTGCCGGTTCGGGTTTCGCTGATTTGACCGTCCGCACGGGATATGACGGCCTGCGCTAACGAATCTGCGCTGCCGCCGCGGCTGAATTAAGCGCTTTTAGCGCAAACTCCGCCCGCAAGGCTTTCAACTTTTCTCTCGGGTCTTCGCGCACCGTCGCCTGATTCAGGCCCATCTCGGCGATGAAGCGGCTCGGCAAGGCCGCCACCATCTCACGTCCCTTTTTGCGGCGGCGCGTCCAGCTCACCGCCAAGCTGCGCTGGGCACGGGTTATGCCCACGTACATCAGCCGCCGTTCTTCCTGCAAGCGCAATGCCACGTCCTCATTTGCGGACTCATGGGCTTTTTCCGACCCACCCATCGAGTCTGCTCCATCGTTCAGCTTGAAGGGCAGCATGCCCTCGGTCACACCCACCAGCAGCACGTGCGGCCACTCCAGGCCTTTGGAGGCGTGCAGCGTGGACAGGGTCACCACGTCCTGGTCTTTTTCGCGTTCGCTGATGGTGGACAGTAAGGCGATGGTTTGTGCCACTTCCAATAGGGTTTTGACCTCGCGCGCGGTGGTCACACCGGCGGTATCGTCCAACTCACCACCGCAACGCTGGGACATCCAGTCGCAAAATTCCAGCACATTGGACCATTTGGCAGCGGCTACCTTTTCGCTGTCTTCACCGTCCAACAGGTGCTTTTCGTAGCCAATGTCCTTCAACCAATCCACCATGAACGCCTTGGCTGCCACAGAACCTTCCGTGTTGCGGGCCCGGTACTGAAGCTCGTTCACATAGCGGCCGAATTCGTGCAGACTGCCCACTGCTTTGGCGGCCAGCACCGAGCCCAGCGAGTTGGAGAATAGTGCCTCAAACAAACTCAGTTTGTACTGGCTGGCAAACACGCCCAGTGTGCCCAGCGTCTGGTGGCCAATGCCGCGTTTGGGCGTGGTGACTGCGCGCAAAAACGCCGGGTCGTCGTCGTTGTTGGCCCATAGGCGAAACCAGGCACAGAGGTCGCGGATTTCGGCACGGTCAAAGAAACTCTGGCCGCCCGACACCTTGTACGGTATCCCGGCCTTGCGCAACGCCTTTTCAAAAGGCTTGGCCTGGTGGTTGGCGCGGTACAGCACCGCAAAGTCGCGGAATTCCTTGTATTGCTTGCCCTGCTGCGCCAGCAGGCCCTCGGCCCGCAGGCTCTGAATACGGGCCACGGCACGCTCGGCCTCGTGCTCTTCGTTGTCGGCATCCACCACCCGCACCGGCTCGCCTTCGCCCAGCTCGCTGAACAGCGTCTTGGGAAACAGCTTGGGGTTGGGGCCGATCACATTGTTGGCAGCCCGCAGAATGGCGCTGGTGGAGCGGTAGTTTTGCTCCAGTGTGATGACCTTAAGAGCCGGAAAATCTACCGGCAGTTTGCGCAGGTTATCCAATGTGGCACCGCGCCAGCCGTAGATGGATTGGTCATCGTCTCCCACGGCGGTAAATCGCGCGCCGTCAGGCGTATTGCCGCCCACCAGCAGCTTGAGTACCTCGTACTGCGTGGCGTTGGTGTCCTGGTATTCGTCAACCAGCACATGGCCCATCATGCCTTGCCACTTCTTACGCACTTCTTCGTAGTCGCGCAGCAGTTTGAGTGGCAGGCTGATCAGGTCGTCGAAATCCACACTTTGGTAAGCCGTCAGTCGCTCTTCATAGCGGCCCATGACGATGGCGGTGACGCGGGCGTTATCGTCCTCGGCCTGAGCCAGCGCCTGCTGCGCGTTCAGGCCGGCGCTCTTCCAGCCGCTGATGGTCCACTGCCATTGGCGCGCGGTGGCGATGTCCGTGCTGCCACCGGCGTCCTTGAGGATGCCGGTCACATCGTCGCTGTCCAGAATGCTGAACTGGGGTTTAAGCCCCAGCACGGCACCGTCTTGGCGCAGCATGCGCACGCCCAACGCATGGAAGGTGCAGACCACTACATCCTTGGCAACCCGACCAATCAGGCCCTTGGCGCGCTCGCGCATTTCGGCCGCCGCCTTGTTGGTGAAGGTGATGGCGGCAATCTTCTGCGGTGGCATGCCCGCCTGGATCAAGCGGCCGATCTTGTGGGTGATGACCCGCGTTTTGCCCGAACCAGCCCCTGCCAGCACGAGGCAAGGGCCATGCATGTAGTTGACGGCTTCTTGCTGGGCCAGGTTCAGGCCATGGGCCATGGGGGAAGTAGACGGGGAGGGCGGTGAAGGGGGCGAGGCAGACATTCAGACTTTACAGGCAGACAAGCGCGCCATCTTACCGGGCGGCCACTCTGCTACGGTCATTCCGTGTGATGCCCCGCATACCGTCTTGAACTCCCCACTTGGGTTTGTTCGACGGGGCTTCAAGTAAAATCGGCCCATAGCCCTCGTAGGATATGCGTAAGCCGCTATATATATGATAGTGGAGCACTACGCTTGTCGCAGCGGCCGCCCAGCGAAATACCGCACAATAGGCCCGTGCTGCAAATCCTCACGATCACGTTCCCCTTCTTTGCCCTGGTTCTGTGTGGCTATATCGCCGCCCACCGCGGGATGTTGCCCCTGCCCGCCATTCCTGGCCTGAACGCCTTCGTGCTGTTTTTCGCGCTTCCCTGCATGCTGTACCGTTTTGGCGCGAGCACGCCGATCGCTCAATTGCTGGACCCCAGCGTGGCGCTGACCTATATGCTGGTCGCGCTGGTCATGGTCGGTTTCGTCGTGGCAATCACTCGGCACGGGCGCATCGGCTGGAACGACGCGGCCTTTGGCGCGCTGGTGGGCGCTTTCCCCAACACCGGGTTTATGGGCGTGCCCCTGCTGGTTGCGCTCCTGGGGGCCAAGGCCGCAGGCCCAGCTATCGTGACCATCCTGGTAGACATGGTGGTCACCACCTCGTTGTGTATCGCGTTGTCGCGCCTGGGCAGCCATGGGCCGACAGACGCGTCGGCCGGGCAGGCGGCCAAGAATGCGCTGAAGGGTGTGGCGGCCAACCCCATGCCCTGGTCCATCTTGCTGGGGGCCGTGGTTTCTGCGCTGCAGCTGGATTTGCCCAAGCCCATCGTGCAGACGGTCGGGCTGCTGGCTGATTCGGCCTCGCCTGTGGCCCTGTTCACCATTGGCGCGGTGCTGGCACGCTCCCATTTGCTGACGCAGACCGGTGAATCGCACCCCGTGCATTGGATGGAGGTGGTTCCGGTAGCGGGCATCAAATTGTTCTTGCACCCCGTGTTGGTTTTGCTGGTTGGGGCCGGTGCCATCCAAATGGGCGTGCCATTGGACCGTTTTGCGTTGACCGTGCTGGTGTTGCTGGCCGCACTGCCCAGTGCCAGCAATGTATCGCTATTGGCCGAACGATTTGGTGCGGATAACGGGCGCATCGCCCGCATTATTTTGTTGTCTACCGCGGCGGCGTTTTTGACGTTTTCGGGCGCCGTGGC
>JBBQBG010000328.1:0-4251 GCA_038317285.1 Burkholderiales bacterium | reverse complement strand
CCCTGCAAAAGCTGATGCTGGCAGGCAACCAACTGCGCGACTTGCCAGAGGGGCTGGCCGACTTGCGCAAGCTGGAGTTGCTGCGCCTGTCGGCCAACCAATTCGCGCAACTGCCGTCGTGGCTAATGGATCTGCCGCGCCTGAGCTGGCTGGCCCTGGCGGGCAATCCTTTGGGCTGGCACCGCCCCACACCCGCACCGATGTGCCGCGTGCCGTGGGCGCGGTTGCGAGTGGATGGCTTGCTGGGCGAGGGCGCATCTGGCCATATCTACCGTGCCTACGACCTGGGCCAAGAGGGCAACGCTGAAGGCATGGCGCTGAAACTGTTCAAAGGCGCGGTGACCAGCGACGGCCTGCCCGAGCACGAACTGGCCGCCTGCAGGGCTGCGGGCCAGCACCCTGCGCTGTGCACGCCCAGTGCCGAGCTGGCCGACCACCCGCAGGGCACGCGCGGATTGCTGCTGCCGCTGATACCACCCGCGTACACCAATCTTGCCGGGCCACCCAGCCTGGAGACCTGCACGCGCGACGTCTACCCGGCTGGGTTGCGCATGGCTGCGCCTGTGGCCTTGCGCTTGGCACTGGGCATGGCCGAGGGCGTGGCCCATCTGCACCAACAGGGCGTCATGCACGGCGACTTGTATGCCCACAACATTTTGTGGGACCCTGCCCACGGCCAGGCACTGCTGAGCGACTTTGGCGCGGGCACGTTGTTGCCTACGGACCAGCCCGACATCAGCCGCGCGCTGCAGGCGCTGGAGGTGCGGGCGTTTGGGTGCTTGCTGGAAGAGTTGGGCGCGCTTTCAGACTGGGTCGCGTTGAAAACGCTTGCAGGGGCGTGTATGGACGAAAGCCCCACCGCCAGACCTACCATGGCGCAGGTCGTGCAGCAACTGGCTGGCAGCGTAGCGTAACGTGGCCTCGGTCGAGTTGGCAATTACTATATTTTTGATAGCGGCATGCGCACATTCCACGAGGGCTATGGCGCGATTTCGCCTACAGAAAAATCATCGCCCAGTGCAAAATCCCCGCGTTCATACGCGGCCATGACAAGCTTGGCTTCATCCACAAAGTTGGCCGGTACCCGGACACTGGCCCCACCTACGGCGATAGACAGCAATGAGTTGGTCTGGACCAAGTTGGTGTCGGCCGTCTCGGCAGGCACGCCGCCTGCCTGCAAACACGCGCACAGCATATGGGCCTCAGTGGGCGTCAGATTTTTGGCGACGACCGTCAGGTCGCCCTGGTAGGCCATCGTCTCGGGGGCAGGCTCTGGTGCCTGGCGCGGTGGTATCGGCAGCCCGCGGGTAGCCAGTTCCGCATCAGCCTGGGCCTGGGCCTCCTCGGTGAGGTCACCCGAGGCTGAGCGTCCCGACAACTCTTCATCGGACAGTGTGCGAAACAGACTTTGCAGTTCGGCGTTGGGCATGGCAGGTTCTCCTCGGTTGTTGAGCGGTGGCTCAGCATAGACAGAGTGTGGCGTATTTGCGCGAGAACCAAACCAGATCCGCAAAATTTGCGCAAAGTGGCTCAGCGCACAGAAGCAAGACTCTTGTGTTGGCACCATGGACTGTCAGACCCGCCGACGGGCCCATTTTGCTCTGTGCCATTCTCAAAACCAAGGTAAGCCATGCCCACCAGCCCGTCCAAACCCAAAGCCTATTTGATCGGGGGTGGCATTGGCTCCATGGCTGCCGCTGCGTTCATGATCCGCGACGCCCGTATTCCCGGCGCCAACATCCATATCTTCGAAGCATCCCCCTTGTTGGGCGGCAGTCTGGATGGCGCAGGCGACCCCGAAGCCGGCTACTCGTTGCGCGGCGGGCGCATGCTCACCACCGACAACTACGAGTGCACGTGGGACCTGTTCAAATCCATCCCGTCGCTGGAAAGCCCCGGTCGTTCGGTGTTTGAAGAGACGGTTGCCTTCAACGAAAAAAACCGCGCCCACTCCCAGGCCCGCCTGGTCGATTGCCGCCGTGCCAAAGTGCCAGTCGAGTCCATGGGGTTCTCCATGCGCGACCGCTTGGAGCTGCTCAAGCTCAGCAATGCGGATGAAGAGGCACTGGGCATAACCAAGATCACCGATTGGCTGTCACCCTCTTTCTTTGAGACCGAGTTCTGGTACATGTGGGCCACCACCTTCGCCTTTCAGCCCTGGCACAGCGCGGTGGAATTCAAACGCTACTTGCACCGTTTCATGCTCGAGTTTTCGCGCATAGAAACGCTGGGCGGCGTCAAGCGCACGGTTTACAACCAATACGACTCCCTGGTGCGCCCGCTGCAAACGTGGCTGACCCAGCAAGGTGTGCAGTTCTCCTTGGGCTGCAAGGTGACCGATCTGGAGCACACCACGCAAGACGGCAAGTATGTGGTGACGGCCATCCACAGCCAAAGCGCCAGTGGGCCAGAGCGCATCGATGTGGACACAGGCGATGTCGTGTTCTTCCAAAACGGCTCGATGACCGATGCGTCCAGCCTGGGCAGCATGCACCGCGCGCCCGCGCCGCTGACCAAGGCGGACAGTGGCGGTTGGACCTTGTGGGAAAAGCTGGCGACGGGCCACCCCGAGTTCGGCAACCCTGCAGCGTTTAGCGACAGCATTGCCGAATCCGCGTGGGAGTCTTTCACCGTCACGCTCAAAGACACGGTGTTCTTCGACAAGATGCAACAGTTCAGCGGCAATGAGGCGGGCACAGGCGGACTCGTGACCTTCAAGGATTCGAACTGGCTGATGTCCGTCGTACTGGCGCACCAGCCGCACTTTGTGAACCAGCCGACCGATGTGCAGGTGTTTTGGGGCTATGCCCTGTTTCCGGATCGGATCGGCAATTACGTGGCCAAGCCCATGGCCGAATGCAGTGGCGCACAGATTTTGCAAGAGCTGTGTGGTCATCTGCGCTTTGACGCAGCGGTGTTCGCGCAAGCCAATTGCATCCCGTGCCGCATGCCCTACATCACCAGCATGTTCATGCCGCGTGCACATACGGACCGCCCGCTGCCGGTGCCCATCAACTCCAAGAATCTGGCCTTTATCAGCCAGTTCGTCGAGATCGCCGAAGACGTCGTGTTCACCGTCGAATACTCGGTGCGGGCCGCGCAAATGGCGGTGTACCAGTTGCTCGGCGTCGACCGCCAGGTGCCGCCGGTCACGGCGCACGACAAGTCGATCAAAGCCCAGTTTGAGGCCGTACTCAAGGCCTTGAAGTAAACACTTGATGTTCAACCCCACCCACTGAGGACCGTAGCCATGGCTTCAAACCTCTCCACGCGCAAAACGGTTTACCAGATAACCCGAGAAGACTTCGCGGACTTTCCGGTGTGGGAATGGGCCATTGGCGAAGGCGGTGCCGAGGGGGAAGATGAATCGTTTGTTCGCCCTACACCACTGGCATCTATTCCACGGCGAGAATTCGCACATTTTGTCGTAGCGGCCAGCGCCACGTTACGACGCGGGTCCATGATGCCAGCATGCGCCGAGGTGACGGTCAAGGGCGAAACCATTACCGTCAATCCCATGTCGGTTTTTCTGTACGACCGTCATCTGGACATTCTCGCCACCGAAACAACCCGGGCGCTGAGCTATTTGACGCAAGAAGCTGACAACTATCCTGCGACCTGGGAGTTAAACGTGCCGATCGACGGCGAAGCCAGGTCGAGGCAGGGAAAAGTTCCCAGGAGCATGGGGTTACAACTCATGGCAATGTGGCGGCGCTTGAAGCTTACTCGCCCATCCAGCGCGGTTTGATCGCTACAGGCTAGCCCGCACGCGCCCGCCGGGTGGCCGTAGGTGTTGTTGACACGCTTGAGATGGGCAATATTCAGCATCAGCACGCTTGGCCGGTAGCCATCGGCACTTCGTTATACATGCGGTAGTGCTGGCCTGAATTGGTGGCGGCCAGGGTGGCCGTGCGCACGGCCGATGTAGCGGCTTTTGAACCATACGCAGTCCTCACCCACCAGCGACACAAAGCAGTAGGATGTACTGCTCAGCTCGGCAGCCAGTTCGGTTTGCAGGTCGAATTCGTCATCCGCCTGCGTGCCTAGCAACCGGTAGTAGTGCAGTGCGGCAAGGCGCTCGGACCCATCGTGTGGGCCAGGAATCATGGGGTGCCAACGGTTGTTGTGCGCATTGCGTGGCGCATGACCACTATTCGTCAAACAGCCCCGGACCGTTGAACTGCGCCCGCTCAGTGAGCAGCATGCGTAGCTTGGTGCTGATTCCGCCGGTGGCCGAAAAACCGCCAGCGC
>JBBQBG010000327.1:0-4281 GCA_038317285.1 Burkholderiales bacterium | reverse complement strand
AGCGTCAACCTTCGCCAACAAGGGATTGCATGACCTACGGTTCGCGGCAAGGTCTGGTCACTTAGTTTTTTTCACGGGCCTCATTTGTGCCCGACTTTCTTTAGGTAAAACACCCATCCTGTAAAAACTTGCCGGAGGGGCTGGGGGAACTGCGTCGACAGTTGCACAATACTTCCTTCTTTTACCGGGAGTTTGAATGAGCCTACTTGATATTCGCCGCGCATTGTTGAGCGGTGCCGCCTTAGCGCTGTGCTGCGCCGCTGTGGCTGCGCCTGT
Organism: Burkholderiales bacterium; assembly: GCA_038317285.1. GTDB lineage: Bacteria > Pseudomonadota > Gammaproteobacteria > Burkholderiales > Burkholderiaceae_C > Allorhodoferax. The sequence continues at coordinate 4,005 of JBBQBG010000327.1, read as the reverse complement.
GGCACCCATAGCCCCAGTTAACGACGTGGTGGAAACCCTGCACGGCACCGTGGTCCACGATCCCTACCGCTACATGGAGAACGTCAAAGACCCGGTGGTGCAAGACTGGCTCAAGGCGCAGGGTGGCGTGGCACGCGATGCGCTGGACCGCATCGAAGGGCGCGACCGCTTGGAAAAACGCATCGCCGAACTGCGCAATGCCGCGGGCGACGCGATATATGGCATCACCCGCATGCCGGGCGACCGCGTGTACTACTTCAAGCGCCCAAAGGGCGAGCGGCAGTTCAAACTGATGGTGCGCCAGGGCATGGCTGGCGTTGAGCGTGTGTTGGTCGATCCCGAAGTGATGGCCAAAAAAACTGGCATGCCCCACGCCATCAACTACTTCCAACCTTCGTGGGATGGTCGCTATGTGGCCTATGGCGTGTCGGCGGGTGGGTCGGAAGATGCGGCGCTGTACATCATGGATGTGCAAACTGGCAAAGAGATTGGCGAGCCCATTCCCCGCGCACAGACCGGTCTTGTCAGCTGGCTGCCCGACAGCAAATCGCTCACCTTCAACCAGATGAAACAGCCAACCCCGGGCGAATCTGAGAGCGAAGCTTTTCTGGATACAACGGTGTTTTGGCTCAAGGTGGGCGACCGTGCCGACAAAGCCAAGCCGATCTTTGGCCCACTGGTCACCAAGAACCTTGGGCTGGCCCGTTTGGACGTAGCCCGCGTGCAGTTCAGTCCGGACAGCCAGTGGGTACTGGCCCGCACGACCGACACCACGCTGCCTGAGGGTTTGCTGTATGTCGCCAAGGCGGCGGACCTCGGAACCCCACGGATCAAATGGACCAAGATTTCTGGTTACGCCGACAAAGTGATCAACATCGATTTCAAAGGCGACGACCTGTATTTCATGACCCCCAACAAGTCGCCACGCCGCCATGTGATGCGGCTGGATTTACGCAGGCCGATCTTGAGTTCCGCCGTTGAGGTCGCGGTACCGCCCGCCGATGGCGTGTTGGAAAGCTTCATTGTCAACAAGGACGCGGTCATCGGCGCAGTGCGCCAGGGCACCGACATCGTGGTTCGCCGCTACACCGCAGGCCAACCCAAGGGTGAAGCGATTGCCATGCCCTTCAAGGGCGCCGCGGTAGTGCACGGCGACGATGCCCATGCCTACAGCAACGTGCTGTTTTCGTTGGCCGGCTGGACTGAACAGGCGCGTACTTTTGTAGCAGGTGATGGCAAGGTGACCGATTCGGGGCTGCGGGTGAACCCCGTGGTACCCGGCCTGCCCGAAGTCGAGGTGGTGGACGTGCAAGTGCCTAGCCACGACGGGACGCTGGTACCCATGACCCTCCTGTTCAAGAAAGGCATGAAGCTGGACGGAAACAACCCTACTTTGTTGAACGGTTACGCGGCCTATGGTTTTTCGCAAACGGCTTTCTTCTCTGCCGCCAACATGGTCTGGATTGAAAACGGCGGTGTGATGGCCTACGCCAACGTGCGCGGTAGCGGTGTGTATGGCCACGAGTGGTACCAGGCGGGTTTCAAGGCCACCAAGCCCAACACCTGGAAAGACGGTGTAGCCTGTGCCAAGTTCCTGATTGCCAAGGGCTACGCTTCCCCCAAAACACTGGCCGCCGAAGGTGGCAGTGCCGGCGGTATTTTTGTCGGACGCGCGGTCACGACTGCGCCTGAACTGTTTGCTGCGGCCATCTTCAATGTGGGCATCATGGACGCCGTCCGGGCTGAAGAGAGCGCCAACGGCATCACCAACATTTCGGAATTTGGCAGCGCCAAAAACGCCAACGAGTTCCCCGCCTTGCTCGACATGAGCACCTACCACAACATCAAAGACGGCACGGCCTACCCCGCCGTCATGCTGGTGCATGGTCTGAACGACCCACGGGTGGATGTGTGGCACAGCGGCAAGGCCGCTGCCCGCCTGCAGGCTGCCACCACCAGTGGCAAACCGATCTTGCTTCGCCTTGATGCGCAAGCGGGCCACGGCATTGGCAGCACCGCCAACCAGCGCGATGCCATGAACGCCGACATCTTCAGCTTCCTGCTTTGGCAAATGGGCAAGACCACCCAAAAGGCTGCGCCTTAGGCCTGGTCGATTCCTATTGCTGAATTGCTGGTTATCGCAGAAGAAATGTAGGCCTGCAGCGGGTTGGCGGGGCGTGATCCCAAGAGACTGTTCGCGCGAATGGTGGGTTGTTAGTAAAGTCTCCCTGTCCAGCATGGGAGTTGGGGTTTGAATGGTGCGGCAATGGATACGTCGTTCCCCATGCTGGTCTGCATCGATGGGTTGCAGGCGACCGTATTTGCACAGACTCGTTACAGCGTAAAAATCTTTCCCGGATTCATGATGTTTAACGGGTCCAACGCCCGCTTGATGGCGCGCATCATGTCGACCGCGCCGCTACCGGTCTCGGCCACCAAAAAGGCCTGTTTGTGCAGGCCAATGCCGTGTTCGCCAGTGCAGGTGCCACCCAGCTTCAGCGCACGCTCTACCAACTGGTGGTTTAAGCGCTCGGCGGTCTCGCGCTCGGCGGGAAAATCGGGGTCGATCAGGTAGCCCATGTGGAAGTTGCCATCGCCCACGTGGCCGACCAAAAAGTAGGGGATGCCGGCTTCTTGTGCCTCGGTCACCGAGTCCAGCAGCGCGTCGGCCAGCGCGGATATGGGCACGCAGGTGTCGGTAGTGATGGCCTTGCAGCCGGGGCGCGACTGCACACCGGCAAAGTAGGCGTTGTGCCGCGCGGTCCACAGCTTGGTGCGCTCCTCGGGCGTGGCGGCCCAGGCAAAGGCGCTGCCGTTGTTGTCGGCGGTGATAGCCTGCACGGTCTCCACCTGCTCTTGCACGCCAGCCGGTGAGCCGTGGAATTCCATCAGCAGCATGGCGCTCTCGGGCAAGCTCAATTTGGAATGCTGGTTGACCACCTTCACGGTGGTGGAGTCCAGCAGCTCGCAGCGGGCAATGGGTACGCCCAACTGGATGATTTGAATGGTGGTGTTGACCGCATCGGCCAGCGACGCAAAGCAGCAGGTCGCCGCCATCACCGCCTCGGGCAATGGGTAGAGCTTGACGGTGACCTCGGTGATCACGCCCAGCGTGCCCTCGCTGCCCACCATCAGCCGCGTCAGGTCGTAACCGGCGCTGGACTTCTTGGCGTGCGTGCCGGTGCGTATCACTTCGCCCTGCGCGGTGACCACCTCCAGCGCCAACACGTTCTCGCGCATGGTGCCGTAGCGCACGGCATTGGTGCCACTGGCGCGGGTGGCGGCCATGCCACCCAGCGTGGCGTCGGCGCCCGGGTCTATGGGGAAGAACAGACCGGTGGACTTGACCTCGTCATTGAGCTGCTTGCGTGTCACGCCGGGCTGCACCGTCACGGTCAGGTCTTCGGCGTTGATCGACAGCACCTGGTTCATCTGGCTCACGTCCAGGCTGATGCCGCCCTGCACGGCCAGCAAATGGCCTTCCAGCGAGGTGCCGACACCAAAGGGAATGACTGGCACCTGGTACTGCGCGGCCAGCTTCACCACCTGGGCCACCTCGGCGGTGCTCTGCGCAAACACCACCGCGCCGGGTGGTGGCACATCGAACGACGACTCGTCGCGCCCATGCTGCTCGCGCACCACCAGCGCGGTGGAACAGCGCGCGCCAAACAGCGCTTGCAGGGCGTCGACCAGGGCCGCGGGAACCGGGCGCTGGTTCACTTCGGGCAACAAATGCAGGGCAGGTGTGGGGGCGTTCATGGGCAGCGGTCTCCGCAAGGCTGCCTCAACACAAACCATGTCTCCCTGGGGGCAGCGACCCGCAAAGTGGTGGAGCATGGTCTTACAGTTTACGATGGGAGACTTTTTTTGTCCTTGCATGGAGCTGACTCTTATGGGCAACCGCCTCACACAAATCGCCACCCGCACCGGAGACAACGGCACCACCGGCCTGGGCGACAACACCCGCGTCTCCAAAGACAGCCTGCGCGTGCACGCCATGGGCGA
>JBBQBG010000326.1:0-4295 GCA_038317285.1 Burkholderiales bacterium | reverse complement strand
CGTTTTTGCCGCTTCACAGTGACCGGCGTCGAAGAAATCGACTACAAAGACATCGACACATTGCGTGATTTCATTGCTGAAAACGGCAAAATCATCCCCGCACGCCTGACCGGCACCCGCGCGATTTTCCAGCGCCAGCTCAACACCGCGATCAAGCGCGCTCGCTTTCTGGCGATGCTGCCTTACCGCGACCAGCACAAGATCTAAGGAGTACGAACATGCAAATTATTCTGCTCGACAAGGTCGTGAATCTGGGTAACCTGGGCGATATCGTCAAGGTGAAGGACGGTTACGCACGCAACTTTTTGATCCCTTCGGGCCGCGCTCGCCGCGCCACCGAAGCCGCCAAGGCTGCTTTTGAAGCCAAGCGCGCTGAGCTCGAAAAAGCTGCAGCCGTTAAGCTAGCCGAGTGCCAAGCTTTGGGCGAAAAGCTCGGTGGTACCACCATCAAGCTGACCCAAAAGGCCGGTGTGGATGGCCGTTTGTTTGGCTCTGTAACCAACGCTGACATCGCTGAAGAGCTGGTCAAAAATGGCTACAAGGTTGTCAAGTCGCAAATCCGTATGCCCAACGGTCCTATAAAGATCGTTAGCGAAAGCACTGTTGCGGTGGCTCTGCACACCGATGTGGTTGTGGACATCACCGTCTCGGTGTACGGCGAAACTGCCTAATCTCCGCGTCAACAATAGGCCAGCCCGCGAGGGTTGGTACTGTTAGCCAAAGCCGCAAGGGTTCGCCCTGGCGGCTTTTGTTTTTGTGGCCCCAAGTTACCCACAGCATTTAGTTGTTGTCCACAGCCTTTTCCCCAGAGTTATGCATTGCCGCGTTAGCCTGTAGCGCATAGCATGGAAGGCTTCAAGGAACATATCAACCCATGTCCACCGTCCTTTCCCCCGTAGACGAATACGGTCAAGACCGCCAAATCGCCCAACTGCGCGTCCCACCGCACTCGATCGAGGGCGAATCCAGTGTGCTGGGAGGCTTGTTGCTCGACAACGCCGCTTGGGACCGGGTCGGCGATATCCTGATGGACAACGACTTCTACCGGTATGAGCACCGTTTGATCTACGCGGCCATCGGCGCTTTGGTCAATGCCAGTAAGCCAGCCGATGTGATCACCGTGTTTGAACACATGCAAAGTCAGGGCAGGGCGGAAGAAATCGGTGGGCTGGCCTATTTGAATTCGCTCGCCCAGTATGTGCCCAGTGCCAGCAACATCCGCCGCTACGCCGAGATCGTGCGCGACCGATCGTTGTTGCGCAAGCTGGTCACGGCCAGCGATGAGATCGCCACCAATGCCTTCAACCCCAAGGGCCGCCCGGTGGCAGAGATCGTTGACGAGTCCGAGCAAAAGATCTTCAAGATTGGCGAGCAAGGCAAGCGCAACAACCAGGGCTTCCAGGCCATGGATTCTTTGGTCGTCAAACTGCTGGATCGCGTGCAGGAGATGGCCGACAACCCGAACGACGTGACGGGCGTGCCTTCTGGCTTTTACGACTTGGACCGGATGACCGCAGGTTTGCAAGCGGGTGATTTGATCGTGTTGGCTGCACGCCCCTCGATGGGCAAGACTGCGTTGGCCATCAACATCGCCGAGCATGTAGCTCTCAATGAAGGCCTGCCCGTCGCCGTGTTCTCCATGGAAATGGGTGCTGCCCAACTGGCGGTGCGTATCGTAGGTTCCATCGGACGTATCGACCAAGGCCATTTGCGCACCGGTAAGCTGACGGACGACGAGTGGCCGCGTTTGTCGGAGGCCATTGAAAAGCTGCGCACCATTTCACTGCATATCGATGAGAGCGCAGGCCTGACCTCTAGCGAGTTGCGCGCCAATGCACGGCGCCTGGCGCGGCAGTGCGGTCAGCTCGGCCTCATCGTGGTCGACTATTTGCAACTGATGAGTGGCAGCGGCAGTGACGGTGAAAACCGGGCCACAGAGCTGGGCGAAATCTCACGGGGACTGAAGATGTTGGCGCGTGAGCTGAAGTGCCCGGTCATTGCCCTGTCGCAGCTCAACCGCAGTGTGGAGCAGCGCCCCGACAAGCGCCCCATGATGAGCGATTTGCGCGAGTCGGGTGCCATTGAACAGGATGCCGACATCATCATGTTCATCTACCGCGACGAGTACTACACCAAGGACCAGTGCAAGGAGCCCGGTGTCGCCGAGGTCATCATCGCCAAGCAGCGTAACGGCCCCACAGGTACCGTCAAGCTGGCCTTTTTGCGTAACATCACCAAATTTGAGAGCTTGGCTTCGGGTGGAGGCGGGGACTACTAGTCCTATTTTTGTGTTCGCGTCAGGAGCAGGCAGGCTGTGCCGTTTTGCTCCGTGTCCCCCGCGCTGCGCGCTCCTCCTTTTACCTGCGCAAAACGGCACAGCCTGCCTGCTCCTTCAGGTTGCGTGCTGAAACCCATCGGGGACCATCAAGACACCACTTTCTCGCAGCATGGTGCACAGAGTGGCGTGGGTGGGCTATGGGTTTTGCGTAAGTAAAGGAGGAGGCCGCAGGCCGGGGGACATGGAGCAAAATCCATAGCCCACCCGCGCCACGCCGCAGGCTAAAAAAGAATGCCCCCTAAAGCACTTCGCTCGCAAAATCCGCCAGACGGGAACGCTCGCCGCGCGCCAGCGTGATGTGCCCGCCATGTGGCCAGCCCTTGAACTTGTCGACCGCAAAGGTCAGGCCAGACGAGCCCTCGGTCAGGTACGGCGTATCAATCTGCGCCAGGTTGCCCATGCAAATGATCTTGGTACCAGGCCCGGCGCGGGTGATCAGCGTCTTCATCTGCTTGGGCGTCAGATTCTGAGCCTCGTCGATGATGACGTACTTGTTCATGAAGGTGCGGCCGCGCATGAAGTTCATGCTCTTGATCTTGATACGGCTGCGGATCAACTCGTTGGTCGCCGCGCGGCCCCATTCGCCAGCGCTGGTGTCGGTCTTGCCAAGCACTTCCAGGTTGTCGTCCAGTGCGCCCATCCAGGGGCCCATTTTTTCTTCTTCTGTGCCTGGCAAGAAACCAATGTCTTCGCCCACGCTGACGGTAGCGCGGGTGACGATGATCTCGGTGTAGCGGCGGTCGTCCAACACCTGGGTCAGGCCGGCGGCCAAGGCCATCAGCGTCTTGCCGGTGCCGGCCGTGCCAGTCAGGGTCACGAAATCGACCTCGGGGTCCATCAGCAGGTTCATCGCGAAGTTCTGTTCCCGGTTGCGGGTGGTGACACCCCACACCGCATTCTTCAGGTGGTTGAAGTCGCGTAGGGTCTTGATAACTGCCGTAGTGCCGCGGATCTCGGTCACGCGGGCATACAGACTGGGCTCGCCAGGTGACTCAAAGTACACGAACTGGTTAATCAACAAACTGGGTACCACCGGCCCGTCGATCTTGTAGTAGGTGTGTTGGCCTTGCTGCCAGCTTTCGACCGCTTGACCATGGGTTGCCCAAAAATCGGTGGGCAGTGCAGTGGCACCGGAGTACAGCAGGTCGCCATCTTCGAGCGTCTTGTCATTTTGGTAATCGTCCGTGGCCAGGCCCAGCGCGCGGGCCTTGACCCGCATATTGATGTCCTTGGACACCAGTACGACCTCACGCGGTGCGTAATGTTGGCGCAGTGCTTCGACTACGCCCAAAATCTGGTTATCGGCCTTGCCCTGGGGCAGGCTGGTCGGCAGCGTGTAATTGAGTGGTTGGGTCTGGAACAGCAACTTGCCTCGCGCATCGCGGTGACCGGTGCTGGCCAGCTGGAAGCCTGCTGTGATATCCGCCCCGGGGGCACCAGCCAATGCATCCAGCGTGCGGCTGGTCTGGCGTGCGTTGCGGGCGACTTCTGTCATGCCTTTCTTGTGTCCGTCGAGTTCTTCCAGAACGATCATCGGCAGGTAGATGTCGTGCTCTTCAAAGCGGAACAGGGACATCGGATCGTGCATCAGCACATTGGTGTCCAGCACAAACAGCTTGGTCGGGCCGGTGCGGACCGGTTTTCTGGAGCGGGCTGTGCTGGCGCGGGTTTCGACCTGGACCATCACGGGGGAAGCCACGGGCACCACGGGTGATTGATCCCGCATTGGCTTGTCCAGCAGCGCAGACGTCACCCGCTTGGGCGCTTCTTTGGCGGCTATTTTCTCGGGGATAGGGCGGGCCACGGGCAGTTTTTCGATGTCAACGGTTTGCGACTTCGGTGCTTGGCGCGCAACGCTGCGAACAGGGGTGGAAAAGGCCTTGGGAGGCAGACGGTCAGCGGGCTTGGTTGGGGCAGGGGGCAGTGGCATGGTTGGTGGGGCTCATGGAGGGGGAAG
>JBBQBG010000325.1:0-4300 GCA_038317285.1 Burkholderiales bacterium | reverse complement strand
AAGCAATGCCGCCCTTCCATGACCTGCACCACACCACGCTGCACCAGGTCGGCCGGGCTCAAGTTTTCGATACGCTCACCACGCAGCTCAATGCTGCCCTTGGTCACCGCGCCCCGCTCCCCAGCCAACAGATTGGACACGGCGCGCAAGGTCGTCGTCTTGCCTGCGCCGTTACCACCGAGGATGGCCACGATGCCGCCCTCAGGCACCTGCAGCGACACACCCTTGAGAACCAGAATGACGTGGTTGTAGATGACCTCGATGCCATTCACGTTGAGAACAATATTTTTCGCGTCCATATCTCAGCCTTGTTGACCAAATGAAAGCCCCGCCAAGCGAGACTTTCCTTTAGTGAGTGGCAAGCAAAGCAAGCCACTACTTCCAGAAACACCGCGGAACCGGCTATGCCAGGCCGCTGGTGTTGCCCCCTTGAGGGGGGAGGCACGCTAAACGCAGTGAGCGGGCAACGGGGGTGCAATTAAGACTGGCAATCCGCAGGCGTGCGGGGCGTCAGCTTTTTGTCTGCTGCATATTTGGCAGCCGTCGCCTTGACCAGAGGCTTGATGATTTGCTCATCACCCTGCAACCAGTCAGACGTGAACTTCCAGGCCTTGCCATCCCAGGTGTGGATGCGCGCCCACGATGCGCCCATGTGGTCCACGCACGATGTGCTGATGGGGCGCATGACGCCGGCGAAGCCCAGTGCGTCGAGCTTGGGTTGGGTCAGGTTCAGGTTTTCCAGGCCCCAGCGCACTTGCTCGCCGGTCATGGTCTTGCCCTTGCCGTAACGGTCTTGTGCAGCACGGATACCTTCCACGCCCAACATGGCGCTCATAGCACCGCGCATGTACAGCACCTGGCCCACTTCGTCCTTGGGGCCTGTGCCCTGGCCTTTGTCATGCACCATGGCCATCACGTCTTTGACCAGCTTGGACTGTGGCTCGGCACCGTGTTGCATGGTCACTGCGTTATAGCCCTTGGCACCGTCGGCCACGTCTTTCACATCAGGCTCGGCACCGGCCCACCACACGCCATACATCTTTTCGCGGGGGTAGCCAGTGGCTTGCGCCTCTTTGATAGCGGTACTGTTCATAACGCCCCAGCCCCACAGGACCACATAGTCCGGCTTGTTCTGGCGCACCTGCAGCCAGGTGGCTTTTTGCTCCACACCGGGTGCTGTCACCGGTAGCAGTTGCAGGTTGAAGCCATGCATGGCCGCGCGTTCTTGCAGCAAAGGAATGGGTTCTTTGCCAAACGGGCTGTCGTGGTAGACCAGGGCCAGCTTCTTGCCTCTGAGCTTGTCAAATCCGCCTTCTTTCTTGGCGATGGCCTGCATGATGGCGTCGGCTGCTACCCAGTAGGTTCCGGCAATAGGGAAATTCCATTTGAAGACGGTGCCGTCCGCGCTTTCGCTGCGGCCGTAGCCCACCGTCACGACTGAGATCTTGTCGACCGGTGCTTTTTCGGTGATGGCAAAGGTTGCACCGGTGGACAGTGGCTGCACAAACACCGCACCGCCGTTTTTGCCCTTGAGGCGTTCGTAGCATTCCACGCTGCGGGCTGTGTCGTAGCCGGTCTCGCACTCTTCATAGCTCAGCTTGACACCATTGATACCGCCACGGGCATTGACCAGCTTGAGGTAGTCCACATATCCGTTGGCCCACGGCACTCCATTGGGCGCATAGGGCCCGGTGCGATACGACAGCACGGGGATGAACTGCTCCTTGGCTTGGGCGAAGGCATTGCCCGCCATGAAGGTGGCGCCGGCTACGGCCACCATGGTTGTTGCGATTGCCAGTTTGCGAAGCTTCATTGGTCTCTCCTAGTAATAATTGATGATGGAAGAAGCACAGGGGAACACGTTTTATAAACCCACAGCGTCAATGCGGGAAAGGCCAAAGACGCAGTTTTTGTTTGCCAATGGACCACAGCTTGGCCAGACCATGGGGCTCCACGATCAGGAACCACACGATCAGCCCGCCAAAGATCATCAGTTCGGCGTGGGACACGCCGGCCGTCGAAATTTGCAGGCCAACCAACGACGCCAAGGCGGGCAGAAATTGGCTCAGGAAGATCGGCAGCAAGACAATGAAGCCCGCACCAAAAAAGCTGCCCATGATGGAGCCCATTCCACCAATGATGACCATGAACAACAGCTTGAACGATTGGTCCACCGAGAACGCTGCCGGCTCCCAAGCGCCCAGGTAAATGAAGGCCCACAGCCCGCCCGCCATGCCAACGATGAATGAACTAACGGCAAAGGCGCTCAGCTTGGCAAACATGGGGCGTATGCCGATGACGGCTGCTGCCACATCCATGTCGCGGATGGCCATCCATTCGCGGCCCACTGCCCCGCGCACCAGGTTCTTGGCCAACAACGCGATCACGGACAAGAGCGTCAGGCAGAAAACGTATTTGGAAACCGGGCTGGCCAGCGAGAACCCGAACACCTGCAGGTTGTTGACGGACACAGAACCCGACGGCGAATAGTTGGTAAACCACTGGATGCGCAAAAACATCCAATCGGCAAAAAACTGCGCCGCCAGCGTCGCCACTGCAAGGTACAAGCCCTTGACCCGTAGACTGGGTAGCCCAAACAAAATACCAAACAGCATGGCACACACACCGCCCAACACCAAGGCCAGGACCAAGGGCATGCCGTCGATGCGCACAAAGAAGTTGTAGGCGGCATAGGCTCCCACCGCCATGAAGGCACCCGAACCCAAGGAGATCTGACCGCAGTAGCCCACCAGAATATTCACGCCAATGGCAGCCAGCGAGAAGATCAGGAACGGGATCAGGATGTTGGTCAGCCAATAATCACTGGCCACTGCCGGCAACACCAAAAACGCAATCGCAAGCAGCGCATACAAAGCGATGCGGTCCTGCGCGATGGGGAAGATTTGCTGATCCGCCCGATACGTGGTTTTGAATTGGCCGTTTTCTCTGTAGAACATAGTCTTCTCTTTAATGCGTAACGGTGTTCACACGCGATCGATGATCTTTTCGCCGAACAAACCTTGTGGCCGTATGAGCAAGAATCCCAAAGCGAGCACATAGGCAAACCAGATCTCTATGCCACCACCGACAAACGGCCCTAAGTAAACCTCGGACAGTTTCTCGCCGACACCAATGATCAGCCCACCCACGATGGCACCGGGTACCGACGTCAACCCGCCCAAAATGACCACGGGTAGGGCCCGCAGTGCAACCGTGGTCAGCGAGAACTGCACGCCCAATTTGCTGCCCCAGATCATGCCGGCCACCAACGCCACGACCCCCGCTACGCACCACACGATGACCCAGATACGGTTCAGCGGAATGCCGATGCTCTGCGCCGCCTGGTGGTCATCGGCGACGGCGCGCAGCGCACGGCCCGTAGCTGTCTTCTGAAAAAACACACTGAGCGCAGCCACCAACACGGCGGCAATCAGAGCCGCATACAAATCTTCCTTGTTGATCAAAATGCCGCCTTCGAAGGCACTTTCCATAATCAGGACCGGATCCTTGGGCATTCCAATGTCAATCTTGTAAATGCTGTTGCCAAAGATGGTCTGGCCCAGCCCTTCGAGAAAATAGGTAATGCCTAGCGTGGCCATCAGCAGCGTCGTTCCCTCTTGGTTTACCAAGTGGCGCAGCACCAGGCGCTCGATCACCCAGGCCACGGCGAACATCACCACGCCGGCCAGCGCAAAGGCCAGGAGATTGACGACGAAGATATCTTGCACACCGGTGATCTGAGGTATCCACTCCGCAAAGCGCGCCATCGCCAACGCAGCGAACAACACCATCGCTCCCTGTGCGAAGTTGAATACGCCGGATGCCTTGTAGATCAGCACAAAGCCCAGCGCCACCAGCGAATACAGCATGCCAGCCATCAGGCCGCCCAGCAGTGTTTCCAAAAAGAATGCCATCTTGTTCTGTCCTAGTGTGAAGTGCCGAGGTAGGCGCTGATGACATCGGGGTTGTTGCGCACTTCATCCGGCGTGCCATCACCAATCTTCTTGCCGTAGTCGAGCACGACGACGCGGTCGCTGATGTCCATGACCACGCCCATGTCGTGTTCGATCAACACAACCGTGGTGCCGAACTCTTCATTGACGTCGAGCACAAAGCGGCACATGTCCTGCTTTTCTTCGACGTTCATGCCGGCCATGGGCTCGTCTAGTAGCAACACTTGGGGTTCCATCGCCAACGCACGGCCCAAGTCAACGCGCTTTTGCAAACCGTAGGGGAGTTGACCGACCGGCGTCTTGCGGAAGGCCTGGATCTCCAGAAAGTCGATGATGCGCTCGACCGC
>JBBQBG010000324.1:0-4311 GCA_038317285.1 Burkholderiales bacterium | reverse complement strand
CCATGAGATCAATCTGGGAGCGGTGGTGCGCGCAACCGAAACAGATTTCACCATGGTGGAGTGCTTTGACCCCACCACTAACCAATGCCGCTTGAGCCGCCATTGTCGGCTCAAGGGCGTACTGCATGAGGCCATGCAGAGCTACTTTTCCGTGTTGGACCGGGTGACCTTGGCCGATCTGGTGGCAGCCCCGTCTGAAGCCAGTGCATTACCCAAGTTGCGTCGGGCACATGGCGTTCCTGGCTTGCCCATTTTGCCTGCCTGACCGGTCACGCAACCTTCAAGTCTTTGGACTGAGGGCAGCCCAAATACTGACGTGGGCGGTGTGCCTCACACAGCTTGCAGCAGGTTCAAGCAATGCCTAGCGCGGACACAAACACGGCCGCCTGCACCCGCGAAGTCAGTTGCAGCTTGCGCAAGATGTGTTGCACGTGAATCTTTACGGTAGTCTCGGCTATGTCGAGTTGGCGTGCGATCACCTTATTGCTGTCGCCGCGGGCGATCAGCACCAGCACTTCGCGTTCGCGGGCTGAGAGCAAATCGATGCCAGTTGCCTCTGCAGACAACGGGGGAACGCCGGCCACTGGGCTTGCATTGGGCTTGGCCCGAAATACCGCCACCAGCTTGGTCATCATCTCCGGGCTGACCACCGACTCCCCAGCCAGCACCTTGACGATGGATTCGCACAGCTGTTCCGACTCTACGGTCTTGAGCAAATAGCCGTCGGCACCCGCCTGTAAAGCTCCGGCCAGGTCGTCCTCGTTCTCGCTGACAGTGAGCATCAAGATGCGAACGCCGGGGCAGGCGCTTTTCAGTGCGGCAATACCGTCTACACCGCGCACACCGGGCAAGTGGTTGTCCAGCAAAATCAGGTCGGGCGTAACGCGCTCCAGATATCGCAAGGCCTCGCCTACATCGCCTGCCTGGGCTGTAACGTCAAAACGACCATCCTGTTGCAACAGCGCAGTGAGCCCTCGGCGAAAAAGGTTGTGGTCATCCACCACCAAGAGTTCAATTAGTTTCATCTGTTTAACTTCACTCGCGCCCCGCCATCACCGGGTGTGATGGCAAAGTCAGCGTGACTACGCTGCCCTCATCGCGTTGAGACACGACATCCACTTGCCCACCAATGCGCGCGGCGCGCTCGCGCATGATCTTCATGCCTACATGGGTTTCCCGGGGCGTTTGCGTCGCGTCGAAACCGACCCCGTTATCCCGCACCACGAAGCGCCATCGCTCGCCCTTGAAGACATCCAGACCCACCTGCGTTGCACCGGCGTGCTTGCGCACATTGGACAACGCCTCCTGGACCACGTGTAACACCTGCACTTGTACGTCGGCGGGCAACGGCAGGCCATCGCCCTGGGTGTGCAACTGCGCCGGCAAGCCGGTCTGATGTTTGAACTTTTGCAGCGTCTCCTGCAGGGCAGTTTCGATGTCTTGTGTGTTGGTACGCGTGCGAAAGTGCACCAGCAGTTCGCGCACGTCGTTGATGCTTTCGCGCAGGCCCACATCCAGCTCATCCAGCGCGGTTTGCACCTGCTGTGGCTGCTCTTTTTGGGTGGCGTTGCGCAGCAACTGCACCTGAATTTTAAGAAATGCCAGCGATTGGGCGATCGAGTCGTGCAGCTCGCGGGCTAAAAACGAGCGCTCTTCGCCCACCGCGGCTTCGCGCTCCAACGCGGCGGCGCGCAGTCCTTCCAGTGAACTGGCCAAGTGACTGGCCAGCGCGTCCAGCAGTTCGGCCTCTTCTGGGCGCAGCATCACCGTGCTGCGAAAAAACAAATCGATCTCGCCAATCACACGCTGCTGCAACCGGATTGGTACACTGACCAAGCTCTCGTAACCGGCTTTGGCGCAATGGCGCATGGGAGCCGCATCATGGCTGTGGATGGGAATGACACGGGTTCGGGCATCGGGCTTGAGGTTGCCGCAGGCGCAGGCACCCGCGAGCAGGCTGCGCTCCTCATCCTTCATCTCCTCGGGAAAGCAGTCTGATGCCAGCATCAGGTAGCGCTGGTTGGCCTCATCTGACCAGCGCACCGCCACGGCATCGGCCTTAAGGACCGCCCGCACCCGCTGCGCGAATCCTTTGGACAGGTCCTCAATAGTGCTAGCGCTGGCCAAAAAAGCGCTGATGTCGTAGAGCGTTTCAATGCGGGCGCGCTGGGCTTCTATGTGCTGGGTTTTGGCCGCTACCTGCGCCTCCAGGCCTTCATACATTGACTGCAGGTGGGTGGCCATGCCATTGAAGCCGGCGGCGACCTGGCCAAACTCGTCCACCGTGTCGACGTCCACGCGGGTCGAAAAATCCCCTGCTTCAATCTTGCGCAAGCCGTTGCGCAAATGGGCCAAGGGGTTTATCACGTAAAGGTAGCCGGTGTAGAGCATCAAGACTGCGCCGCCAATGGCCAGCGCCATCATCACAAACTGGAACAAATTGAGAATGGCAGTCAGGCGCGACATCTGCTGCTCGATGGACAGCACAAAGCGGTCGATTGCATCCACAAACAAGCCTGCCGTCTGCAAAGAGTCTTGCGGTGACAAGGGCTCAGCCAGCAACCATTGGGCGCGCTGCACACGCCACAGCGCTTCGATGATTGCAAAATTTTCGCGCCCACTGTCGTCCCAAGGCACAAATAGAGGCCGTGACGGGTCTCCGGTACGCAGCAGCTCCAGACTGTCGTCAAAATTGGTCACTAGCTTCTGTACCTCGGCACCGGGCAGTTGGGCCTGCACCGTGCTGGATAAGCGCCAGGTCTGCATGCGCATACGGCCGGCTTCGTTCACTGCGGCCGCGCCCCCTTCGAGCTGCCAGGTTACCCACAACGTCAGGCCGATTGATGTCAAGGCGACCAATAACAAGCCAGTGCCTGTGCGTATGAGCTTCTTCGACAGGGAGGTAGTGGGCTGCATTCCGCGCGGACGCTAGTAGGGGTCTTGGTAAGAGCAAAGCCCATAATAACGAAAGTCCGCGTACCGCTTTCCAGCTCGTTTTAGCGGGTAAAGAGTAATTGCCGCGTCGCGTTGCATGTCCGACTTCAGTACAAGATGCGGCAGCGAATGGTACCGGGCACACGGCTCAGTTCGTCCAGTGCCGACTGGCTGGCCGCACTGTCGACATCGATCACCACGTAGCCCAAGTCTTCAAACGTGCTGAGGTACTGTGCCGCGATGTTGATGCCAGCCGCAGAGAGCCGCTCGTTGACTTGCGCCAGCACGCCGGGCACGTTGTGGTGGATGTGCAGAAGGCGGCTGCGACCCGTGTGCTCGGGCAACGCCACTTCGGGGAAGTTGACTGCTGAGGTAGTGGAGCCGTTGTTGCCATAGCGCACCAGCTTGGCGGCCACTTCACTGCCGATGTTGACTTGTGCTTCCGAAGTCGAGCCGCCAATGTGCGGCGTAAGAATGACGTTGTCAAAGCGCGTCAGCGGCGAGCTGAACACCGCGTCGTTGCCTTGCGGCTCCACTGGGAACACATCGATTGCAGCGCCATGCAGGTGGCGGCTCTGCAGCGCAGCAGTCAGGGCGTCGATATCGACCACTGTACCGCGTGAGGCGTTTATCAGGTGGCTGCCCGGCTTCATCGCGGCCAGTTCCTTGGCGCCTATCAGATGGTGCGTTTGCGGCGTTTCGGGTACATGCAGGCTCACCACATCCGAGAGGCCCAGCAGTTCGTCCAGACCAGCGACTTCACGCGCGTTACCCAGCGGCAGTTTGGCCTCGATGTCACGAAACACCACGCGCATACCCAGTTGTTCGGCCAGCACACCAATCTGCGTGCCGATGTGTCCGTAGCCGATGATGCCCAGCGTCTTGCCACGCACCTCGTACGAATGGGCAGCACTTTTCACCCAGCCGCCGCGGTGCAGGATGGCGTTCTTCTCGGGTATGCCGCGCATGAGCATGATGATTTCGGCCAACACCAGCTCAGCCACGCTGCGCGTGTTGGAAAACGGCGCGTTGAAAACGGCAATGCCCAGCCGCATGGCGGCCTTTAAATCGACCTGGTTGGTGCCAATGCAAAAGCAACCAATGGCTGCGAGCTGCGGGGCCCGTGCCAGGACTTCCGCCGTCAATTGGGTACGCGAGCGGATGCCGACAAAGTGCGCGCCTTCCAGTGCGGTCTGCAATTCCGTGCCGGTCAGGGCTTTGGCGTGCGTCATGACGTTGGTGTAGCCGCCCTGTTTCAGCACGTCTACGGCAGAAGGGTGTATGCCTTCGAGCAGCACCGCTTTCAGTTCGGTCTTATTAGTTGTGGAGTTGATCGGGATCGGGGTCATGGGATGCCTTTGTGTGGGAAGCGACGGA
>JBBQBG010000323.1:0-4321 GCA_038317285.1 Burkholderiales bacterium | reverse complement strand
CCACTGCGACCGCTGAAGCGATGCTCAATACCGATGACGCAGGTTTTATCGCATTGCGTCCGGGGGCCGCTTTGGTTGCAGAACGGTTCGTGGCCGAGGGTAAGCCTGGCGACAACGTCTCATTGCGCGTGTTGGTCGGAGGCTTGCGCATCATTTCTGGGTGGATAGGGCACATCAATAGGCCGGGCTATCGCGTCTTGACACCCACCGCCACCATAGGCATACGCGGCACAGACCATGAACCTTATGTTTTAACCGAGGAGCTTGCACAAGCCTTGGCTGAAACAGCAGGTACCTACGACAAGGTCAATCGTGGCGGAACTTCGTTGGACGCCAACGGTGGTCAACTCAATATCGAGCGGGGCCAGGTCGGTTTTATCCGTGCGAGCAAAGCCGCTAAAACGCGGGCACTGATCACCCTGGTGCTGCCGGTGTTGCTCGACCAGGTGCCGGGCTTCTATGTGCCGGGCCGGTTTGATGCCGAGATGGATCGCCTGTCTGCGACGGCGGATGCCAATGCCGCCAAGCAACTTGAGCGCCGTCAAAGCGCCGCGCCCGGGCCAATGACAGACCCAGTAGTTCCCAACCCGGCGATTGCGGCCACCGCCGAACCCGCAACCACACGGCCCAACAGTGCAGCTCCGGCTGTCACAACGTTGCACCCGGGCGCTGCCGATGCTGGGGCATTGTGTGGAGCGAACGCGGTTGCCAAGACCTGGCTGGCGCAGCTCGATGGAGCCATTGCGCGACACCAAACGCAGTCCATTCTTCGAATGTTTGCAGAGGGCGTCGTCATCCACGCCGAAGTACGTAACCAGGATGGAGCAGTTTCCAAGTTAGACATTGAGCGGGACGAATTTGCGCAGAGCACCCGTGTGGCGATCAAGGGCCTCAGGGGCTACAAGCAACGTCGCCTTTCGGTTGAGGGGCGGGCTTTGGATGCACCAGTGTGCAACATGATTGGCGTCAAGTCCGTGGTGATCGAGCAAGGCATTCAAAACGGCACGCCGTATCGCTTTGAGTCGGTCGAAGACTACGTGCTGGAACGGCGCAGTGAAAAATGGCGGGCAACCGCAGCGACGACCACGCAACGATAGAGCGAAAGCCAATGTTCATTTCCCCAGGCGTTTAGACGGAGCCGCAGAATTGACGCTGGCGTTACCGGGGCTGGAGCCGTTGCGCAGCTCGTTCTCCAGCTTCGCGGTGCGCACTGCCATTGAACGGGTAGACACCACTGCGTTGCCGTCAGCACAGGTTTTATCCAAAAAGATATGGGAGCCGCTGCAAGTAGCCACCGGCAAGGACATCATCTTTGTGTCCCACAAGTCATTGCACTTGCTACCGTTCCAGGCTCTTTGATTGGTTGGCCAAGTGTGGTGCCACATTCAAGCTGGCGGCGGAGGGCGACCCGGGTCAAGAACCCCTTCAAGGCCTGCCCCGTCACAGCCATCCCGGCGCGCACGGCAGGCGACTTCACACGTGTCTGGGACTCACCCAAGGCCACTTGGTTTTTTCAAACCATGCCAGGTAGCGCTCCTGCACGTCACGCCGGTAGCTTGGCGACTTCAGGCCGTGGCACTGGCCCCGGGTAGATCACCAATTGTGTGTCCACGCCCACGGTGTAGGCCACCCAGAGGGCGTTGGGGTGAGGCGATGCGACTGCGGCTGGAGCGCCGCTTAGAAAGGCCAACAGGCCCAGTTACGAGGTGATTCTTTGGAACATCCTCATGGTCAAGGTCTTGCGACGACGGTCAACGGTGGAATATACAAACAACTAAGAATTCGTTAGAAACGCCGGGGTAACTGGGCAGAATCTCTCTAGCGTTCGGCTGGATGCCATCCAGTCGTTTCCCTAAACCACCGGATTTCACATGAAGCTCAAACAAAAAGTCACTCTAGCCCTCGCCACCATTGCGTTAACAGCTAGCAATTTTGTAGCGGCGCAAACCACGCTGCTGAATGTGTCGTACGACGTGGCGCGTGAGTTCTACAAAGACATTAACACCGCATTCATTGCCAATTACAAAAAAACCACCGGCAAAGACGTCAAAATCGACCAATCCCACGCGGGCTCCAGTGCGCAGGCGCGTGCCGTGAACGATGGGCTGGAGGCCGACGTGGTGACCATGAACACCTCGACCGATGTCGAATTTCTGGCTAAAGCCGGCGTGGTGGCCAAGGACTGGACCAAGAAATTTCCCAACAATGCGGCCCCCACCAGCTCCACCATGCTGTTCCTGGTGCGCAACAACAACCCCAAGGGCATCAAAGATTGGGACGATCTGATCAAACCCGGCGTGCAGGTCATCGTCGTCAACCCCAAGACCGGTGGCAACGGCCGCATGGCCTACCTCGCGGCTTGGGGCCAGGTGCGCAAGAAGGGTGGCACTGATGCCCAAGCCGCTGAGTTTGTGGCCAAGCTTTACAAGAACGTTCCCGTGCTGGCCAAGGGCGGCCGTGACGCCACCACCATCTTTTTGCAACGCAATATTGGTGATGTGCTGATCACGTTTGAGTCGGAAGTGGTGTCGGTCGACAAAGAATTTGGCGCCGGCAAAGTGGATGCCATCCACCCCAGCAGCTCCATCGTGGCGGAGAACCCCGTGGCCGTGGTCGAGCGCACGGTGGCCAAGAAGGGCACCGCCGAACAGGCTAAGGCCTACCTGAACTTCCTCTACTCGGACGAAGGACAGGAGATTGCCGCACAACACGCCATCCGTCCTACCAACCCGACCCTGCTGAAGAAATACGCCAGCACCTTCAAGCCCATCCAGCTGTTCCGTGCGGAAGACTACTTTGGCTCGTTCTCCGAAGCACAGAAAGTGCACTTCAACGACGGCGGGCAGTTCGACAAGCTGTACACAGTTAAGTAAGCGAGCAGATGTCGGCATCGCTTTCCACCGACTGGCCGCTCGCACAGCCGCCAGCACGACGGCCTACGCGCCGCGTATTGCCAGGCTTCAGGCTGACGCTGGGTTTCACGCTGTTCTACCTGAGCATCATTGTGCTGATCCCGTTGTCGGCGCTGGTGTTCAAGACCTTCACGCTGACGTGGGAGCAGTTTGCGTTCGCGGTCAGCAGCCCACGGGTCATGGCCGCCTACAAGCTGACCTTTGGCGCATCGTTCATTGCCGCCGTGGTGAATGCTTTTTTTGGTCTGTTGATCGCGTGGGTTCTCGTGCGTTACAGCTTTCCGGGCAAGAAGATAATTGATGCCCTGGTGGACCTGCCGTTTGCGCTGCCCACGGCGGTGGCGGGCATCTCGCTTACCGCCTTGTTGGCCAGCAACGGATGGGTCGGTAGCCTGCTGGAGCCCTATGGCATTCAATTGGCCTTCAACCGCAACGGAGTGGTGATTGCGCTGATCTTCATCGGCATGCCTTTCGTGGTGCGCACCGTGCAGCCGGTGCTGGAAGACGCCGAGAAAGAGCTGGAAGAAGCCGCCACCTGCCTGGGCGCCACGCGCTGGCAGACCTTTCGCTACGTGATTTTCCCGACCGTGGCACCGGCTTTGTTGACTGGCTTTGCGATGGCCTTTGCCCGTGCGATTGGCGAATATGGGTCGGTCATCTTCATTGCGGGCAACATGCCAATGGTGTCCGAGATCACGCCGCTGATCATCATCGGCAAACTAGAGCAGTATGACTATGCCGGTGCTACTGCCGTGGCCGTAGTCTTGCTGGTCATCTCGTTTGTGTTGTTGTTGGTCATCAACGCGCTGCAGGCCTGGCAGCGCAGGCGCTCAGGAGCCACATCGTGAATAGCAGTAACGTGAGCGCCGCACGGCCGCCCGAAGGCGCGAAGGCCCTCTTGGGGGGCAGCGAACCACGCAAAGCGGGGAGCGTGGGGGCCAAGTCTGTGCGCCGCGCCAGTTCCGGCACGACCGAGCCCACTTGGGTCAAGTGGACGCTGATAGCGACCGCGCTAGGCTTTATCTTTCTGTTTTTGATACTGCCGCTGGCCGCTGTATTTGCCGAAGCTTTGCGCAAAGGCCTGGGGGCCTATCTGGAAGCCTTCAAGGAGCCCGATGCCTGGAGCGCCATCCGTTTGACCCTGCTAACGGCTGCTATCGCCGTGCCGTTGAATCTGGTGTTTGGTGTGGCAGCAGCCTGGGCCATTGCCAAATATGAATTCAGGGGCAAGGCCTTCCTGACGACGTTGGTTGATCTGCCGTTCTCGGTGTCGCCCGTGGTGGCAGGCTTGATTTACGTGCTGATGTTTGGCGCCCAGGGCTGGTTTGGCCCGTGGCTGCAGGCGCACGACATCAAGATCGTATTCGCCGTGCCCGGCATTGTGTTGGCCACCATTTTTGTGACCTTTC
>JBBQBG010000322.1:0-4349 GCA_038317285.1 Burkholderiales bacterium | reverse complement strand
CTGGCAGTGCGTTGCGCGCTGCGCTCCCACCACATCACCGGCGGCGCTGGTGCGGAGATTGACCACATCGAGCTGACGGGTGCGGCCCAGAGCCACGGCAACAGTGGCCGCAATTTTGTGCTGTGTCCCGGGGGCGCCTATGACCGCTCTCCCTGTGGCACCGGCACCAGCGCCAAGCTGGCCTGCCTGGCGGCCGATGGCAAGCTGGCCGAAGGCGAGCGCTGGTTGCAAGAGAGTGTCATCGGCAGCGTGTTTGAAGGGCGCTACCGGCTGGTGGGTGAACAACTGATTCCCAGCATACGGGGCCAAGCCCATGTAGTCGCCGAAACAACCCTGCTGTTGAATCCGAGCGACCCGTTTTGCTGGGGGTTGGATTGACCGACGTCCGTTGGTAGCCCTATTTCTACGAATCCCCGCTCATACCCCATCGATTTCTTTGACTACAACAAACCTAGCAATAGGAGCATCCCCATGAATACTTTCTGGCAAGGCGTTTTACCCGCCATCACAACCCCATTTCTGACCAACGGTGAGGTAGACCACGTCTTTTTGGCCCACCATGTGGACTTGATGATGCAGGCTGGCAGCACCGGCATTGTTCCGCTCGGTTCACTGGGTGAAACCGCCACATTGGCATTTGACGAGAAGCGCGCGGTGCTGCGCACCGTGGTCAAGGCCGTTGCCGGGCGCGGCGCCGTGGTGCCGGGCGTGGCCGCGCTCGCGACGGCAGATGCTGTGCGTTTTGCACACATGGCGGTCGAAGAAAACTGCAGCGGTCTGATGGTGCTGCCACCCTATGTGTACTCCACCGACTGGCGCGAGATGAAGGCCCACGTCAGCGCCGTCATTGCCGCCACGCCGTTGCCGTGCATGCTGTACAACAACCCGATTGCCTACCGCACCGATTTCACTGCGGTGCAAATGCAGGAGCTGGCCGCCGCGCACCCCAACCTTGAGGCCGTCAAGGAATCCAGCGCCGATGTGCGCCGCATTGCCGCCATCAAGTCGGCCCTGGGCACGCGTTTGCAAATACTGGTGGGTGTGGATGATTTGATTGTGGAGGGCATCGCGGCTGGTGCTACGGGTTGGGTGGCGGGCCTGGTCAATGCGTTTCCCAAAGAGTCCATCGCGCTGTTCAATTTGGCGCGGGCCGGTCGCTGGGCCGAGGCCGAACCGCTGTACCACTGGTTCTTGCCACTGCTACGCATGGACGTCGTGCCCAAGTTTGTGCAACTCATCAAGCTGGTGCAATCCCATGTGGAGATGGGCAGCCAGGCCGTGCGCGCGCCGCGTCTGGTGCTGGAGGGTGAAGAGCTCGCGCACGCCGATGCGGTCATCCAACAGGCACTCTTGACCAAACCGGCGCTACCTGCGGTCTGACGTGCCCATGTTGCAAGCCTCGCACAAGCGGGATGCTGAGATCATCGTCATCGGCGGTGGCATCATTGGCGCAGCCTGTGCCTTTCGCCTGGCGCAGGCCGGGAAGGATGTACTGCTGTTGAATGCGGATGGGCCGGAGAGTGCGGCCAGCTACGGCAACGCTGGTCACATTGCAACCGAGCAGTTGTTTCCGCTGGCCAGTAAAGATGTCTTGCGAAACAGCTGGCGTTACTTGCTGGACGCCGACAGCCCCTTGCGTGTGCGGACCCGCTATTTGTTACCGCTGATGCCTTGGCTGGCCCGCTTTGTGTGGGCCGCGCGTGACCACGCCTATCTGCGCGGCGTGGCGGCGTTAGTGGCATTGCAGCACAGCGCCTTGGCCGATATGGCAGACCTGATGGTCGACGCAGGTGTCGGCCACATGCTGCACCGCAATGGCCATCTGGAGGTGTTTGAGACCCAGGCTGGTGGCGATGCCGCGCGCACGCAAGCCGACCGGCTGATGGCGTATGGAGTGGAGTCTGTGCCTCTGTCGGCCGATGCCGTACGCGCCCAAGTTGTTGCTCTGAACCCCAATGTGCAGGGTGGTCTGCAATACCTCGGTAGTGGCCATGTGGACGACCCGTGGGCCGTGTGCCAGGGATTGCGCGACGCATTCGTGCGCTGCGCTGGGCAGGTTTGCCAGGGCCGGGCTGTGCAGTTGCAGGCGGATGGCCAACTAGGCGCCACGGTGCAGCTCGAAGAGGGTCGTCCGCTGTATGCCTCGCAGGTACTGGTGTGTGCTGGCGCTTGGTCCAAACCGCTGGCGGCCAGCCTGGGTTACCGCGTGCCACTGGATACTGAGCGCGGTTATCACATCAGCGTGGATGGCATGCCGCGGGGGCAGGGCCCACAGCCGCCGACCCTGCTGCGCCCGGTGGCATCCACTGAGCGCAAGGTCATCATGACCTCTATGTCCATAGGGCTTCGCATGACGGGCACAGTCGAGTTTGGTGGCCTGCACTTGGCGCCCGACCCGCGCCGCTTCCAGTTGCTCCAGCGCCAGTTGCAGGCGATGCTGCCCGGTATTGAGACCACCCAGATGCGCACCTGGATGGGGTTTAGACCGTCATTGCCCGACCACCTGCCGGTGCTGGGCTGCGCACCGCGCCATAACAATGTATTCTTCGCCTTCGGCCATCAGCACCTGGGTCTGACGTTGGCCGGCGTGACCTCCGCTGTGATGGCGGAGCTGATGCTGTCCAACTCCAGTCCTATCGACCTGAAACCCTATGCGGTGGACCGCTTTGGCTTTGCCTGAGCGGCTCCCGCAGGCATCAACACACCTGGTATGGGTTTTTTGTCGCTGCCTTGGCTGATTTGTCTAGTGAAGTGGGCCACAAGCCCTCGTAAATATTCACTGTAGTGCTATGTAAAGAATAGCAAAAATATACCCTACCCGGGTTGCATGAATGAAAGAGACACGCATGAAGTTGTTTTTTGGATTTGTACTGCTGGCGGCGCACACGTTGACCAGTTGGGCCGCTACCGATGAGATTCCTCTGCGACTGCCCAAAACCATCGCCCCCACCGCCTACCGCCTGGCCTTGCAGGTGGACCCCAACCAGCCCAACCACAGCGGCGACGTCACCATCTCGGTGGATGTCCACAAGCCCGGCACGTTGATACGCATGCATGCGGTTGACATCCAGGTGCGATCGGCTGTGTTGACCATAGCCGGCAAGTCCTTCAAAGCCACGGCCCACCAGCGCACATCCGACGTGCTGGACCTGGATTTTTCGCAGGCCTTCCCCAGGGGCCAAGGCCAACTGCGCATTGCGTTTACGGGCCACATTGACGACAAGGACAGCCAGGGCCTGTTCCGCCAGAAAGAGGGCGGCGAATGGTATGCCTTCACCCAGTTTGAGTCCATCAGCGCGCGCCAGGCCTTTCCGGCGTTCGACGAGCCGGGCTGGAAGGTGCCATGGACCCTGTCGCTGACCATTCCCCAGTCGATGACCGCCGTCGCCAGCTCTCCCATGGCGCGCGAAGTGTCGTTAGCAGGCGGTCAAAAGCGCGTCGAATTCCAGACAACGAAGCCCCTACCCAGCTACTTGCTGGCCTTCGGCGTGGGCCCGTTTGACATTCTGGATGGTGGCAAGGCGGGTAACACACCCGTGCGCTTCATTACCCCACGTGGTCGCGCCAAGGAAGCCACCTTTGCGGCCAGCGTTACGCCCGACATTCTGGCCAAGCTGGAGGCCTATTTCGGCACGGCTTACCCCTACGAAAAGCTCGACGTCATGGTGCTGCCGCTCATGTTGAATTTTGGCGCCATGGAGAACCCCGGTTTGGTGACTTTCAATTCCCTGCGCCTGCTGTCCAAACCAGGTGAAGAAACCGTGGACTTCAAACGCAGTTTTGTCGAGATTCAGGCCCACGAACTGGCGCACATGTGGTTTGGCGACCTGGTCACGATGGCCTGGTGGGATGATTTGTGGCTCAACGAATCGTTCGCATCGTGGATGGCCGAGAAGATCACCGCGCAAATGGGTCCCGAGCTGCATGGTGAAAGCGCAACGCAAGGCGCCCGCGCCTGGGCCATGCAGACCGACCGTTTGCTGTCCACCTCACAAATCTACCAACCGGTGAACAAGACGTTCTCGCAAAGCGACCCGCTGGGCGGGCAGAGCGCGGCCATTGTGTACGGCAAGGGCCAGGCTACGCTGGCCATGTTTGAGACCTGGATGGGCGAAGCGCGCTTCCAGGCCGGCGTGCGCCGCTACATGGCCAAGCATGCGTGGGGCAACGCAACTGGCGAAGACTTTGTGGCCGCCATGGCCCAAGGCGATAAACAATTGGCGGCCGCTTTCAAGACCTTCACCCACCAGCCCGGCATTCCGCGCTTGAATGTGGAGCTGAAGTGCGATGGGCAGCCGCGGCTGGAGCTCACCCAGTCGCGCTTTTTACCGGCTGGCGTGACGGCACCT
>JBBQBG010000321.1:0-4360 GCA_038317285.1 Burkholderiales bacterium | reverse complement strand
GTAGCGGATGGCATTGGTCACCAGATTGCGCAAAATCATCTCCACCAGCGCGGGGTCCGACTGCACTGCGGCATAGGTTTCGCGTGTGCGGTAAAAAAGGCCTTTGGCATTGGCTTGAGGCGCCAATTCATTTTCAATCTTGTGCAGCAAAAGCTGCAGATGAAAGGGGCGCATCTGCGCATCGACCACGCCGGCTTCGACGCGCGAAAAGTCCAGCAGGGTATTGAGCATTTCAGCCGAAGCCGTTGCTGCCGAACGCGCACTTGCCAAAACCGCGTGTTGAGAGGGTGACAGTTCGCTGCGCGCCAGTACTTCCAGGAACAAGCCTTGCGCATGGATCGGCTGGCGCAAATCATGGCTGGCCGCCGCCAGGAAGCGCGACTTGGCTACCGTGGCCAGCTCGGCGACGTTTTTTTGTTGCTTGAGTTCGATGACGAGATCATCGTTTTCGAAGCGAAGTTGCAACGATCTGATCACCAGTAGGCTGAGATGCCGTGCAAAGATAACCATCGTTGGAATGAACATCATCACCGATAACAAAGCCGAATTAAAAATGATCTTTTGGGTTGCAATGGTGTACACGGCTGATAGGGAGAATGGCAGAAAAGCGCAAAGGAACGCGGGGTAGTAAAGCGAGAGTGAAATCGCCGAACACACACCCAGCAGGACGATGGCGCAGATAAAGGCGAACTGCTGCACGAGTTCGCCTTTTGGAAAAAAGAAAAACATGCCGATGCTCCAGGCGACGCTGATCACAGCTGCGAGCCCGCACAGTTGTCGGAACATGCTGTGCGCTCGCTCGGGCGGAAATGCCGGACCCCGAAACAGCCAATTGAACCGGAACCAGTACAGTGTCAGTGCGACAAAGCCTCCCAGCCAGAGTGCCAGATAAACCGGCTCCACAACTCCCCAAAATACGGCCGTCGTGGTGCACACACCGGTCAGATTGGTGAGTGCCGTGGCCGGAATATTGCGGCGGACATGGCGCGCCCGTTCGGCAAGGATCGCATGGTCGATTTGCACGCGGCAGCTTGCTTTAAGAGACCAGGCCGCTGCGGCGCGCAGCAAAGCTGGCCTCGGTCCGGCTGGATACTTGCAACAGGCCTAACACCGCCTGCACGTGGCCGCGCACGGTGTTTTCAGTCAAGCCCAGGCGCCGGCCAATGGTATTGTTGGGCAATCCCTGGCACAGCAGGTCTAACACTTCGCACTGGCGTGGCGTCAGGTGTGGCCGCACGGGTGTTTTTTCAGGGGTGCCGACTGGCAACGGCCTGCCAAGTTCCTGGCCCAGTACCCGGGTTATGACCGCAACCATGGTGTCCGCTGTGTCCGCCTTGGACACAAACGCCGCCGCACCGCGCTGCAGTGCCAAGCGCACGGTTCCAGGTGTGTTGTCCGATGACAGCATGATGATGGGGACCTGCGGCCATTTGCGTTGCAGCAGCGCAATGCACTCCAGCCCGTTCAAACCCTGGAGCTGAATATCCAGCAGCACCACGGCCGGTGCCGAGATGGCGCTACGCATCGCCTCGTCCAATGAGCCTGCCTCGAACACCTCGACGTTTGGCATGCCAGAGCGCAGCACCATGCCCATGCCGCTGCGGAACATCGCGTGGTCGTCAATGAGAAGAATTTCAAGTGGAAGCATGGCGCGCATTAGACCTTCTCGGTCCCGCTGGTGCAAGCGCTTTTAGCCCAGGCAGTCCATTTGGACTGGCAGTCCAAATGGACTATAGGCATAGACGACGTTCGCGCTTAAATTTGCGACTTTCATATTTCTGGAGACGTGCCATGTTTGCTGTGTTTGCACCGAGTCGCCTGAATCCCGCGCTACCCCGGCTGCTGTTGACCGCCGCCCTGCTGTGCGCCAGCACCGCCCAGGCCGTGGCCACCACCCGACAGCCCAACGACGCCGGGCAAACCCAGTGCAAGAACGATGACAGTATGCTCGCGTGCGTTGCTGGTGGCGTCGACTTCACCAAGATCTGCTGGAACGGCGATGCCCAGGGCAGCGGCACCTGCACCGGCGCACTGGTGGTTAACACCAGCGCCAACGCCACTGGCGTTGCCAACACCGACTGGGCCTGCACGCGGGATACTGCCACCAACCTCATCTGGTCGCTGGAAACCGGAGTCGGCGATTGGACAACCTTCGCTCGTACCGCGCTGCCAAACGCCACCAACGTAGTCAACCGCTGCGGATACAACAGCGGTTGGCGCTTGCCCACGCGGCGCGAGCTGCTCAGCATCGTCCGCGCGGGCTCAGGCTACCCCAACATCGACACCCGCTACTTTCCTGGCACGCAATTCGATATTTACTGGACGAATGACCGCTACCAGCCTGAGGCGGAAGGCGTTTGGCTTGTCAACTTCTACAACGGTGGCACTGCCGTGGGCCGAACTACGTATACCAATCACGTTCGCCTTGTGCGAAGCGGACCGTGAAGACGTCAATACCGGTGTTAGCGCCTCGGCCACCGATGGTCCAGAAACACCCATTGCATGTTTCCTCGCCGCCGGCAGTGTTGCATCAGGGAGAAAAAAATATGCCAAATGATGAAATCACCACGCCACGCCGTCGGGCCTCCCCGCGCTCCATTCTTGCTGGGGCTTTGCTAGCGCTCGGAGCGCTGTCCTTGACACCCACCGCCCGCGCTTATCAACCCTTTGTAGGAGAAGTGATTTGCGGCGGGTGGAATTTTTGCCCGGTTGGCTGGGGTGAATGCAATGGGCAACTTCTGTCCATCTCGGAAAACTCTGCCCTATTCAGCTTGATCGGCACCACGTATGGTGGCGACGGTCAAAACACCCTTGGCCTACCCAACATCCAGGGTCGCACCCTGTTAGGCGCGGGGCAGGGACTGGGCCTGAGTAACCGGTCGCAAGGCGAGGTTGGTGGGCAGGAAACCGTGACCCTGAACCCCAGCGCGATGCCGCTTCACAACCACAACCTGGTGGCCAATGATGGGGCCGAACGCTCAGCTTCGCCCGTGGGCAAGATTCTGGGTGTGTCACCGGCTTCGGCTAAGGCCTATTCGGCCAATGCTTCCAATGTTCAATTGCGCGCTAACGCCATGAGCCTCGTCGGCGGATCGCTACCTCATGCCAATCTGCAGCCCTACCTGGCGGTGAAGTGCTGCATTGCACTGGCCGGTATTTTTCCTTCGCAGAATTGATGATGGGACACAAGGAACCACCTATGGCAATCGAATCACGTAAGCATCTTGTGGGAGCGGCCGTTTGCGCTGCACTGGGCGGCTCCTTGGCAGCGCCCAGTGCGGTGGCAGGAGATCAACCTTTTTTTGGTCAAATCAGCTGGGTAGCCTTTAACTTTGCACCACAGGGCTGGAGAGCCTGTGATGGGAGTTTAATGTCCATCCCCCAGAACCAGGTACTGTTCACCCTGCTGGGTACGACCTATGGCGGCAACGGAACCACTACCTTTGCTCTGCCAGACATGCGTGGGCGGGCTCCTATCCATGTAGGCAATGGCCATGCGCTGGGTGCGCAGGGTGGGGAAGAGAGCCACACCCTGACGGTCAACGAGATGCCCGCACATGCGCACACCATGGCCGTGGACCCGCGGGAGGCGACGCTTGCCACACCAGCCACCAATTCAATGGCCAAGACCAGTGGCGGCACATCTGCCTATGCAGGCACTGCCACCGTGACCTTGGGCAATACCGCAGTCGCGTCACAGGGTGGTGGCCAGCCGCATGAAAACATGAAGCCCTTCATTGCCCTCAAGTGCATCGTTGCCTTGCAGGGTATTTTTCCGGAGCGATACTGAACTGTAGACGCGCTTGCGCGGGGGAGAGCATATGTATAGAAAATGTCTGAGCTTGGTGGTGGCCTTGGGCGCTTTGCTGGGCGCATTGCAGCCCAATGCTGCGTGGGGCCAAGATGCGTTTATTGGCGAAATTCGATGGGTGCCCTTCAACTTTGCCCCCAGAAATTGGGCCTTTTGCGATGGCCAGATTTTGTCCATCTCGTGGAACACGGCCCTTTTTTCCCTGCTGGGCACCGCTTACGGCGGCAACGGCTCGACTAACTTTGCTCTGCCAGACTTTCGGGGCCGCTTGTTAATCAACGCAGGCCAGGGCGCCGGTCTTAGCAATTACGTACGGGGTCAAGCCGGTGGCACAGAGGCCGTGACGCTTTCACAAACTGAACTTCCCGGCCACACCCACGCCGTCCAGGCATCTAACCAGGTAGCTGACCAAACATCACCCACTGGCAATGTACTGGCACAAGCATCCAGTGGCGCAATGTATGGAGCCAGCCCTACAGCCAGCATGGCAGCAGGCGCAGTCAGCACCGTCGGGGGTGGGCAGCCGCACAACAACATGATGCCCTACCT
>JBBQBG010000320.1:0-4367 GCA_038317285.1 Burkholderiales bacterium | reverse complement strand
CGCCATTGAAGCCGCCAAGCTGGGGCGTCAGCAGCTGGACAAGACATTCCACGGGGATTTGAGTGCCCACAGTCTGGGCGAAATGCTGGCCGCGATGACAGACGTTAAGGGCTCGGCGGGCTACGTAGCCATCGAGCGCGTTACCGGCACGCTGCTGGGCAAAAAAGGTAGCTTCGTGCTGATGCACACCGGCGTTATGGACCGCGGCGCGCCACAATTGGTAGTGCAGGTTGTGCCCGATTCGGGGACAGACGAACTCGTCGGCCTGACGGGGAAGATGGCAATCCAGATCACCGGCGGACAACACGTCTATACATTTGATTTCACGCTGCCTTGACCGGGCAAGAATAAAAAAATACTTGCCCCTGCCCTCTGTGGGCTAGGTTGTGGATAAGCGTGTTCACAAGCCCGCAAAGCCACGTCCGGCTTGGCTTTGCAGACTGTGCCTAGTTTTTAAGCGCTGGTATAGCGCGTGACTTTTTCGGCTGGCGAGTGTGATAGGGCCACGGTGCCACTACCAGGGCGCAACGCCAAACCGCCGTGCAGATGGCGCACCTGCGTATAGCCCTGGCTGCGCAACCAATGCGCGGCCTGGAGGCTGCGCTTGCCACTTCGGCATACCAACACAAACGCAGCCGCCTTGGACTCCATCCAGGCCGCTGGCCGTGCAGCCACCACTGCCATCGTGCTCAAAGGCACATTGATGGCAGCCAACGCGCCATAGCGGATGCCGCGGCCAGCATGGTGCTCGACAGCCTCTCGCACATCGAGCAGGCGGGTGTTCGGGTAGGTGGCCAGATACGCGCCCAGCTCGCTCCACTGCAGCGCCATGGCCCCTATATCCGCCACACTACACGGCTCATCCACCACGGCCACACCGGTCGCCGGCAAATCAACTTCTTCATCATGGGGCATGGCCATCATGACTTGGCCACAACGCGCTATCGCTACGCAGGCGGCGTCGACCAGTTGGCTGTTTGCGAGCGCGCCAATCGACAAGCGCACGGCCGATGTCGTGCGCCAAGCGGGCAGGCCCATGGCTTCGAGCACATAGCTGGGCGCAGCTTTGGCCGAACTGCATGCGCTGCCAGCGCTGACGCGCAGCCCGGCCGCGTCGAACACATCCAGCATCGCCTTGCTGGTAATGCCAGGCACTGAGAAATTGAGTGTGGTGGCCAGGCTGTGGTCCAGCGGCGCATTGAACACAATGGCCGGGAAAGCCCCGCGCAGGCTCTGCTCCAATTGATCGCGGTAGCCGCGCAGCGTGGCATGGCTGGCAAAGGTTTCGCCCTGGCGCAAAGCGTCGAGCACGGCACCTAAGGCGGCAATGCCCGGCATGTTTTCGGTGCCACTGCGCATACCGCCTTCTTGGCCACCACCGGACATAAGCGGGGTGAAGGGAGCGCCGCGGCGCACATACAACATGCCGATACCTTTGGGTGCGTACAGCTTGTGCCCCGAAAACTGCGCGTAGTCGATGCGGCTGTGCTGCAAGTTCAGGTCCAACTTGCCCAGCGCCTGCACGCAATCCACCAACCACAGAGCTTTGCTGTCGGTTTGCGCCAACAAGCGCTTGATGGCGGATAGATTGGTCACCACGCCGGTCTCGTTGTTGCCTGCCATGGTGCACAGCAGCGCGGTTTCGGGAAGCCAATCGGTCAGCATTTGCAGGTTGTGTTGCCCACGGCTGTCCACCGGTAAGGCACGCAGCTCCAGCCCCAGGCCCAGCACGTTGTTCCAATGCTCCAACGCCTGCGGCACAGCCTTGTGCTCGGTGCTGCCATACACCAGCAATGTGCTATGCCCCGCAAGACGCGGCCCAATCGCGCGCAAGGCCGACAGCACTGCGGTCTGAATGCCTTCTGTGGCGCCGCTGTTGAACACCACATGGCCATCACCCGCCCCAATCACCTCTGCGGCGGTGGCACGGGTCTGCTCCAACAAGGCATTGGCGACGATGCCGTGCGAATGGCTGCTGCTGGGGTTGCCAAATTGCTCGCACATGGCACGCGCCGCCGCATGCAGGGCCGCGGGCAACACGGGGGTGGTGGCGTTGGAATCCAGGTAGAGGGTCGTTGGCATGGTGCGTGGGGTGAGTAGCGATACAAAGAGTGAGGAGAAGTGTAGAAAATGTTGCCCGAAAATGCATTCCAAATTTCGCCATATTTGCGGATAATGGAGAACACTTATCTCCATTTAACTAGTTTGGTAGAACAAAATGCTGGATCGCCTGGATTTGCAGATATTGGATACCCTACAGCGTGACGCAACGCTATCAATGGCGCAGCTGGGTGTGCAGGTGGGCCTGTCCAGCACGCCCTGCTGGAAGCGCGTCAAACGCTTGGAAGACGATGGCTTTATCGAGCGGCGTGTGGCCGTTGTCAACCGCCACAAGGTGGGCTTGCCCATCACAGTGTTTGTCAGCATACGCGCCGGACAGCACGATGAAAAATGGCTGACCCGATTTGCCGCCGTGGTCAGCACGCTGCCCGAGGTGCAAGAGTTTCACCGCATGAGCGGCGATGTGGACTACCTGCTCAAGGTCGTGGCCCCCAGCATCGACGGCTACGATCGCTTCTACAAAAAGTTGATCAGCCTGGTGGATTTGGCGGGCGTCTCATCCGCCTTTTCCATGGAGCAAATCAAGAGCACCACGGCCCTGCCCCTGGTGTGAACCCAGCGTTCCTTGCTAGGCGCCACATTGATTGGGCTGCTGTGCGGCGCTACCGGCAAGCAGCTGGGGGAGTTGGGCCTGCGCAACCTTCGCGAACCTCGGCATTTGCCCATCGGTTGGGGTGTGTCCTTTGGCAGCGCACTGATTGGCACCTATAGCCACATCTTCATCGACAGTGTGATGCATGTGGACGTGTTGCCGCTCATGCCTTTGAGCAAAGACAGCCCGTTGCGCGGCATCATTTCCATCGACGCTTTGCATGTGCTGTGCCTTGTCACTGCGGTGATAGGTGGACTCGTTTGGTTTGGGGTGGATCGCTGGATGCGACGCCCGCGCAGCGCGCTTGAATAAGTCGAGGCTACAATCGCACCCGGGCTTTCAGGACGCCCAGCTCGCAAAAGCCGATGCACCTGCAACGCAAGCCTATCGCTTGCATACCCCTCCTACCTGGCCCACTGCGAGAACGGCCGTTTGAATCAAGGAGCCGGTATGCGCACACAAAGCATTCCACCCGTTACTACGTCTGATACCGCGTCTGGCCCATCGCCAGACACCACCGCCAGCCCCGCTGGAACACCATCTACTACCAACCTCATCAGCGCGGTCGAGCAGGCCTTGCGCCTGGCCCGCACGCTGCACCGTGCGTCCAAAGACGCCACGCTGCTCAAGGCCATGCCCGCCGTGCGCCGTGCGCACGGCGCGGGCGTATTCGCCGAGCTCACGCTCAGCGCGTTGTACCGCCAGCGCCACCTGCTGCAACGCAAGCACTTCTTGCGAACGCTGGCGGTTGAGGCTGGTTATGCCAACTGGGAGGCCTACTTGCCCACGCTGCGCAGCCAGCCGCCGCAGGCGCTAGAGCACTACACCACGGGCTTGGAATACGGTTACCCCAACGCCTGGTTCTCGACCCACGCGCAGGCCATCGCCTTTGCCGCGGAGCGCGGTGGCAAGGTGGTGCGCTATGGCCAGCAGGCCATGGTGGTGCGACCCGAACCGAGCGCAACGCAGGCCGCTACCGACCCGGAGGTTCCCCGTATTGCAGCCTGACATGGCCTTTGATTAAGCCAGCACGTGGGCGCTGCTGGGTTGGGCCTTGCCAGTGGTGGGGCTCATGCTGGACTTCTCGCTGAGAACCAGACCACGGATGCTACAAACTTAGGAGCATGTACCGCACATTCCACGAGGGCTAGGGGCGATATTCGCCTACAAGACTTTTCTCATACTCCCGCGGAGCCATGCCCACCAGCTGGCGAAACTCGCGTACAAAATGCGCCTGGTCGAAGTAGCCCAGCTCCAACGCCAAGGCGGTCCAGCTCTGTGTCTTGCCGGCCTGCACTTGGGCGATGGCCTCGTGCAGGCGGTAGCGCTGGATGACCCATTTGGGGTGGATGCCCACATACTTTTGAAACAGTCGCTGCAGGCCGCGTTTATTCAGACCGGTGATCGCCAACACGTCCTCCACCGATACGACGCTGGTCTCTTGCGCAATGCGCGCCAACAGGCCGCTGACGCGCGCAACCTGTGCATCGGCCTTGGGCAAATGCTGCAGCAAGAAGCCCTCTGCCACCGCGCACATGGCGTCGAAGTGCGGCGCGGCCAGCACCTGCCGGGCCAGCGCGGCACTCGTAGGCCCGAAGCAATCGGTCACGTCCATGGATTGGTTGAGCAACTCTGCCACCGGCTGGCCGTAGAA
>JBBQBG010000319.1:0-4409 GCA_038317285.1 Burkholderiales bacterium | reverse complement strand
GGTGCCGCCGGTTTCATTGGCAGCAACATCATCAAGGGCCTCAACGCACGCGGCATCGACGACATCATCGCGGTGGACAATCTTACGCAGGGCGACAAGTTTCTCAACCTGGCTGGCCTGCGCATCTCCGACTATGTGGACGCCGACACCTTCTATGACGCCTTCGCTGGCGGAGCCTATGGCCAGGTCGAAGCCGTGTTCCACGAAGGTGCCTGTAGCGACACCATGGAGCTGGACGGCAAGTACATGATGGCTAACAACTACACGCTGTCGTGCCAGTTGTTTCAAGCCTGCCAAAAGCGCGGCGCACGCCTGTTGTATGCATCTTCCGCAGCCACCTATGGCGGTTCGGACACGTTTCGCGAAGAGCCCGCTTTCGAGCGCCCGCTCAACGTGTACGGCTACTCCAAGCTCTTGTTCGATCAGCGCATGCGCCGCGAATGTGGCAACCACTTTGAGCGCACCAAGGCCGGCAAGACCAACCAGGTGGTGGGCTTTCGCTATTTCAACGTCTATGGCCCGCACGAGCAGCATAAGGGCCGCATGGCCAGTGTGGCCTTCCACCAGTTCAACCAGTTCAACGCTGAGGGCAAGGTCAAGCTGTTTGGCGACTACGGCGGCTACGCAGCCGGCGGCCAAATGCGCGACTTTGTCTACATAGACGATGTGGTGGCGGTCAACCTGTGGTTCTTCGACCACCCGGGCGAGTCCGGTATTTATAACCTGGGCACCGGGCTGGCCCAGCCCTTCAATGACGTGGCCATCACCGTGGTCAACACGTTGCGTGCGCAGCGCGGCCAGAGCATGTTGTCACTGCAGCAAGCGGCTACTGATGGGTTGATCGAGTACATCGCCTTCCCCGAAGCACTGCGCGGAAAGTATCAGAGCTATACCCAGGCAGACCTCAGCGCGTTGCGCAGTACCGGCTGCCAGCATGTTTTCGCCAACGTGCAAAGCGGTGTGCAGTCTTATGTGCAGGCACTGACCGCCAGTACCTGAAGCGCTACGCTGGGGTTTATACGGGGTATGCAGCAGCGTGGGCGGGTCAACCGCGCCGACGCAATGCACGTTGTGCAGGAGACACCAGGCTCTGGTGTCAGCCACCCGGTTCACCAACACCATTCCTGAAAGACATGTATATGTTGAAAAAAATTCTGGCCTTGATGGTCATGCTGTACGCAACGCTCAGCTTCGCAGCAGTCGATGTCAACAAGGCAACCGCCGCAGAACTCGACGGCATTAAGGGCATCGGCCCCGGCATCTCCGGCAAGATTATGGACGAGCGCAAGAAGGGCAACTTCAAAGACTGGAACGACTTCATTGAACGCGTCAAAGGTGTGGGCGAAGGCAATGCCGCCAAGTTCTCCACCGAAGGCTTGACCGTCAACGGCGCTGGCTTCAAGGGCGCAGCCGCTGCACAGGCCGCAGCAGCCGCCCCCACTGCGAAGACAGAAACCAAGCCCGCCGCAGCTGCTGCACCGGCTGCCGCTGCAGCACCGGCACCTGCTGCCAAGGAAGAAAAGAAAGACCCCAAGGCTGAAGCCAAGATGAAGGCAGACGACGCCAAGAAAGCCAAGGCCGAAGAAAAGGTCAAGAAGGCAGAAGAAGCCAAGGCCAAGAAAGACGCAGCTAAACAAGCCAAGGAAGACGCCAAGAAAGCCAAGGCAGAGAAGAAGGATGCCAAGGCCGCAGCACCCGCTGCCGCACCTGCTGCCTCAGCCACACCTGCCGCCAGCGCACCCAAGGCCGCTGCCAGCGGCGCCAAGAAGTAAGCCACAACTCGCTTCCCACAAAAACCCGCTCCGGCGGGTTTTTTTTTGCGACATGTTCCGCTAGCCCTTATGCAATAGACGTTGTTCGCTATCGAACATATAGCATCCAGAAACTACACCAACGCAATTAAATCCGTCACTCCCGGGTCCACACCCGCCTGCATCAGCATTGCGGTGACCTGGCCCCGGTGGTGAGTCTGGTGGTTGAAGAAATGGGTCATGGCCTGCCACGCCGGGTGGGCGCGCTGCACGCCCTTGGTGTTGGCGTAGCGCATAGTGGACAGGGCAAAGCCGTCGGGCATATCGGCCACCCACTGCACGATGGCCGCATCGAGCTGGCCCCGTTTGGCCCGCAACGCGGCCCAGTCCTCAAACACCACCGTGTTCATCGCGGTGCCCTGCGGCAGGTCCAGCACCCTATCGGTCAGGCTGGGCGCCTGCCAGCCCTGGTCCTGTCCGCATTGGCGAAAACGTTTCAGCCATATTTGGTCGCCCACCATCAGATGGTTCAGCGTGCCGTGGACAGAGCCGAAGAAAGCTCCCCTGTCCTGTTTGCGCAGTGCATCAGACAGTCCTTCTGCGGCATCCAACAGGTTGGCGTTCATCCACTGGTTGTATCGGGCAAGAAAACGGTAGTTTTGATTAAACGCGTCCATGCCCCGCATGGTAGCTCTGCCCAACGGGTTATGCCCTTGCCCATGCCTAAGGTGTGACAGTACTGGGCCTGGCACCCGGCACTTTTGCTTCCGGTAGATTGGGATTGAGCACTGATGGATCGGGTATCACGAACGTCAATTTCGCCTCTCCCTCACACTTGGGGCTGGTCCATTTATGCGGATGTGCAGTGGCGGTATAGGAGCCAGGACCGTCCGTATTCATGCCAACTTTGGCAGAACCTGCGACGGCGGCAAATTTACCACCCCCACTTGGTTTATCCGAGAGGGTGGATTCCATCTCGGCCCCGAACGTCGGTCCGAGCAACATCACTTGCATGTGGCACGCCAAGCCACTGCTTGAGGTGACTGTGAACACCACCAATTCGCCCGCCGATGGATTAGTCGGTGACATGGTGATGCCGGTGATGGCGCGGGTTTTAAGTTGTGTTGTCGTGTTGGTGGGCATGCCAGGTGTAGTGGGCACGCCGGGCTTGGGGGTAGCCGCGTAGGCGGTTCCAATCAAGGTCACGAGGATGGCTAGGGTGCGTGCAGCTTTTTTCATGTGGAGGTCCTGATAGTTAAGTTAGCGCGAGTTTGAGTCGCGCCAACCGTTGATAAGGTTCACTCCATTTTTTTTCGTGGCTAGACGCTACAACGTTTATAGCAAACTATCCATATTTTACGGGGGCTAGTGGCCTCTTCAGTATGCGCTTAGTCTGGGGTTCCGTAGCCACCACCCCCCGGTGTGCAGATTTCAAAAACGTCCCCCGGCAGCATCTGCGCCTGTCCGATATGGCCGAGCGTTTCGACATTTCCATCGCTGCGCAGCACACGGTTCATGCCCACCTGCCCACTTTCCCCGCCTGCCAAGCCGAACGCGCCATGGGTGCGACCGTTGGACAAGATGCTGGCCGTCATCGTCTCCAGAAAGCGCACGCGGCGCACGCCGCCATTGCCGCCATGCCATTTGCCCGTACCGCCCGAGCCCTCGCGAATTTCATAGCTGTCCAGGCGCACCGGGAAGCGGAACTCAAAGATTTCAGGATCGGTCAACCGCGAGTTCGTCATATGCGTCTGCACCACGCTGGTGCCGTTGAAGCCGCCAATGGTTTCGCCAGCGGCGTTCAGCAGCGCACCGGCGCCCGAGCCACCCGAAATGGTTTCGTAGTACTGGTAGCGCGCATTGCCAAACGTGAAGTTGTTCATCGTGCATTGGCTTGCCGCCATGACGCCCAGTGCGCCATAGAGCGCATTGGTGATGCAGCTTGACGTCTCCACATTGCCCGCCACCACTGAGGCCGGTGGGTTGGGGTTCAACATGGAACCCTGCGGGATGATGACCTGCAGCGGCTTGAGGCAGCCCGCGTTAAGCGGAATGTCATCGTCCACCAGCGTGCGGAACACGTACAGCACCGCCGCCATGCACACCGCCGTGGGGGCGTTGAAGTTGTTGATCTGCTGCGGCGAGGTACCGGTGAAGTCAATGACCGCGCTGCGCTCCCTGGCGTTGACGCGTATCGCCACCTGGATCTGCGCGCCGTTGTCCAACGGCAGCGTAAAGGCGCCATCCTTCAGCCGTGTGATCACGCGGCGTACCGACTCTTCAGCATTGGCCTGCACGTGGCCCATATAGGCCTGCACCACGTCCAAGCCAAAGTGCTCCACCATCTTGCGCAGCTCCTGCACGCCTTTTTCATTGGCGGCGATTTGTGCGTTCAGGTCGGCCATGTTTTGCTGCGTGTTGCGCGAGGGGTATTCGCCGCTGCTGAGCAGCGCCACCATCTCGGCCTCGCGCAGCACGCCTCGGTCCACCAGTTTGAAGTTGACGATCTGCACGCCCTCTTCTTCGATGCGCGTGGAGAACGGTGGCATGGAGCCCGGCGTGGTGCCCCCTACGTCCGCATGGTGGCCGCGGGAGCCCACATAAAACGTGGGTTTGCCATCCATGTAGACCGGCGTGATAACGGTGATGTCCGGCAGG
>JBBQBG010000318.1:0-4425 GCA_038317285.1 Burkholderiales bacterium | reverse complement strand
TTACGCCCGAAGACGCCACCGCCTTGGCTCGCTGGGTGCGGCAAGAAAAGCTGGGCGGCCTGCACTTCTGGTCGCTGGACCGCGACACGCCTTGCGCGGATGGCGCAACCGCCGTGTCGCCCACCTGCAGCAGCTTGAATGCCCAGCCCGCATTGGCCTTCTCGCGGGCCTTTGCCGACGGCCTGCGCTAAGCTTGCGCATGCAACACAGCCACTCCCACATCCAAGCCCTGTTATATGCGGGTCGCCCGTGCTTGCAACTGACTACCCGCCATGGGCGCGCGATCCTGGCCTTGCACGGCGCTCAGTTGCTCTCCTGGGAGCCGACAGGCCATCAAGACGTGTTCTGGCTATCACCCGCGCGGGGCACCGCACTAGCCCCTCTACGAGGTGGAGTACCCATCTGCTGGCCCTGGTTTGGCAAGCAAGCCATGCCGGCCGGTGCTATGCAGCACGGACCCGTGCGCAACTGGCCATGGGAAGTAGTCTGTGTGCACGCCGACGGCCGCGAACACGTGAGCTTGACACTGGCCCCGTGCAGGGCCGTAACTGCAGACGATGCCTTGACACTCTTTGCCGACAACTTGCAAGTAACCGTGCAGATAGACCTTGGTGAAACATTGGTGCAGACGCTGAAGACCCACAACCGGGGTTCAGAGCCCTTTGTGCTGACACAGGCCCTGCACAGCTACTTCGCAGTGCGTGACGCCACCCATGTGCGGATCACCGAACTGGCTGGCCTGCAATTCGACGACAAACTCACGGGCGCTGCGCGCCAGATTCAGGCTGGCCCCTTTGCCCTGGAGCGTGCCTGCGATCGGGTGTACCAACAGCACACGCCAACACCCACCCACGTCTACACCCTGGAAGACTATGCCGGACAACGCCGCATCCACATCCGCACCGAAGGCAGCCAATCACTGGTGGTATGGAACCCGGGACAGGACCAGGCCGGCCGCATGGTCGACGTGCCGGGTGAGAGTTGGCGCAATTTCCTTTGCGTAGAGGCGGCAAACGCGGGCACAGACGTGGTCACCATGCAGCCGGGCTCACACCACCAGCTGATCCAGACGTTGTCTGCGGAACACTGGGGTGCCTAACCCACCGAGGTCTGTGCCGCCTGCGGCAGCTATCATCGTGCCAGCTGTCTGCCGCCTCGGGTGCGCCCGGAAAGGTGGTCTTAGCCGGATGCATAAGTGTGTGCACGGAGTCCAAACCTGGCGACGGAGGTGAGTATGGGCGCAGTTAAGGTAAAGCCAAACGCTACATATTTGATAGCTGGTCACGCAGTCTTTACGAGGGCTATCGCCCTTATTGTCATATGCCTCCCGGTCAAGGTGCAGGCCCAGGACGCGCCTGCCAGCCACGTGGTCAAGGCGCTGCATGCTTTCTCGAGCGCTGCAGAGGGCGTGCCCCCTGCACCGTGGCGCGTGGTCGGTCTGCCCGGCAACACCCGAAAGCCATTAACTCAGTTTGACATCGTTCAGCTCGGTGGGGAAAAGGTGCTGCGTGTGCACGCTGACCACTCCTACGCCAACCTGACCCATGATCTGATGACGAACAAACCTTTGGGCCACCACATTCTGAGCTGGCGCTGGCGGCTGGACAAGCCGGTGGCTGACGCGGACCTGCACATCAAAAGCGGCGACGATACGCCGATCAAGGTCTGCGCACTGTTTGACCTGCCATTGGACCACTTGGGTTTTGTCGAGCGCAATCTGCTGCGTTTGGCCCGCAGCGCCACTGGTGAGCATCTGCCTGGCGCCACGCTGTGCTACGTGTGGGACCAAAAGCTTGCGGCCGGCACCGAACTGCCCAATGCCTTTACCAAACGAATGCGCTACCTCGTGCTGGACTCGGCCAATGGCCCGCTGCAGCACTGGGTCTCACACAGCCGAGACTTGAACGCGGACTTTTTGCGCAGCTTTGGGGCAGAGAGCAGCACCGTGCCCCCGCTGATGGCCATCCTCGTAGGGGCCGACGCTGACAACACCGGCGGGACCAGCTTGGCTTACGTAGGCGATGTCTCTCTCGTGGAACAATAACGTGCCTATGATCGGTCACGCCAACCAACCACCCGCACCGCCCACGCAAAAGAGCCAGCAACTGGTACTGCTGGGTGCTGGCCATGCTCATGTGCAGGTACTAGCCCAATTGGCAGCCAAGCCCCTGGCCGCAACCGTTGTGACCCTGGTGTCGCCAAACCAAAGCCTGGTGTATTCAGGGATGGTGCCCGGCTTTGTGGCCGGCCACTATCCGCTCGAAAGCTGCGTGATACCGCTGGAGGGCCTGGTGCAACGCAGCGGAATACGCTGGATCGAGCGCAGCGCTGTGGGTGTGGACGCCCAAAAGCAGGTCATACATCTGGACGACGGCAGTACCCTGCCGTATGACTGGCTGTCGG
Source organism: Burkholderiales bacterium (assembly GCA_038317285.1). Lineage (GTDB taxonomy): Bacteria > Pseudomonadota > Gammaproteobacteria > Burkholderiales > Burkholderiaceae_C > Allorhodoferax. Next base: position 2,022 of record JBBQBG010000318.1, on the reverse strand, counting down.
TCAACACCGGCCCGGTGCAGGATCGCGAACGCATCGAGCTGGCCTTGCCTGGCGCGCGCGAGCACGGGCTGTTTGTGCGACCCATGGCGGCCTTTAGCGCCCTGTGGCCGCGCGTGGTTGCAATGGGCGCAGAGCGCGCTTTGCGTGTTGCGGTAGTGGGCGGCGGTGCCGGTGGCATCGAACTGGCATTGGCAGCGCGCCACCGTCTGCCGAATGCGGCGGTTACCCTGGTTTGTGGCGAGAAACTACCCGGAGCCGTTTACCCGGCAAAGGTGCAGCAGCGCCTCATAGCCATGCTGAAGAAGCAAGGGGTCACAGTATTGCAAGATGTGGCCGTGTCCTTGGAGGCCGGCTCTGTGCGACTCGGTTGCGGCGCCAGTTTGGCCTGTGATGTGCCGGTATTGGCCATGGGCGCACATGCGCCGCCGTGGCTGGCGAGCAGCGGTTTGGCGCTGGACGCAGAGGGTTTCTTGGCAGTCGATATGTACCAGCGTTCGACCAGCCATAGCCGCGTCTTTGCGGCCGGCGATGTCAGCACCCGGATGGACCGGCCCATGGCGCGCAGTGGCGTCTACGCAGTGCGTGCCGGGAGTGCTTTGGCCTACAACCTGACCGCAGCGGTAACGGGTTCGGCCCTCAAACCGCACCAACCGCCGCAGGTGACACTGAATTTATTGTCCTGCGGAAGCCGCTACGCGATTGCGGCCTTGGGGCGCTTCAGCGCACAGGGTCGGTGGGTTTGGTGGTTGAAGAATTGGATATGCAGGCGGTTTGTAGCCCGATTTGCGCGGCCCGGCTAGCGCCCAGTAGCTTGGACGCGTGCAGTCAAAACTGGGGTAATTTATAGGGCTATTGCGAATGCGAGGAATTCGCATTTATAATAAATCCAGTCCTATTCAACCACCGACTCGAAGGCCACGCCATGATTGTTTGTGTCTGCAAGCGCATCTCTGACCGAGAAATTGCTCGCCATGTGCACGCCGGCATGGGCTTTGACGATATCCAGTTTGAGTTGGGAGTTGCCACGCAATGTGGCAAATGCGAAGAATGCGCGCGCGATGTGGTGGCCCAATGCAACCGGGCCCACCCGGTTGCTGCCTTAAACCGCGAAGCGCAGCCCGTCGTGATGCACGGCAGGCTATCGTCTTCCATCCACGCCTGATTTGCCTTAGCTGAGCGTTCCCATCTGGCTTTGCAGGTAGTTCTGCAGACCAACCTTGTCAATCAGGTCGATTTGGGTTTCCAGAAAATCAATGTGTTCTTCGGTATCGTCCAAAATGCCTTGGAGAAGGTCGCGCGAACCATAGTCGCGCACCGATTCGCAGTGGGCGATTCCCGCCTTGATCGTCGCCTGGGCGCCTTGTTCGCTTTGCAGGTCGCATGCCAAGATTTCTGGCACGCTTTCGCCCACCAAGAGTTTGGCTAAGTCTTGCAGATTGGGCAGCCCGTCGAGCATAAAGATGCGGTCCATGAGCTTGTCGGCATGCTTCATCTCGCCGATAGACTCTTCGTATTCCTTCTTCGCCAGCTTGTCCAGCCCCCAATGCTTCAACATGCGGTAGTGCAGGAAATACTGGTTGATAGCCGTCAACTCGTTCTTCAACTGTGCTTGCAGATGCACGATAACTTGCGCGTCACCCTTCATGGGATCCTCCTTACTTCAAATTGCAACCGCCTATTCTCGCCGCCCTTGGCGCTTTGACAAAGGGTTTAGATCACGACCCTCTTTCGGGACACCGAATGACGCGTCGCAGTTCAACTGAGACCACTCGCAATATCGCCTGCCCTTGAAAAGTCTAAAAATGGCCTTATCATTAGCACTCGTCGGTACTGAGTGCTAACAGCACACACCGCCGCAAGTTAATGAGTGCCAACTTCTTCGGAAGCCGGTGCAAGTTTGTGATCCAAATTTTTTCAAAACCAGGAGATTCCCCATGAAACTGCGTCCTTTGGCAGACCGCGTGATTGTTAAGCGCGTCGAAAATGAAACCAAGACTGCCTCCGGCATCGTGATTCCTGACA
>JBBQBG010000317.1:0-4456 GCA_038317285.1 Burkholderiales bacterium | reverse complement strand
CACCCCTTGCTAGTGGTCTCTTCCTGATTGACGGCTGTTCTATCGCAGTGTCACAATTGCTTAGCCCTTAAGGAGGGAGGCATCCATGGCATCTATCCGTTATCCGTGCCAATTCATCTTCAGGCAAGCGTCAAATAGACTTCAATATTACCGCGAGTCGCATTGGAGTAAGGACAAACCTGGTGGGCAGTGTCGACCAGATCTTGCGCGACGGCGCGATCGAGGCCTGGCAGATGAACTACCAATTTGGCAGCGATTACAAAACCGGCTGGAATCGGGCCGAGGTTAATGCTTGCAGCAATTGAAGCATCAGCGGGAACCGTAATTTTTCATGCCAGCCACGTGTTTCAGCGCGCCCATAAAACACGCTGAATGGCCAGCTGATCAACGTGTTGTTGAGGCTTCTGCATGTAGTCCGCTGGGGCGGCGACCCGGCCGATGTGGTGGCCCAGATCAACGCATTGGGCTATGGCCTGACCTGCGGCATACAGACCCGCATCGACAGCCGCGCCCAGGCCCTGGCCCATGCGCCCATGTGGGCAACATCTATATCAACCGCAACATGATCGGCGTTGTGGTGGGTGTGCAGCCGTATGGTGGCGAAGGCTTAAGCGGAACCGGTCCCCAGGCAGGTGGCACGCATTACCTGTACCGGTTCTGTGCCGAGCAGACCATTACGGCCAACACCACGGTGGAAGGGAGAATGCGGCCTTGTTGGCCAGCGTGCTTTGAGAACGCTGCGTGGCGGTAGCGCCTCGCCGGGGACACGCATGCCTACGCTCCGCCGAAAGTTTATTGAACAGGGATTTGCGGGGCGGGGCAAACGGCGCGCATTTTCTGATCAATCTGACGCGGGGGTTTGGGCTTGGTGCCAACGTCAATCAGACAACTAAATGGTAAAAAAGTGTATCTGCATTGCTGGTGTGCGAAGACTGGGATTGCCAAGCGAAGTGGCAATGAAACGCCCGTTTCTGGCCGCGAAAATTACAGAAAAATCAGACCGGAGACGGTAGGTTTGGCGATTTGTGAGGCCGGTTTCGGATGCGATACTCACGCCCATACGGTGGTTCTTTTATCCGTTACCCGTCTGAGCGACTGGGCTTTCAACAAGTTCCGCCCGCTTTCATTAACTTTCAAATTTCCTTCTCATGATCAAGATCCTTTCTCTGAGCGCCGTAGCGCTGCTCCTCGCCGCCTGCAACACCACCCAGGGCCCGGCTCCGGCAGGCAGTGCTTCGGCCTCCAAGACTTCCAGTGCTAACAAGGAATCAAGCGGCGGCGGAATGCTCAGCGGCCTGGGCACCCTGGCTGGCGCTGCTACCTCTGGCGGCAGTGGTGCGTCGTCTGACGAAAACAAGCTTGGTGCCGGTCTCGACGTGCTGAAGGCCGCTACCGTGTCGGATACCGAGTTGAAGAGCGTGTCCTTGCAAATGCGTGCGCGCGACGACAAAAAGAACACCATCGCGGCCGGAGCAAAGTACGCCGGTCGCCTGGCCAAACTCACTGCAAAACACGTCAACGAAGACGGAATGAAGCTCAATTTCAAGGTCTACCAAAACCAGTCGATCAATGCCAATGCCTCAGCCGACGGCTCTATCCGTTTTTACAGCGGCTTGATGGACAAGATGACAGACCAGGAGTTGCTTGCCATCGTTGGTCACGAAATCGGCCACGTGAAAAACGGCCACTCCCTGTCCTCGCTGCGCGTTGCCTACCTGGCGTCGGCTGGCCGCAAGGCGGCGGCGTCTTCGAGCGGGGCCGCTGGTGCTCTGGCCGACTCTGACCTCGGCTCCATTGGTGAAAAATTACTCAACAGCCAGTTCTCGCAGAGCCAGGAAACCGATTCTGACGACTATGGGCTGGCGTTCATGAAGAAGCACGGCTACACCGCCAGCGCAATGGAAAGCGCGTTCCGCAAACTGGCAGCAATGGGCAGCGCGCGGACCGGCTTGGACGAGATGATGTCGTCGCATCCCGATTCGGCCAAACGTGCTGACCGCGTGCGCGACAAGCTCGCCCAAAAGTAGAACACGACGGCCGCAGCACGGTGGGGACAGCGCTGCAATACGGGCGCGATCCGCAAGCCCCCCAAGCGGCAAGGCGAAGCGCGTTGCCTGTCGGTCATGCTGCAAATGGCGGCGTCCAAAACCGCCTTGCTGCTGCGAAACAGAGGGTAGGTGTTGGATTGCCCCTGGGCTAGCGGAGAGATGGCTGCCACGGCTTCGTTGAAACGGTTGAGTGCGGGCTCTGTGGCGAGGTAGGGTAAAAAGCGGTGTGCATTCGCACGGTTTTGCCCGCTGGCAAACCAAAAGGCGATGCCGACCTTGTCTTCGGTCCGGTACCGCTCGAATGGCCGCTTGTGTTCTTGCCTGGGCAAAAGGCTTTGACTCGACCCAGGCTGTGCGTTGGCTTCCCGACGACACCATGAAATGCAGCACCAGCGCCTCTTGGGCCTATAGGGCGCCGGTACTGAAGGCACATGCAACCCATAGGAGCCAGTACAGTCCCACCTTGCGCAGAGACGCGGTGGACAACGGATCCTTCCGGGTTGGCATGTGAGGCTTGTCGCCGTGCAATTTCCGTTTGTTGGAACACTCTACCGCAGCGCGGATTAACCGCCAAGAAGGGTTTGAACCCTTTCGCGCAGCAGCTGCGGCTGCACATCCGCAGGCGCCACCGGCGCACCCACATTCAGCCCTACCGGGCTCCAAAGCCCACGGCGGAATGGCTTCACCATCGCGCTGCCTTTTTCGACCCGGCTGAAGAACGAGCCCCACAGATTGGTCAACGCCATGGGTACGACGGGCACGTTCAATCCCTGCTGCTCGGCGCGCTCCAGGATCTTCATGATGCCGCCCTTGAACTCTTGCAGTGTGCCGTCGCGTGTCAACCCGCCTTCGGGGAAGACGCACAGCAAGTCACCCTGAGCCAACACCTCGGCGGCTTTCGCAAATGCCAATTCATAGGCGACAGGGTCTTGCGCACGTGGGGCAATTGGAATCGCCTTGGCCAGGCGAAACAGCGCGCCCAGCACTGGCACCTTGAAGATGTTGTGGTCCATGATGAAGTAGATCGGCCGGGGGCTGGCCGCCATCAGCAACACTGCGTCGACAAAGCTCACGTGGTTGCACACCAGAATGGCCGCGCCGGTGGTGGGGATGTGCTGGTCGCCGCGCACCTTGAAGCGGTAGATAAAGTGCGACAGCACCCACGCCACAAAGCGCAGCAGGTACTCGGGCACCAGCATGAAGATGTAGAAGGCCACGACCGCATTCGCCAAGCCCGTGAACAAGAAGATTTGCGGAATGGTGAAGCCGCCCTTGAGCAAGGCGCCAGCAATCACCGAGCTGCCAATCATAAACAGCGCGTTCAGAATATTGTTGGCCGCAATGATGCGCGCGCGGTGCGTAGGCTGGCTGCGCAACTGGATCAGCGCATACATGGGCACGCTGTACAAACCGGCAAACAGGCTCAACAGCGCCAGGTCGGCCATCACGCGCCAGTGCGCGGGCTGTGCCATAAAGGCAGACAGGCCCATGATCTCAGCCGCAGGCAAGCCTTTGGACGCAAAGTACAAATCCACCGAAAACACGCTCATTCCAATTGCGCCCATGGGCACCAGGCCAATCTCAACGTGGCGTTTGCTCAACACTTCGCACAACAGCGAGCCAGTGCCAATGCCGATGGAGAACACCACCAACAGCAGGGATGCGACCTGCTCATTGCCATGCAGCACTTCCTTGGCCAGGCTGGGGAATTGGCTCAGGAACACGGCGCCAAAAAACCACATCCAGCTAATGCCCAACAGCGAGCGAAATACCACAATGTTGCCGTGTGCCAGTTTCAGGTTGCGCAGGGTCTCGGTGATGGGGTTCCAGTTGATTTTGAGACCGGGGTCGGTGGCGGGCGCCTTGGGGATATACCCGGCAATCACACGCCCGAGCAAGGCCAAGCCCACACAGGCAACTGCCACCGTTTCATGACCAATCGTTGGAATAGCGACCAGCAAGCCGCCCACCACATTGCCCAGCAAGATCGCGACAAAGGTGCCCATCTCGACCATGCCATTGCCGCCGGTGAGTTCACGTTCATTCAACACCTGGGGCAGCAGCGCGAACTTGACCGGGCCAAACAGCGTGGAGTGCACACCCATCAAAAAAGTGCACAGCAAAAGTACGGCCACCTGGTCGGTGACAAAGCCATAAGCGGCGATCGCCATGATGACGATTTCCAGGTTTTTGACGAAGCGGATCATCAGCGTCTTGTCGTACTTGTCGGTCAACTGCCCGGCCGTGGCCGAGAACAGCAGGAACGGCAGGATGAACAGCGCACCAATCGCCAGGCCCGCCATGGCCGGCGGCAACCAGCCCACGCTAAGCTGGTAGGTCACCATCACCGTGAAGGCGAACTTGAACAAATTGTCGTTGGCCGCACCGGCAAACTGCGTCCAGAAGAA
>JBBQBG010000316.1:0-4457 GCA_038317285.1 Burkholderiales bacterium | reverse complement strand
GGAGCCACCATACGGCCATACAGTCCATCGTCGCCTGTTCGCCATTGGAGCGTGCGGTCGACAAAATTGATGGTTTTGAAACGCGGCTGCGTGCCCGTTTTCCAGAGATCAGCCCGTTTCAGCCCAACGGCCACGACGACTCCATTCCGATGGTGCACGTGCTGGAACTGGCCGCGTTGGGCTTGCAGGCGCAAGCCGGCTGCCCGGTCACGTTCAGCTGCTGCACGCCGACGGTGGACGCCGACGTCTACCAGCTGGTCGTGGAGTACAGCGAAGAGGCGGTTGGCCGCCTAGCCATGGAACTGGCGCAGGCCCTCTGCCAGTCCGCGCTGGACGACACACCGTTTGACCTGGCCGACGCGCTGACCCAACTGCGCGACCTGGATGAAGATGTGCGCCTGGGGCCTAGCACCGGCTGCATCGTGGACGCCGCAGTGGCCCGCAATATTCCCTTCAGCCGCATGACCGAGGGCAGCATGGTGCGCTTTGGCTGGGGCAGCAAACAGCGACGCATCCAGGCGGCGGAGATGGACGTCACCAGTGCCATTTCCGAAGCTATCGCGCAAGACAAAGAATTGACCAAGAAGCTTTTGGCAGCCGCAGGTGTGCCGGTGCCCGCTGGGCGCGCCGTGACGGACCCGGAAGATGCCTGGGCAGCGGCTTGCGAAATTGGCCTGCCTGTGGTGGTCAAGCCCAAGGATGGCAACCAGGGGAAAGGAGTTACGGTCAACATCACCACAAAGGAACATCTGGTCAAGGCCTATGCCATTGCCACCGAGTTTCGCGATGATATTTTGGTCGAGCGCTATATGCCGGGCAATGACTTCCGCCTGCTGGTGGTCGGCGACAAATTGGTGGCCGCCGCACGGCGCGACCCACCCAAGGTCGTGGGAGACGGCGTGCATACTGTCGCCGAGTTGGTGCACCAGGTTAACCTGGACCCGCGCCGCGGCTCCGGCCACTCGACCTCGCTGACCAAGATTCGCATTGACGATATTGCGCACGCCTGTCTGGCCAACCAGGGCTTCAAGGCCGACGACATCCCGGCCAAGGGCCAGCGTGTCAACCTGCGCAACAACGCGAACCTGTCCACCGGGGGCTCCGCCACCGATGTGACGGATGACGTGCACCCCGAAGTGGCAGCTCGCGCAGTGGCCGCTGCCCACATGGTGGGTCTGGACGTGTGTGGTGTGGACTTGGTGTGTGACAGCATCCTGCGACCGATAGAAGAGGTCGGCGGCGGCATTGTGGAGGTCAACGCGGCGCCGGGCCTGCGCATGCATTTGAGCCCATCTTTTGGTAAAGGCCGCGCGGTCGGCGAGGCCATCATCACAAGCATGTTCAAGAACGGCCAAAACGGTCGCATTCCCATCGTGGCGGTGACCGGCACCAATGGTAAGACCACAACCGTAAGGCTGATTTCGCATCTGTTGGCGCAAAACGGTCTGTGTGTGGGTATGACCAATACCGACGGCGTCTACGTCGGTGGCCAGTGCATAGACACCGGTGACTGTAGCGGCCCCAAAAGCGCGCGTAGCGTGCTGCTGCACCCGGACGTCGATGCCGCCGTACTGGAAACCGCACGCGGCGGCGTCTTGCGCGAAGGCCTGGCTTTTGACCGTTGCGATGTAGCGGTCGTTACCAACGTGGGCAGCGGTGACCACCTGGGGTTGAACTACATCACCACAGTGCAAGACCTGGCGGTGCTCAAGCGCGTCATTGTGCAAAACGTGTCACCCAGCGGCGTGGCCGTGCTCAACGCCAGCGACCCCATCGTCGCCGCCATGGCGAGCAAATGCCGTGGCTCGGTCACGTTCTTTGCGGTCGATAAATTCCACCCCGTGATGGCGACTCACCGCGCCCAAGGTCAGGCGGTGATCTATGTGGAGAACGGCCAGATCGTTGCCAGCAAGGGCGAATTCCAGCAAACCATTGCACTCGCAAGCATTCCCGTCACTATGGGCGGGTTGATCCCGTTTCAGGTCGAAAACGTCATGGCCTCCGTAGCGGCTGCGTGGGCCCTAGGCCTGGACTGGGACACCATCCGCAACGGGCTTTCGGGCTTCTCTAACGACACCGACAACGCACAGGGTCGCTTCAATTTCTTCAAATACCGCGGCGCCACCGTCATTGCCGACTACGGCCATAATCCCGATGCCATGGTCGCATTGGTCCAAGCCGTTCAGGGCATGCCCGCAACGCGGCGCTCGGTGGTGATCAGCGGTGCCGGCGACCGGCGCGACCAGGACATTCGTCAGCAAACCGAAATTTTGGGCGATGCCTTTGACGAGGTCATCTTGTACGAAGACCAGTGCCAGCGTGGTCGGCGCGACGGCGAAGTAATTACATTGTTGCGCCAAGGCTTGGCCCACGCAAGGCGCACCACCCAAACCTCAGAAATCAAGGGCGAATTTGTGGCGATCGACACCGCCATGGACAAGCTGGTAACTGGCGAGTTGTGCCTCATTCTGGTGGACCAGGTGGAGGAGGCCCTGGCGCACATTTCCGCCAAGGTTCAAAAAGGCTAGGACCTTCGGGTTAAACGCCCTCGGCGGTGGGGTCCCGACCCATCAAGGCAGCTACCGCTTGCGCGGGCTGTAGCCGGCCATCCAGCAAATGCACTACGCACTGGGCAATCGGCATTGCGATGCCAAGACTGCTTGCGCGCTGCACCACGGTGCGGGCACTGTAGACGCCTTCGGCCACGTGGCCCAGCGACTCTATTGCCTGTTGCAGGGTTTGGCCTTCGGCCAAAGCAAGGCCCACACGCCGATTGCGCGACAAATCTCCCGTGGCGGTGAGCACCAGATCACCCAATCCGCTGAGGCCCATGAACGTCTCGGCCTTGGCGCCCAGCGCCAAGCCCAGGCGGGTCATCTCGGCCAGCCCGCGGGTGATCAGTGCAGCGCGGGCGTTCAAGCCCAATTGCAGTCCGTCACATAGTCCGGTAGCGATGGCCATAACATTCTTGACGGCTCCGCCCACTTCGACACCCACCACATCGTCATTCGCGTAGACCCGTAGCGTGGAACTGTGGAATGCGGCGACCAAGGCATCGCGCACCAACGGATCGGCACTGGCGGCCACCAAGGCGGTGGGCTTGCCCAAGGCTACTTCTTGCGCAAAACTCGGCCCACTGAGCACGCCGGCGCGCAGACCAGCAGCCACCTGTGATTGAATTTCATGCCCCATTAACCCGGGTGCAGTCCCAATGCCGGCCTCAAAGCCCTTGCTCAGCCATGCCACTGCAGCACTGCATCCCCGCAATTGCGTGAGCAGACCGCGCAGGCCGGCCATGGGCGAGGCCAAGATGACCAAGTCTTGAGACCCTACAGACGCAAGCAACTGTGGCAAGGGCTGGCTGGTGATGTGCATCGATAGTGGCAAAGCCACGTCCGGCAGATAGCGTTTGTTCTCGCCGTTCTTGCGCATCGCTTGTGCCTGCACAGCATCGCGCATCCAGAGTGTCACGGAATGTAGCGCAGGGGCATTGCGGCTGGCGTTAACCGCCAGCGCAGTGCCCCAGGCGCCCCCACCAATTACTATAATATTCATAGCGCTAGTATCAACAAATACGAGGGCTAGTGGGCTATTTCGCCCAATCGATTACTGCGTTAGCGTGCTTGTGGGTGCGTTGGCGGAAGCAGCAGCTTGAGCCTGTTGTTGCTGCTCGTACATGGCTTGGAAATTGATTTCTGTCAGGTGCACAGGTGGAAAACCACCACGCTGGATCAGATCGGCAACATTGCCGCGCAGGTACGGATACACGATTTGTGGGCAGGCGATGCCCATCAACTGGCCCATTTGGTCTTCTGGCACATTGCGGATTTCGAAGATACCGGCTTGCTTGGCTTCGACCAAGAATACGGTCTTGTCTTTGATCTTGGTGTGCACGGTGGCGGTCACAGCCACTTCAAACACGCCGTCAGCCACGGGAGCAGCTTCCACGCCCAGTTGGATGTCTACGGTAGGCTGTTCTTGCTCCAAAAGAATAGCGGGGGAATTGGGTTGCTCCAGCGAAGCCTCTTTGAGGTAGACGCGTTGGATCTGGAAAACGGGAGTCGCAGGAGTCTGGTCGGACATAAAAACAGTCTTTCAAAGTAAAACAATGCCCGCCAAAAAAACTCCGGCTGGGCGCATCAAGGGAATTAACGGGAATTTCGTTAAACGCGGATTATCTCAGGCTGCAAAGCGCGCCATCCGGGCCGGCGCGCGCAGTGGCTCAGACTGCGTTGAGCAGGGGCAATAAGCCACCCCGGCTGTCTAATGCCATCAGGTCGTCACAACCACCGACGTGGGTGGTGCCAATGAAGATCTGCGGCACGGTGCGCCGCCCAGTGATCTCCATCATCTTGGTCCGCTCTTGCGGTTGGTTATCCACCCGGACTTCATCGATGATTTCAAAGCCTTTTGAGACCAAGAGAATTTTGGACATCAAGCAAAACGTGCAAAACGCA
>JBBQBG010000315.1:0-4460 GCA_038317285.1 Burkholderiales bacterium | reverse complement strand
CAGTATGGCTGAACGGTGGTAGGCAGGTGCGTTCGCTATTCAATTAATAGGGAGTCTTCTTGGGGTTGGACTCAAAGGTCCTCAGGCCCGCGCCGATCAACTCGGGCGGAATATTCAGCGCCCACGCCGCGGCCACAGCTGCCATTACCATCTCAGGCTGGGATGCCTTGGCCGGCTTGAGCGACGCTAACGGCAATAAGGCCACATCCTGGGCGCCCTGGGCCAGCACGATTTGGTCGTCGCGAACAAACACCACCCGTTCGCCCGCAGCACGGTGTTCTGCCAATACGCTGTTGCCCGCATCCATGCCGTAGAAGATGACCTTGCCATCGCATAGCTCGGCCATCTCCACCACTTGAGGGTCCGCTGCGTTCAACACGGCCGTGCCGCTTGGCAATATGACATCGACCTGGGTGCGAGCAACTTTGTAGGCCTGCTCTGCATCCAGGATGTCGAATGGCACCAGGGACGCGTTCCAGCTCACGTCGGTGACGACCCCCACCAAGCACTTGTCGTAGGCCAGACCTTCGGCCAGTATGGTCGGGCTGCCGTTCTCGAACACCGCTGCCTGCACCGAGCGGTTGATCAGCAGGCGCTGACCGGCCTCCCAGTGGGCGCAGTCTCTTGCGTCCACTTGGCGACCATCCAGGTACAGGCCTTCGCTGCAGGCCAGGCCCACATGCTTGCCGCTGATATGGACCAACCAGGCCACCATGCGGGCGATGCGCCCCGTTTTTTGGGTGCCGGTGATGCCGACAATCGGGATACGCCCGTCGCGGTCCATGCCAAACAGGTGCTCAATGATGGCCTTGCCCACAGGGCGTCCCTGGCCTTCAGCAGGCTTGATGTGGGCCAGCAGGCCGGGGCTGGCATTCACTTCGATCACGGCTGCGCGCTGCCCCTGCATAGGCTTGGACACATCGTCCAACACCATGTCCACACCAGCAATGTCCAGACCAACCACGCGTGCGGCCAAAGCCGCAGCAGCGGCCACGCTGGGGTGCAGCAAGTCGGTCACGTCGAAGGCGACATTGCCATTGCGCTGAATCAGTACCTTTTGGTCTTTGGAAGGGACGGATTGGGCTGTCAAACCCGCGCGCTCCAGCTCTAGAATGATCTCACCGGATTTGCTGGGCATCAACGCGTTCAGCGGAAAGTCTTCTCCGCTGCCACGCCGAGGGTCTGAATTGATCTGGTCGTCGGTCAACTGGTCAATGTTGGATACCCCATCGCCCACCACCCATAGCGCCTCACCCCGTGCCGCTGCCACTACTTGTTTGCCCACCACCAGGATGCGGAGTTCGTTGCCCGGAATGAACTGCTCGACAATCACGCTGCTGCCCCCGCCCTTGCGGTGGGCCAGCGCATACGCCGCCTCTACGTCGCTCTGCGTGCACAAATCTAACGATACGCCACGGCCATGGTTGCCGTCGTAGGGCTTGAGAACAACCGGCATGCCAATCTCTTGCGCAGCCTCCCAGGCCTGCTCGGCGCTGCGCACCAATTGCCCCTCGGGTACCGGCACGCCGCAGGATTTAAGCAGGGCCTTGGTCAGGTCTTTGTCGCTGGCAATTTCTTCGGCGATGGCCGAGGTTTGGTCGGTCTCAGCGGTCCAGATGCGGCGCTGATTTGTTCCATAGCCCAATTGCACCAGATTGCCTTCGGTCAGGCGTATCGAGGGTATGTGGCGGGCGGTGGCGGCGTCCACAATGTGCGCAGTGCTGGGGCCCAGGCACAAATCGTCGACCTGTTCATGCAAATCACCGACGATGGTTGCTACGTCAAAGGGCGAATTGTTGACTGCTGCTTCGACCAGGTCGCGGGCGGCGGCCAATGCGGCGCGCCCGACCTGCTCTTGCCGGGTGCGAAAGGCGATTTTGTAGACGCCGCGCTGCGAAGTGGACCGTGCCTTGCCAAAACCGGTGCGCATGCCAGCCAAATTTTGCAGTTCCAGCGCCACGTGTTCCACGATGTGGGCGGCGTAAGTGCCTTCTTTGACGCGCTGCAAAAAGCCACCGCGCACACCAGGGCTGCAATGGTGTTCGATCAGGCTGGGCAAGAATCCGGTGAGCCGCTCGTAGAAGCCATCAATGGTGTTGGACGGGAAGTCTTCCAATGTGCCAATGTCGACCCAGGCCTCTATCACCGGGCGGTAGGTCCAGATATTGGGGCCGCGCAGGTGTGTTACCTTGAGAATTGCTATCTTTTTCTGGTCCGTCATGGCTGCTTTTCAGGGGGGCCAGTCCACCGATGGGGCGCTGACCGCGTTGTATATCGTGCTTTCCAAACCCCCCACAGAGCCGGGAAGGAATGATCCAAACTGAGTATCGTAAAGTATGGGGCTTGCTGCAATCTCATTACGCCCCGCTTCCGGTTCAAAGTAAAAAGAAATTCTGCCGTATCCCATGACCCCTGACGTTATCGCCGCCGGCCTTGTGCTAGGTGACATCTCTGCCCGTTGGCGCGAGGCGATGCAATCACAACTCCGCCCACAGGAAAACGTTCTGGCCGCGCTGGAGGTTGACCTTGACGCCCAGCTGCACTTTGTGGCTAGCCTGGTGGTCGTCACCAACCAGCGCATCTACAGCCGCTCAGGGCGCGACGCCGGGTGGCAGGAATGGACCTTCCGTGAAGGCCTGGAATTGCGCCACCATGACCACGCGGGCGTCGGCCACTTGAATCTAGTGGATACCCAAGGCCTCTTGGCGACCTGGCGGTTCACGCTCGCGCAAAACTTGCACGCGATCCGTCTGGCCAACCAGTTCCAGGCCCAATTGGAGAGTCATGTCAGCGGCAAGCCCTTGGTGCTGGCCCTGCGCAATGTTTGCCCCAACTGCAAGGCCCCGCTGGAGCCGGACCAGGAAGAATGTCCCATCTGCACCAAGGTGGTCCACACGCCACCCTCCACCTGGACCTTGTTTCGCCTGTGGCGCTTTGCCAAGCCCTACAAAGGGCAACTGGCTTTGGGATTTGGGCTGATGCTGTTGGGCACCGCCGCCCACCAGGTGCCGCCGTACCTGACCGCGCCGTTGGTCGACAAAGTGCTGATTCCCTTGCAGAGCGGGCAAGCTGTTCCCACCAGCACGATCGCGTTCTACCTGTTTGCCCTGCTGGGAGCGGGCTTGCTGGCCTGGGTGTTGAGTTGGGGCAAGACCTATGTGCTGGCCCTGGTGTCCGAACGCATTGCGGCCGATTTGCGCACCACCACCTATGAGCACCTGCTGCGCCTCTCGCTGGAATATTTCGGTGGCAAGCGCACCGGTGATCTGCTGTCGCGCGTGGGCAGCGAGAGTGACCGCATCGCCGTCTACCTGTCGCTGCACCTTACCGACTTTGCCAGCGACGTGGTCATGATCGTCATGACCGCCGTCATTTTGTTCACGATGGACCCGTACCTGGCCCTGATCACGCTGGTGCCCTTGCCCTTTATCGGCTGGATGATCCACTTCGTGCGTTACCGTTTGCGCACCGGCTTCGAGAAGATCGACCGCGTCTGGGGGGAGGTGACCAATGTGCTGGCCGACACCATCCCGGGCATCCGCGTGGTCAAGGCCTTTGCGCAGGAACAGCGCGAGGCCAAGCGCTTCCGCGAAGCCAACCACCACAACCTGCTGGTCAACGACCGTATCAACAAAATATGGTCGCTGTTCTCGCCCAGTGTGTCGCTGCTGACCGAAGTGGGTCTGTTAGTTGTCTGGGCTTTTGGCATCTGGCAGGTGTCCAAGGGCAAGATCACCGTCGGTATGTTGCTGATGGCGATTGCCTATATCAGCCGCTTCTATGGACGGCTCGATTCGATGAGCCGTATCGTCTCGGTTACCCAAAAGTCGGCCTCGGCCGCCAAACGCATCTTTGACATTTTGGACCACGTCTCCAGCGTACCAGAGCCTGCGCAGCCCGTGTCGATGGGCAAGGTGCAAGGGCGCATCGAAGTGCGCGACGTGGGTTTCCGTTATGGCAACCGCGAGGTGAATCGCGGCATCAACCTGACCATAGAGCCTGGCGAGATGATTGGCCTGGTCGGCCACAGCGGTTCGGGCAAGAGCACGTTGGTGAATCTGATCTGCCGGTTTTACGATGTGTCCGAAGGTGCCATCAAGGTCGATGGCGTGGACATCCGCTCCTACGCCATTTCCGACTACCGCCAGAACATCGGCCTGGTCTTGCAAGAGCCGTTCTTGTTTTTCGGCACGATTGCCGAGAACATCGCCTACGGCAAGCCCGACGCCACACGCGCCGAGATCATTGCCGCCGCACGCGCGGCCCACGCCCATGAGTTCATCTTGCGCTTGGCGCAGGGTTACGACTCCATGGTCGGCGAGCGCGGGCAAGGCCTGTCGGGTGGTGAGCGCCAGCGCATCTCCATTGCGCGCGCGCTGCTGATTGACCCACGGATTTTGATATTGGACGAGGCCACATCATCGGTGGACTCTGAGACTGAAAAAGAAATCCAGAAGGCG
>JBBQBG010000314.1:0-4466 GCA_038317285.1 Burkholderiales bacterium | reverse complement strand
TTCATTTGCCTTGACTTGGATAAAGGCTTGGCATTTCCCTTTTCTACTCGGTGACATCCTCACGAAAGGCGGGTACAGATATGAACGAAAGTTGGCCTGACACCATTTCCGGAATCGATGGACTCAGTGCAGATCCGAATGTCGCCAGTAACTTGCACAAGAAGGCTGGCGGCGACTCAACGTCAGATTCTGGCGGTGGCGTGCTGGATGACTTGATGGAGGGCGTGGTTGACATTGCCAGCGACGCGGTGGGTGCCGTCATTGGAGCCGCTGGCGATTTATTGAGTGGCATTTTTGATTAGGTTTGTCACTTTGGCATTGCGGCCCGGCGATGGCCAAAAAGCGCAGACCAAAGCGATTACCCAGCAATCCTGACTTTGCGCGCGACTCCATCCACCCGCCCGATATGCCCTAACGGCAACTCCGTGCTCGACTTGATGCAGTTCAGCACGATGTTGGAGCGAATATTCGCAACGCCCTTGATGCGCATGATCTTGCGCAACACGGACTCCGACAGTACGCCCAAATCGGCCGCCACGATTTGCAACACGTAGTCCGATTCGCCGGCCACCGAATAGCAGTCCAGCACCTCGGGGATGGCTATGATTTCGCGCTCGAAGGCAGAGCCCTCATCACCCCCGTGGCGGCTGAGCGTGACATAACTCATGGCACGCACGCCCAACCCCAAGGCGGCAGGGTCTAACAGCGCCACATAGCGGCGCACGATGCCTGTGGTCTCCAGCCGCTGGATGCGCCGGCTGACCTGCGAGGCTGACAAATGGATCTGCTCGCCGACCTGCTGATTGGTCGCATGGGCATCCTTCTGTAATGCAGCCAACAAGCTGATATCGAACTTGTCGAGCAGCAAATCATCATATTTATCTTGATTCATGCATGAATTATGCATGTTTATAGCATTAGTCTGCGTAAATTGCTTACACCGTGCGCGCCGTTTTGACCACAATCTAGGATTAATAACAAGGCACACAGGAGCATCACAATGGCCGATCTTTTTGACAACCCGATGGGGCTTATGGGGTTTGAGTTTGTCGAATTCGCATCCCCCACACCAGGTCTGATGGAGCCCATTTTTGAAAAAATGGGTTTTCAGCATGTGGCGCGCCACCGCTCCAAGGATGTAGACCTGTACCGCCAGGGCGATATCAATTTCATCATCAACCGCGAGCCCAAGAGCCATGCGGCATACTTCTCGGCCGAGCACGGCCCTTGCGCCTGCAGTATGGCGTTCAGGGTGCGCGATTCGCACAAGGCCTATGCCCGCGCGTTGGAGTTGGGCGCACAACCCATCAACATCGAACCCGGCCCCATGGAGCTGCGCCTGCCAGCCATCAAAGGCATTGGCGGCGCGCCGTTGTACCTGATCGACCGCTTTGAAGACGGCAAGTCTATCTACGACATCGACTTTGAATTCTTGCCTGGTGTGGACCGCCACCCGTTTGGCCACGGCCTCAAACTGATAGACCACCTGACCCACAATGTGTACCGTGGGCGCATGGCCTACTGGGGCGGTTTTTACGAGAAGATTTTCAACTTCCGCGAAATCCGTTTCTTCGACATCAAGGGTGAATACACCGGTCTGACATCGCGCGCCATGACGGCACCCGATGGCATGATCCGGATCCCGCTGAACGAAGAAGCCTCGGGCAAGGCGGGGCAGATTGAAGAGTACTTGATGCAATTCAACGGTGAGGGCATTCAGCACATCGCGTTGATCTGCGACAACCTGGTTGCCACGCTAGACAGCCTCAAAGCAGCCGGCGTGCCACTGATGACGGCGCCGCCCGCCACCTACTACGAAATGCTCGACGGCCGCCTGCCCAACCACGGTGAAGATGTAGCCGCGCTGCAAAGCCGTGGCATCTTGCTGGACGGCGTCAGCAAGGACGGCGACCGCCGCCTGTTGTTGCAGATCTTCTCGGCGACGGTGCTGGGCCCGGTGTTCTTTGAATTCATTCAGCGCAAGGGCGACGATGGTTTTGGCGAAGGCAACTTCAAGGCCTTGTTTGAATCGCTGGAGCGCGACCAGTTGCGCCGCGGCGTGATCACGGCAGATTGAAGATGGCCATGAAGAAATTGGATACCAAACAAGCCGCCGAGCAATTGCTCGCCTTGCCGCACTGGACCCTGGATGCGCAGGTGGGCGCCATCACGCGCGAATTTGTGCTGGCCGACTTCATGCACGCATTTGCGTTCATGACACAGATTGCGATTGCCGCCGAGAAGCATAACCACCACCCCGAGTGGAGCAATGTGTACAACAAGGTGTTGATCACCTGGACCACGCATGATGTGCACGGTCTGAGTAGCA
This sequence comes from Burkholderiales bacterium, assembly GCA_038317285.1. Lineage (GTDB taxonomy): Bacteria > Pseudomonadota > Gammaproteobacteria > Burkholderiales > Burkholderiaceae_C > Allorhodoferax. Next base: position 2,137 of record JBBQBG010000314.1, on the reverse strand, counting down.
ACGACATCGCAATGGCGCGCATGTGTGACGAGGCTTTTGAGGGCTACGCGAAAGCTCCGACGGTTGATTGACAAGGAGGTCCCCATGCAAGCCACAACGACACCCCCCGCAAAAGTTAAACATGGCTTGGCCGCCGGAGGCGCTACCGCACCGCAACGGGCCGATTGGACAATCGACCAGGGCTGGGACAGCTACACCCCGCAAGAGCATGCGGTGTGGAAAACGCTGTACGAGCGCCAGACCAAGCTGCTACCCGGCCTGGCCTGCGACGATTTTGTCGAAGGCATGCAACACCTGCCCATGTCGGCCGACGAAATCCCCAATTTTGAGAAGTTGTCCGAAACCTTGATGCGCAAGACTGGCTGGCAGATCGTGGCCGTGGCCGGTTTGGTACCAGACGATGTATTCTTTGAGCACCTGGCGAACCGCCGCTTCCCGGCCGGCAACTTCATTCGCGGTGCGCATGAGCTGGACTACCTGGAAGAGCCCGACGTCTTCCACGATGTGTTTGGCCATGTGCCCATGCTGATGCACCCTGTCATGGCCGACTTTATCCAGGCTTACGGCCAGGGTGGGTTGCGTGCCCAGAAACTGGGCAAACTGACGAATTTAGCCCGCGTGTATTGGTACACCGTTGAGTTTGGCCTGGTGCAGCAAAAGGATGGTTTGCGCATCTATGGCGCTGGGATCGCATCCTCGTTTTCCGAGAGCACGTTCTCGGTCCAGAGCGATTCGCCCAACCGCATAGGCTTCGACTTGGAGCGGGTGATGCGCACCAACTACCGCATCGACGATTTTCAGGAAAGCTACTTCGTACTGGAGAAGTTGGAAGACCTGCTGGCGCTGGCCAACACCGAGTTCGCGCCGTACTACGCGCGCCTGGACAACGGCCCGACCTACCAGCCAGGCGATGTTTTGCCCACCGACGTGGTGCCGCACCGTGGCACCGGCGGTTACCACCGCGCACGCGCTATCAAGGGTGCGGCCAAGGTGTAAACCCCGAGGAAAGTCGGGGCAAAAGAGGGCCGTGTGCGTGGACAATAACGCCCATGACATCGACACCCAACCCCTCTACACCAGCTCCCCACATTGCCGGCCACCTGCTGGTGCAATGCCTGATTGAACAAGGCACGACCCACGCCTTTGGAGTACCCGGCGAAAGCTATCTGGCCGTGCTGGACGGCTTTCACCTCTACCGTGAACACATTGAATTTGTCGTCAACCGGCAAGAGGGCGGTGCCGCATTCATGGCCGAGGCCCACGGCAAGCTGACCGGTCGCCCCGGCGTCTGCTTTGTGACACGCGGCCCCGGCGCCACCAACGCCTGCATTGGCGTGCATACCGCGTTCCAGGACTCAACTCCGATGGTGCTGCTGATCGGCGATGTCGCCAGCGACCAGCGTGACCGCGAAGCTTTTCAAGAGATGGACTACCGCGTCATGTTTGGCCCCAGCGCGTTGGGCATGGCCAAGCGCGTGGAGCGTATCGACGACGCGGCCCGTATCCCGGAATACATCGCCCGCGCCTTCGCTACCGCGATGAACGGGCGCCCCGGCCCGGTCGTGCTGGTGCTTCCAGAAGACATGTTGACGCAAGCCGTCGCGGCACATCCCGTGACCGGTATGGTGCCTGCACCGCTGGCCCGCGTGGAACCATCGGACGCCTGGAGCGACCCTGGCGCTTTACGCACGCTGCGCGAAATGTTGATCAAGGCGCAGCGCCCGTTTGTGATTGCGGGTGGCAGTGGCTGGACGCCCCAATCCGCCCAGGCCCTGCAGCGTTTTGCCGAGGCCTGGCGCCTGCCCGTTGGCAATGCGTTCCGTTTCCAGGACACGTTTGACAACCACCACCCGCTGTATGCGGGCGATGTCGGTATCGGCATCAATCCTGCACTGGCCAAGCGCATTGGGGAGAGCGATCTGGTCATCGCCATTGGCCCGCGCCTTGGCGAGATGACCACCGGCGGCTACACGCTGCTGCAGGCTCCGCGCAGCAAGCAGCCGCTGGTGCACATCCATGCCAGCGCGGAAGAACTGAACCGCGTTTACCAAGCCGACCTGGCGATCCACGCCAGCATGCGCGCCGCCGCTCGCTCGCTGGAAGTGCTGGCCGCTCCCAAGGATGTGGTCTGGGAAGC